>CALNEX010000110.1 GCA_939791845.1 uncultured Mediterranea sp. | reverse complement strand
TTCATGAAGGGCAAGCAGGTGTACGAGGTCTACAAGGACAGCGATGTCTTTGTGATGCCCTCCGTGTCCGAGCCGTTCGGCATCGCCCCGTTGGAGGCCATGCAGTGCGGCACGCCGTCCATCATCTCCAAGCAGTCCGGTTGCGGTGAAATCCTGACCAACGTCATCAAGACGGACTACTGGGACATCCACGCCATGGCCGACTATATCTATTCGCTTTGCACCAATCCCGCCTTGTTCAACTACTTGCAGGAAGAAGGCAAGAAGGAAGTGGACGGCATCACGTGGGAGAAGGTGGCGCTGAAAGTGCGTGGCCTTTACGACAATGTGTTAAGAAACTATAGGTAACCAACCAATCAAAAACAACTTTAAAGCAATGAGAACGATTTGTCTTTATTTCGAGATACACCAGATTATCCATCTGAAACGTTACCGTTTCTTCGACATCGGTAACGACCACTACTACTACGATGACTATGCCAACGAAACCGGCATGAACGACGTGGCCGAACGCTCCTACATCCCCGCCCTGAACACGCTCATCGAGATGGCGAAGAAGTCCGAGGGCGCCTTCAAGGTGGCCTTGTCCATCTCCGGTGTGGCATTGGAGCAGTTGGAAATCCACGCGCCGGCCGTCATCGACCTGCTGCACCAGTTGAATGACACCGGTTGCTGCGAGTTCCTGGCCGAGCCTTATTCCCACGGCCTGTCTTCGCTGGTCAACGAAGAATGCTTCATCGAAGAAGTGACCCGTCAGGCAGCCAAGATAAAGGAAATGTTCGGCAAGGCACCGAAAGTATTCCGCAACTCCAGCCTGATTTATTCGGACGAGATTGGTGCCGTGGTGGCCGGCATGGGCTTCAAGGGCATGCTGACCGAGGGTGCCAAGCACGTGCTGGGTTGGAAGAGCCCGCACTATGTGTACCACTGCAACATGAATCCCAACCTGAAGCTGTTGCTGCGCGACTACAAGCTGTCCGACGACATCAGCCTGCGCTTCTCCAACTCCGAGTGGAACGAATACCCGCTCTTTGCCGACCGCTACATAGGCTGGATTGACTCCATGCCGCAGGAAGAGCAGGTCATCAACATCTTCATGGAGCTGAGCGCGCTGGGCATCGCACAGCCCTTGTCCTCCAACATCCTGGAGTTCATCAAGGCACTGCCCGTCTGCGCCAAGGAGAAAGGCATCACCTTCTCCACGCCGAGCGAAGTCATCTCCAAGCTGAACTCCGTGTCCCAGCTGGACGTGCCCGACCCGATGTCCTGGCTGGACGAGGAGCGCGACACGAGCTGCCTGCTGGGCAACGTGATGCAGCGTGAGGCCTTCAACAAGCTGTACAGCGTGGCCGAGCGTGTCCACCTCTGCACGGATCGCCGCATCAAGCAGGACTGGGACTATCTGCAGGCCAGCAACAACTTCCGCTTCATGACCACCAAGAACAGCGGTGTGGGTCTGAACCGTGGCATCTACGAGTCGCCTTACGACGCCTTCACCAATTACATGAACATCTTGGGCGACTTCATCAAGCGCGTGGATTCGCTCTATCCCGTGGACGTGGACAACGAGGAACTGAACCCGCTGTTGACCACCATCAAGAACCAGGGCATCGAGATTGAAGAGCTCCGCAAGCAGCTGGAGAAGGCCCAGGCCAAGCTGAAGAAGGAAGAAAAGCCTGCCCCCAAGCGCAGGACCAAGAAGACGACCGACGCATAAGCGGCCTCTGTTGACCATGCAATAAAAAAGCTCCCTCACATCGCGCGAGGGAGCTTTTTTGATGAATATATCTGGGGATGAGATGAATGAATTCTTCTCGTGTCGCGGCTATTCTTGTGGCTGGAAGCGTGTGTAGGTCACTTCCAGTTTCAGCGGATTGCTGTTGGGGCCGCCTTGCAGTTTGGCATAGCCGGGATGCAGGTCGTGCCGGATGCTGATCATGCGTTGGGTGTCCGAACTGGTGTCATAGGTGACGCTGACGGGGATCAGCAGCACCTTGTTCCAATCGGGATTGTCCTGCATCCACTGTGCCTCGTCCCAATTGCTGCCGGCGGCTTCCTTCGCTTGTTTCTTCTCGTTGATGCAGGTGGCCACCAGGCGGGCGATGTTGTTGTAGGTGTATTTGTTGCTGCCCGAAGCCTTCGTGGCCACGTACGAGGTGATATTGTCCGTTATTTCATTGTCCTCAAAGAATTTCTTGTAGTCCTGTTTGCGCACCAGCAACACCTCGTTCGGCATGTCCATGCTGAAGTCGTGCTTGTTCTCCTGCCGGTAGGCAGTGAAACTCAGGCTGGCGCCGTTCAGCGTGTCGTTGGCCAGTTGGGTGTAAATCTCATCGTAGGGCAGGGTGGCTTGCGTGAAGATGCCGGCGGGCGACTTCAGGTAGGTCCAATCCTTCTCGCTGACCCGCTCGGCCAGGAGGTCTGAGTTGAGGAAGTGGTTCACCTGCGTCACCTCCTTGGTAGAGGCAAAGATGGTCTGCGTGCTGTAGTATGTGGAGTCCGTCCCGTCTTGCTTTTTCAGCTTCACTCCCGTGCTGTCATTCACGTAGAAGAAGTTGAACTGCATCTGCAAGTCCACGCGGTACACATAGAGGATGGTGCCGTCGCCCTGGTCGTTGGCCAGGTAGACGCCCTTGAACACGTTGTCGATGAAGCTCTCCGGATTGTCGAAGTAGTGGCGCGTGGCCGGGTCGCGGTAGGGCTTCAGGATGCGGTCTTCGCCGAATTCCTTCGTGGGCAGGTTGAAGACGATGCTGGGGGAATAGGTGGGGTTGCCGCTGGAGTCTGTCGCATTGCGCACGGAGTCGGGCACGGTGGTGTCGTAGGCGGAGTAGGCCTTGCGTCCCAGCAGCCCCGTTTCATCATAGTAGTCTTGGGGATTGATGTTCGTGTAGCGGTTGTCATAGTCCAGCTTGCGGTTCAGCTCGTAGGCACTCATGCGGCAGGCGTTCAGCGAGTCGCCGAACCATTCGTCATAGAACACTACCAGCCGCACGTTGGTCACGCTGTCGCCCGTCATGAAGCCGGTGGCCTTGGTGGGGTTGCCCTCCTCGTCCCATTCGGTTTCCTTGTAGACTTCGGGCAAGGAAAAGTCCTCGGTGCAGGTCAGGGCCGTCAGGAAGCCGCTTTCGTAGTAGCCGAAGTCGGGGTCGCTGAAGCGGCCCACGTAGCCGGTGCTGGTTTTGGCGAATACGGATTCGGCAGGCACGGATTCGGTCTGCACGTCAAAAGAAACGGTGTGGGAGGCCATGCCGTCCGATGAGGGCAGCATGTCCATGCCCAATGAACCTGTGTTGTCGTCGCAGCCGAACAATGCGGCCAGTGCCACGAGCAAGGTTCCGATATGCTTCAGTTTCATTGTCATGATTGAGTCTCAGTCTTGAAATAGGTCTGTCATTCCTCTTCTTCCCCTCCCACCAGGTCGTAGAAGTCGTTGCAGGCTTCGGCGAAGTTGTCTCCCTGGTACTCCAGGAAGGGTTTGCCGCATTGGCGGGCATAGGCCAGCACCTCCTCGTTGACGTGCTCGCTCTGCTGCACGATGCCGTCGGAGTAGTCTATGGCCAGCTTGCTCAGGGCCACGAAGTCCGCGGGCGAGGATACGCCGGCCAGGTCTTTCTTGGTCACCCCTTTCATCAGCACCCGGTTGGCGAAATCAGGGGCGAACTTCTGCTGGAGGTCGTCGTCATAGAGCGAGTAGACCACCTTGCTGTCGCGGAACGAGGGCTCCTCGCGGTAGGCGCGTTTGATGTAGAGGGGGGCCAGGGCGCTTATCCAGCCGTGGCAGTGTATGATGTCGGGCTGCCAACGCAGTTTCTTCACCGTCTCCAGCACGCCGCGGGCGTAGAACACGGCCCGTTCGTCGTTGTCCTCATATTCGTTGCCGTTCTCGTCGCAGGCTTGCAGGCGGTTCTGGAAGTAATCGTCGTTGTCGATGAAGTACACCTGCATGCGTGCCGACTGTATGGAGGCCACCTTGATGATGAGCGGGTGGTCGGTGTCGTCGATGATGAGGTTCATGCCCGAAAGGCGTATGACCTCGTGCAACTGGTTCCTGCGTTCGTTGATGTTTCCCCACTTGGGCATGAAGGTTCTAATTTCCCGCCCTTTGTCTTGGATGGCCGACGGCAGGTTGCGGCCCAGCAGGGCCATTTCGGAGTCGGAGACGTAAGGGACGATTTCTTGTGTGATGAATAAAACCTTGTTTACCTTTGTCATAAGTGCTAATGTTCTCAATTATTGCGCAAAGGTACGAAAAAAAACGCTTGGTCGTGCACCCTGCCCGCTCCTATAATTCCTTATGTTTTGTTAAGAACTTGTATTTCAGCGGGCTATAGGGGATGTCCGGAATGCCTTTGGGAGGATTTTCCTGCATAAAGTCGGCCTATTTTTTCGTTATGTGGCAAATAATGACTTATTTTGCACCCGATTTGCGGAGGCGTCTTCCCGTGCTTGCCGTTTGGCGGGCGGGGGTATGGGCGTCCGCGGGCGGGGATGCCTGCGCCCGTGCTTGCAGGAGCGTGCGCCCGTGCTTGCCCGTGCCTGCGCCTAAGCCCTGTGCCGCAATGAGATAGAAGTTAATAACTTTTTTCAATCACGATGAAAGTAATACATACAGTCGCAGCCCTGCAAGCCGAGTTGTCGGCACGGCGGGCCGAAGGTAAAAGTGTTGGTTTGGTTCCCACGATGGGCGCCCTGCACGCAGGACACGCCTCGCTGGTGGACCGCAGTGTGAAAGAGAATGACGTGACGGTGGTCAGCGTGTTTGTCAACCCCACGCAGTTCAATGACAAAAATGATTTGTTGAAGTATCCGCGTACGCTGGAGGCTGATTGCGCCCTGCTCGAACAGCACGGTGCCGCCATCGCCTTCGCCCCGTCGGTGGAGGAGGTCTATCCCGAGCCGGACACGCGCCAATTCAGTTATGCCCCGCTGGACACGGTGATGGAGGGCAAGTACCGTCCCGGCCATTTCAACGGCGTCTGCCAGGTGGTGAGCAAATTGTTTGACATGGTGAAGCCCGACCGCGCCTACTTCGGCGAGAAGGATTTCCAGCAGCTGGCCATTGTCCGCGAGATGGTGCGCCAGATGCATTTCCCCCTCGAAATAAAGGGCTGCCCTATCGTGCGCGAAGCCGACGGCTTGGCATTGAGCAGCCGCAACAAGCGCCTCACGCCCGAACAGCGCACTGAGGCCCTGCAAATCTCGCAGACGCTCTTCGCCAGCGTGGAGTATGCCAAGACGCACACCGTGCCCGAGACGAAGCAGTTCGTGGAAGACCGCATCGCGGCCGCCCCGGGGCTCCGGTTGGAATATTTCTCCCTGGTGGACGGCAACACGTTGCAGGACGTGTCCGCGTGGGATGACAGCGCCTACGTCGTGGGCTGCATCACCGTCTTCTGCGGGGAAGTCCGTCTGATTGACAACATTAAATATAAGGAATAAGAAGAGATGCTGATAGAAGTATTGAAATCAAAGATTCATTGCGCCCGCGTCACCGAGGCCAACCTCAACTACATGGGCAGCATCACCATCGACGAAGACCTGCTGGACGCGGCCAATATGATTGCCGGCGAGAAGGTGGCCATTGTGGACAACAACAACGGCGAGCGCTTCGAAACCTACATCATCAAGGGCGAACGCGGCTCGGGCTGCATCTGCCTGAACGGCGCCGCCGCCCGCAAGGTGCAGCCGGACGACATCGTCATCATCATGTCCTACGCCCTGATGGACTTCGAGGAGGCCAAGACGTTCAAGCCGACGGTGGTGTTCCCCGACCCGGCGACGAACAGGCTGGTGTAAACGTCATTGATACAGCTATAAATAAGGCGCGGATTACGTGGATTTCACGGATTGTCTTTCCGTGTGGTCTGCGTAATCCGCGCCTGTTTTTACAGTGGCTTTCTTTGTCACCCCCGCAACTGCCTGTCCATCGCCGCCGCCGCGCGCCGTCCGTCGCCCATGGCCAGGATGACCGTGGCGCCGCCGCGCACGATGTCGC
>CALNEX010000109.1 GCA_939791845.1 uncultured Mediterranea sp. | reverse complement strand
ATAGAATAGAAGTTTCCTAAACTTTAGATCCGGGTTCGATTCCCGGCGAGACTACCCCTTGTCGGCTCTGTAAACGCCTGACGCCCAATCCCAAAATCATTTTCTTCCTTGACGGCCTCGAAAAATCGCTGCAAATCGTCTCCTCGGATTTGGCTGCGCCAAACATTGTGCTTACCTTTGTTGCGTCAAGGCCAAGACAATGCGAAACATTGACAATAGTGAATCATTAACCCAAACATTGAAACGTATGAAAGCAATGAAATCCATCCTCGGCGGCCTGTGCCTCTGTGCCGCCGTCTGTGGCTGCGCCTCCCCGGCGCAGAAGGAAGAAACGGCTGTGGCCGAAGCGCCCGCCAAGTCCGATGTGGTGATTGAGAACATCCTGACGCGCCGCAGCATCCGCCAGTACAAGCCGCAGGCCGTGAACCGCGACACGATGCAGGTCATCCTGAACTGCGGCATCAATGCGCCCAACGGGCAGAACAAGCAGTCGTGGGAGGTCCGCGTGGTGGACAATCCCGAGTACATCAGCGGCATCACGGAGGTTTACAAGAAAGCCAACCCGAAGGCGGCGGAAGACCCTTCGTTAAAGAACATGTTCCGCAACGCGCCCACGGTGGTGTTCATCGCCCGCGACACGAAGTATGACATGTCGCAGATAGATTGCGGCCTGCTGGGTGGCAACATGGTGCTGTCCGCCTGGTCCATGGGCATTGGTTCGTGCTGCCTGGGCGGCCCCGTGCGCTTCATGCTGACGGACAAGGAAGCGGCTCCCTACCTGGAAAAGTTGGACTTCAGCGAAGGCTACGAGCTGCTCTACTGCATCGCCTTCGGCTATCCGGACGAGACGCCGGCCGCCAAGCCCCGCAAGGCGGAGAAGGTGCGCTTCATCGACTGAAATGGCCGGGATTGGCGGAAACGCTGAAAAACAAGGAAAGGCTTGCATCCTCATCGGGGAGGGCGCAAGCCTTTCGCATTTTGTTTTGCCTGTACTTCCGCAGGCATCAGGCGGTCAGGAGGGCGGGGCGGTAGTAAACGCCTTGGTTTCCACTCACCTGCTCGATTTTCTTTTCCCGCAGAAGTTGCAAGATGGCCATGCACAGGTCCGTGCTGGCCAGGTTGCAGAGGTTCTCGAGCTCGCCGAAAGTACAACGTGTGTAGCGGAGCAGAATGTCGTACACCTTCCGGCTGTTGGTTTTGATAGCTTGAATATTGAACTTCATAAAACAAAATGTTGCTAAATACAACGGTTTAGGTTATTTGTTCCACAAAGTAAAGCATTTATTCCGGATATCCAAGCGTCTGAATGCCTTTTTTGCTGTCCTTTTGCGATTCTTTCCGCTTCTTTAACTTACTTGGCGTCGCAAGACGGCGGTTCCGCGCCGTCCTGCGCCACGATGAGCAGGATGTCGTCCGGATGCAGTTGCAGGTCGCCGTTGGGCACGAGGAAGCGGTCGTCGCGCTTCACCAGCATCACCAGCACGCCCTTGGGAAAGGGGATGTCGCGGATGTGGTCGCCGTGCCGCGCCAGCATCTTCTTGGTGCAGCGCATCTCGTGCAGGCTGCTGTCCATCGTGTCGGGAAATTCGATGCCGAAGAAGTCCGGCTTTTCCGGCACGGGGTCGCAAAGGTCCAGCTTGTGGGCCGCCCACGGGAGGGTCATGCCCTGGGCCACCAGCGAGATGAGGGTGACGAAGAAGACGATGTTGAATATCTGCTCGCCGCCGGGCACGTTCTCCACCACGGGATAGGTGGCAAAGAGGATGGGGGCCGCCCCGCGCAGGCCCACCCACGAGATGAACCACTTGGACTTCGCGCTGATTTTCCGTCCGAAGGGCAACAAACTGATCCATACGCTGGCAGGACGGGCCACCAGCACCATGAAGAGGCTCACCAGGATGGCCGTCACCGTGACGCCCAGCATCTCGTGCGGGTTGACCAGCAGGCCCAGGACGAGGAACATCACCACCTGCAGCAGCCATGTCATGCCGTTGAGGAAGGTGCCCGTCTCCTTCTTGTGTATCAGGTGGCTGTTGCCGATGACCAGGCCCGCCAGGTAGACGGCCAGATAGCCGTTGCCTTTCAGCAGGAAGGTGGCGCAGTAGATGATGAAGACAAAGCTGACCATCAGCACCGGATACAGCTCCTCGTTCTTCAGGTTGATGCGGTTCACCAGCCACACGGCCGCCTTGCCCAGCAGGAAGCCCGCCGCGCCGCCCACTGCGAACTGCAGGACGAGGGAGGTGGCGATGTCGCCCGCCGACAGGCTGCCCGACTGGATGCACTGGATGAGGATGATGGTCAGCAGGTAGGCCATGGGGTCGTTGCTGCCGCTCTCCAGCTCCAGCATGGGGCGCAGGTTGTGGCGCAGGTTGATGCGTTGCGTGCGCAGGATGTTGAACACCGATGCCGAGTCCGTGGACGACATGGTGGCGGCCAGCAGCAGCGAGCCCAGCAGGCTGAAGCCTATCTCGGTGTGTTGCCAGCCGGAGATGAGGTAGATGAACAGTCCGGTCAGCGCCGTGGTGCACAAGACACCCACCGTGGACAGCATGACGCCCGGCAGCGCCACGGGACGGATTTCGGACAGCTTCGTGTCCATGCCGCCGCTGAACAGGATGACGCACAAGGCGACGGTCCCCACGGCCTGCGCCTGCCCGGCGTTGTCGAACTGTATGCCCAGCCCGTCGGTGCCGAACAGCATGCCTGCCACGAGGAACATCAACAAAGTCGGGATACCGAACCGGTATCCCGTCTTACTGATAAGGATGCTGCCGAAGATGAGCAAAGAACCTACCAGCAGTCCGATTTCCAAAGATATGTTCATACGCGCCGCAGGGGATTAATGGTAGAACTCCACTACCAGTCCCACCGTGCCGTGGTGCGTGATGCCATCTTCGCCAAAATCTACCTTGTTCTCGCGGGCCAGCCAGCCCAATGCGGCATAGAAGTCGGGCACGGAGAGCCCCGTGGCCTGTTGCAGTTCTTCCACGTCCCAGACGTGTTTGTCGTGATCGGCGTCCATCGTATTCCAGATGGCGCCTGCATTCAGTCCGATTTGAATCTTGTCCATAAGTTTTTTGATATTAGTAATTATGTTCTCTGATGCAAAGAAAGGAACTTTAGGGGAATTTCTTACATTCTGGTGCGCATTAAATGTGTTCCATTTTGCTTTTTTATCATTTGGCTGAAGTTAGTTTTCATTCTGTACACTCCGGCCGGCCGAATTCGACCGAGAAAGTATCGGAACTTTGGGACACTAATGGCGCGGATTGTGGAACTTCTGTTTCAGAAAGATTGCCGTACTTTACTGCCCAAATCAAACAGTGGAGAATGTTTATGGAAAATGGACAGAAAAAACTGTATGTCTGCGAAGAATCGCGGACTATTTATGCTGACGAACAAATTGTATTCATAGAAAACCTGCAAGACGTGGATCGCATGGGCTTTGTTAAGCTGGAGCATTTCGTGATGATAGTGTGCCTGCGCGGACATGCGACTATCAACATCGAAGGCAGTCCGCATGACATCCGTCCCAACGATGCGCTGATTTGTCGCCCCAACATCATTTTGGGGGATAGCATGACCAGCATGGACTTTGATTTCAGGTGTATCTGTCTTTCAAAAGATTATGTGCAGCAGTTACCATTGATAAGCAACGAGAACACGTGGGACGTGCTGATGTTTTTCGAGAAGTCGCCCGTACTGTCGCTTACGTCCGACGAGGTAAAGGACTTCTGCCTTTACTACGACCTGATGCGTTCGCGCCTGCAAAACCCCCGTATCCGTTACCGCAAGGAACTGCTGAGTGCCTTGCTGACTGCCTTCCTCTACGAGTTCGGCAGCGTGGTGGACCGTTTTGCCGACTTCCGTCCACAGCCTTTCTCGGCGGGCAGCAATGTGTTTCGCAATTTTCTGTCGCTGCTCTCTTCTTCCTATCCTAAATCGCGCAGCGTGGCCTATTATGCCGATAAGCTCTGCCTGACCCCTAAGTATTTGTCTACTGTCTGCAAGGAGGTCAGCGGCGAGACGGCCAGCGAGCTTATCAACCGCTATGTGGTGAAGGACATTGATTTCCTGCTGAAGCAACGCGGCCGGAGTGTCAAGGAAATCTGCAATGAACTGGAATTTCCCAACCTTTCCTTCTTCGGCCGCTATGTCAAGAAGCACTTGGGCTTGTCGCCCAAGCAATACCGCGAGAAGGTGTTGGGCAAGGAGGATTGAGCGGGCGTGCCCCCGCCCGTGGACAGCGGTACGCCCGGACATGCCCGGGCGTACCGCCGCCCGTGCTTAGGCGTACTGCCGGATAAGCCTTGAAAATGAGGGCTTTATTGGTAATCGCCGTTGGCCTTGATGAGCGCGATGAGGCGGTCCACGGCTTCCGCTTCGGGGATGTTCTTCTCCACGCACTCCTTTTTCTTGTAGAGGCTGACCTTGCCGCGTCCGGCACCCACGTAGCCATAGTCGGCGTCGGCCATCTCGCCCGGGCCGTTGACGATGCAGCCCATGATGCCTATTTTCAGCCCTTTCAGGTGCGAGGTCGCCGCCTTGATGCGGGCGATGGTGCCCGGCAGGTCGTAGAGCGTGCGTCCGCAGCCGGGGCAGGAGATGTACTCCGTCTTGCTGATGCGGGCACGGGCGGCTTGCAGGATGCTGAATGCGGTGCTGTCGATGGCTTTCGCGTCGATATTTCCTTGATTGAAGAGGAAGATGCCGTCCGTCAGTCCGTCCAGCAACAAGGCGCCCATGTCCACGGAAGCCTTCAGTTGGAAATCCTCCAAATCGTTCTCGGCATAGTGCTGGAAGAAGACGACGGGATTCTTCAGTCCCTCCTGCATCAGTTGCAGGGCCAGGGCGCGTTGTTCGCCCAGGCGGTTGGGGTGGTTGCTCTGCGCGATGAGCACCACTTCGGGGTGATGCTTCAGGCAGGCCAAGGCTTCGTCGTTCAGTCCCATGTAGGTAATGAAGAGGAACTTCAGCGGGGCGGTGCAGCCGGCCATGAAGAACAGCTGGTCGGGCTTGAAGGCGGGCCAGCAGCCGGGTTGCCCCTGCCAAAGGTCGGCATCGATGACGTATTGCGGGCCTTGCGGACGCTCGTCGGGCAGGTGCCGGCCTGCGTAGACATAATCCGGCGTGAACTGCGGGTCGAAGTCCATATTCCCGTCCAGCCGCGCGCAAAGTACTGCGGGGACGTTGTCTCCGCCAAACTTTGCCACCGCCTTTGTTTCGCGGCGGGTGGGGCGGAGGTAGTCGAAGGCGGTGTCTTGCGGGCCGGGGATGTAGGGATGCCCGGCGCGTTTCGTGACATAATCCACCAGTTTGCGGGCCACGGGGATTTCCGCTTCGGGCGCCTCGCTCAGGGAGACGCGGATGGTGTCGCCCAGTCCGTCGGCCAGCAGAGCACCGATTCCTACGGCGGACTTGATGCGCCCGTCCTCGCCGTCGCCCGCTTCGGTCACGCCCAGGTGCAGGGGGAAGTGCATCCCCTCGCGCTCCATCGTGTTTGCCAGCAGGCGCACGGTGCGCACCATCACCACCGTGTTCGACGCCTTGATGGAGATGACCACGTCCTTGAAGTCCTCGTCCACGCAGATGCGCAGGAACTCCATGCACGACTCCACCATGCCTTCGGGCGTGTCGCCGTAGCGGGACATGATGCGGTCCGACAGCGAGCCGTGGTTCACGCCGATGCGGATGGCCGTGTGGTTCTCCTTGCAGATGCGGAGGAAGGGGGCAAAGCGGTCGCGTATCTTCTGTAGCTCCTGGGCATACTCTTCGTCCGTGTACTCCAGGTGCTTGAACGTGCGGGCCGGATCGATGTAGTTGCCCGGGTTGATGCGCACCTTCTCCACATATTTTGCGGCCACGTCGGCCACGTTCGGATTGAAATGGATGTCCGCCACGAGGGGCACCATGCAGCCCTCGGTGCGCAGGGCGGCGTTGATGTCGCGCAGGTTTTCGGCTTCGCGGGTGCCTTGTGCCGTGAGGCGCACATATTCGCCCCCCGCTTCCACGATTCGTTTGATTTGCGCCACGCAGGCGTCCGTGTCCATCGTGTCGGTGTT
>CALNEX010000108.1 GCA_939791845.1 uncultured Mediterranea sp. | reverse complement strand
ACTTCAATCTTTACCTAATTACCTATTAATCCAATTTTAGCCTATGAAAAATACTATTAATATCATATGCAGTTTCCCAACTGCGATGCAAAGATAAGGCCTTTTCTTGAATTGGCCAAGCGTACGGATGCCTTTCTTATGTTTTATAACATAGTTTTTGAATTGGATATTTCCTATTTGCATTTGTAAACAAGATGAGGTGTCTTGCCGGATTTCGTGATGGCACTACATTCATTGTTGGTCTAAGTAAGGGATTAAACATGTGTAAGTGCCAGAAAAGTTTGTCAATGCCTTGAAAGAAGTCTGTTTCCAGGCTGAGAATGTGCATTTCCAGCTTAGAAATGTATATTTCCAACCTAGAAATGTATATTTCCAGCCTGGAAATGGAGTTTTTAAGCTGTTTTGTCAGTTTTTTCCAGCGGTTTTGGTGATTTTTACTAAGGCAAGTGATGTTTTATGAAAAAGAAAAGGCTGCCGTCTGGTCAATGGTACCAGACGACAGCCTAAATCTGAATTTATTTTGTTATGAACTTAGGTCAGTTCTTGGTGACTACCAGTTTTTGCTCCACTTTGTTGAAATACCATTTGATGGTGTAGCTACCGGCTTCGTTGGCAATGAAGTTGCCGTCGCCGTTGTCGGCCACGTCGCCTTCAAACTTCAATTGGCCGGGGCCTTTGTCGTTCTCCCACTTCTCGTCGGGACGAATCTTCCAGGTGTTGCCGGCGGGCATGTCGAGGGTAGCGGTCAGGTAGGCAGCGTTGTTTTCGTCATAAGCCAGCGTCATCTTGGTGTCGCCGCTGCCCCAGCCGTTGTGGTTGCCTACTACGCCCCATGAGTCGTAGGCTTGGGATACCTTCAATTCGCCGGTTTCGCTGTTGAACTCCAGATAGTAGCTGTTGTGCGAATAGACGTTGATGTTTCCACCACCGCTGGTCACGAGCGTCTGCGTGGGTGCTTCAGCAGCAGGTGTGCCGCTCATGCCCCATTCGGCATCCCAGTCGCCTTCGGGAGTCAGCTTCCAGCCGTTGGCGGCCTTGCCGTCAAAGTAGATCATGCCGGCATAGTTTTCGTCTTCTTTGGCCGAGTAGAGGAACTGGCTGCTACCGTGGTTCCATCCGCAGTAGTCGCCGATGACCCAGATTTGCGGATACTGGATATCCATGCTATACGGCGTGATGTTCAGCGTCAGCACGTTGGAGTAGAGTGTTTCGGCGTCGGCCGAGATGCTGGAGGCGATGCGCACCTGGTAGTCGCGTGCGCTGAAGTCCTCTTCGATGCCATTGTCAGCCAGCAGGCTGATGAGGGTACTGTTCAAGTCAGCCACCGTGACGGAGTGCGTCGTGGTGGTAGATGAGCCGGAGGCAATGATGCGCGGGTTGGAGAAGTTGTTGGCGGCCAAGTCCAGTTCAACATTGTTGGTCACGATGGCCTGATAGCCGAAGTCGGGTTTGCTCCATGTCAGGTCCAACGCCACGTTTTCCGAGTTGCGCGACTCCAATATCAGCGAAGTCTGCGCAGGCGTGTCCAATACGGCAGCCTTGGCTTCTCCGCTCTGGTAGGTCAGTTTCTCCATGTCGTTCTCGCAAGAGGCCGTTGCCAGGAGTGCTCCGGCGAGAAAGAGATAATTGAATATTTTCATAATTGTCTTAGTCTTTTAAATGAATTAATAACCGGGATTTTGTTCCAAATTGGCATTCACGCTGATGTCCGTCGTCGGTATCGGATACAGGTCGAAGTGGCTGTCCGTGCCTACGCCGGTGATGACACCGCCTTTGTCCACCCAGATGTAGCTGTTGCCCGTGTACAGTCCGTAGCGGATGAGGTCGGTGCGGCGGGTGCACTCGAAGTACATTTCGCGTTGACGCTCGTTCAGCAGGTTGCCGTAGGCTACAGAGGTGTTTGTACCGCCGATGGTGGCACTGGCCGTCAGCCAGTTCTCACTGATGCGATGGTTGGTGTCGCCATAGCCACGGTCGCGCAAGGCGTTGATGTAGTTCACGGCTTGACTCATGTTGCCACCTTGACCGCCACGAGCTACGGCTTCGGCATAGTTCAGGTAGATTTCGCCTAAACGGAACAGGGGGAAGTCCATGTCGGGGAAAGTGCTGTTCTTGCCCGGATTGCCGTCGCTACCGATGTTGGTGAACTTGTACACGGCCCAACCTTCATTGTCGAAGGTCTCGATGCTGTTCGTCGTGATGTCCAGGGCCACGGCACCATTGTTGTTGTAGAAGATGCCTCGCTTGTCTTCGATGTTTTCCGGCGTCCAGGTGCTTTCGTCATTGCTGGGGAACTCGAATGCTCGCACCAGGTTGCCCGTTGAGCGGAATCCTGCCCAACCGCCGCTGATGCCGCTTTCTGCACCTTGGCTACCGCTTCTTGTGGCCAGGATGAATACGCCTACACCGTAACTCTGCATGGTCACGCCGTCGGCCTGGATGGGGAAGATGAATTCCTTGTTGGCATTGGCGTTGGTCGTGTTGTCTGCCATAAACAACTCTGCATAGTTGTCGGCCAAGTCATAGCGGCCACTGTTCAGGATGTTGTTGCAGCGAGTGATGCAGTCCGTATAACGCTCCGTGCCGGTATAGACTTCGGCGTTGAGGTACATGCGGGACAGCAGGGCGTCTACGGCATACTTGCCGGCATGTCCGTATTCGGGTGTATCGGGCAATGCATCATAGATATCGAGCAATTCGCTTTCAATCCAGTCGAACAGGTCGGCACGGGTTTCCAGCTGTGCAGGAGCCAGCGAATAGTTCTGCTCCGTGATGAAAGGCGGACGGCCGAACAAGTCCATCAAGGTGTAGTAGGCCAGTGCGCGGCAGTAACGGGCTTCGGCGGTGTACAATTCCTTGTCGATTTCGGCGGGAGCATTGCCGATGTTGCGCATGAACTCATTGACCAAGGCCACGATGAACATGGCACGCTGGTAGGCACCTTCGATGGGTTCTACCTGCGTGGTGGACCACGTCATTTGGTTCATCACGCTGTTCCAGGCGTTGGGCCAGGAGCACTTGCTCTCGTCGGTGGGGTTGGTCTGCAGGGTGAACCAGCAGCGCAGCAGCACCGTGTTGCCGGCATCCAGGCCTATGATGTCCGTTTCGTCGGGGGCGTTTTGTCCGGACACGGCCCATACGGAGTATATCTTGTTCAAGGCTTGTGTATATCCTTCTGCCGTGGCGTATGCATCTTCAGCCGTTGTCACGTTAGGGTCAAGCGGGAATACCTCCAGGTCATTGACGCAGCTGGTGGTTGTGAACAATCCGGCAGCCAGCAAGGAGGCGGTAATGTATTTCAGTTTCATAATTGTCAGTCAGTTTTTAGAAGTTAAGATTGATACCGAGAGTGAATGTACGCGGACGGGGCCACATATTGTTGTCAATGCCGTTCACGCCGGGAACTTCCGGGTCGAGACCCGTGTACTTGGTGATGGTGAACACATTCTGCACGGAGGCGCTGATACGTCCGCTGATTTTGTCGGTGAACAGTTTGTCGAACGTGTAGCCGATGGTGATGTTGTCCATCTTCAGGTAAGAGGCATTCTCCAGATACAGGTCGCTCAGCTGCCATTCCACTTCGTTGCGTTGCGTGAATCCGCCGTCCACGTAGTCCAAGGCTGTTTTGTTGTAGTTGGAGATGCTGTACAGGCCGCCGTAGTTGGCATACGAGCTATTCTGCGCGTTGTTGGCGTTGAAGGCATAGTTGCCGATGCTGGCGCGGAGGTTGAAGCCCAAATCCCAGTTCTTCCATTGGAATTGTGAGCTGAAGCCCATGTAGAAGTCGGCCAGTGCGCTCTTGCCGGTGAAGTAGCGGTCGCCGTCGTCGATGGTGCCATTTCCGTTGCGGTCAACCACGGCTCCTTGGATGGGTTTGCCCTGTTCGTCATAAACCTGCTTGAAGAGCCAGAACGTGTAAGGCTTGTTGCCTACTTGGTGGCGGGACATCGGGGTGGTAGTTCCGAAAGGCGCATAGGCGGCAACGATACCTTCATAGTCGGGGTTGAAGCTGGCGGTCAGCTTGGTGATTTCGCTGTCGTTCCACGTGATGTTGTAGCCGATGGTCCAAGAGAAGTCTTTCGTCTGGATGGGCACGGCGTTGATGTTGAACTCGATACCTTTGTTCTCCATCTCGCCCACATTGGCTGTAACCATGTTGGTGAAGTTGGTGCCTGCGGGTGCGCTGACGTCGTTCAACAGGTCTTTGGTCTTCTTGATGTAGAATTCCAAGCTACCGGAGATGCGGTTGTTCAGGAAGCCGTAGTCCACACCGATGTTGTACGTGGCGGTCTGTTCCCACTTCAGGTCGGGGCTGTAGCCGTTGGGTTTCAGCAGGTAGGTGCCGTTGTACATGGTGCTCGTGCTGCTGCTGAGGTTGTAGTTGGCCAGATACATATAGTCTCTGATGTCCTGTTGGCCGGTCACACCATAACCCAAACGGAGCTTCAAGTTGGAGAGCACGTCGCGTGTCTTCTCCATGAAGGGTTCATTGATGATGCTCCAAGCCAAGGCTACGGAGGGGAACATACCCCAGCGGTTGTTCTCGCTGAAGCGCGAGGAACCGTCGCGGCGCAGGGTGGCGGTCAGCAAGTAGCGATCCATCAAGTTGTAGTTCAAACGTCCGAAGAAAGATACCAGATAGTTCTCCCACGGACTGGGACGGCTGTCGGTGTTGTAGTAACGCTGTTCGCCTTCATTCCATTCCCAAGGGCTGTCTGCGGGCGGCTGAATGCCGGCAAATTCGCCAACGGCGGGATTACTCTTGCCTTGGGTGAAGTCCTTGTAGTAGAAGTGCTGCCAAGAGTAACCTACCATCAAGTCTACATTACTCTTGATAGGCTCGAAGTAGTGCACGTAGTTGGCGTAGAAGTCCAACAGGTGATTGCGGCGCAAACGGGATTGCGAACCGCCTTGTCCCAGGTAGGGGAAGATGTCGTCTTTGGCGGCTTGGAAGGAATTGGACACTACATAGTCGTCCTGCGTGCCTTTGGCCACGTCGTAACCCAAGTTCAGGTTGAGACGCAGGTCTTCGAAGCCGTGGATTTTATAGTCCAGTTGGATGTTACCCAAGCTACGTTTGGTCGTGCTGGTATTGTTGCGGTCGTACAGCAGAGACAGGGGGTTGACACCCGAGTTTTCATTGGGAGCATAAACGATGCCGCTGGTACCCTGCTGCTCCAGTGTCCAATTGAAGTAGCCGTTGTAGCCAAAGGGGTCATCCGCACCTACGGACACGGGCTTGGTTGGATCGTAGTAGGCAGCTGTCCCCACGGCACCTCCGTCGGCATAGCGGTTGTTGTTGATGACACCCTTGATGTTGATGTCCACGCTGAGGTGGTCGTCGAAGAATTTCGGGCTGAGGTTGATTGCACCTGTGTAACGCTCATAGTCGGAGGTCTTCAGCGTGCCGCGCTCCTTGTTGTAGCCGAAAGATACGCGGAAGGGGAGGAAACCTGCCTTGCCGGACACGGCAATGTTCTGGTCCGTGCTCAATCCGCCTTGGAAGATTTCGTCCTGCCAGTCGGTGCTGACACCGGGATACATGTTCAGGTAGCCTTCTATCACATCGTGAGTGGCTGTCCCAGCATACTGGTTGAGGATGGCTGTGCGATATTCGTCAGCATTCATCACGTCCAGGCGGTTGTACGGGTCCTTATATGAATAGGTGCTGTTGTAGGCTACCTGGATTTTGCCCTCGGCGCCCTTCTTCGTGGTGATGATGATGACGCCGTTGGATGCACGCGAACCATAGATGGCCGTGGCGGAAGCGTCCTTCAGCACGGTGAAGGTGGCGATGTCGTTCGGGTTGACGGAAGCCAAGGCGTTTGACATACCGGGAGCGGCATCGTTGGACACGGGCACGCCGTCGATGACAATCAGCGGGTCGTTGCTGGCGTTCAGCGAGGCGCCGCTACGGATGCGGATGGTGGAGCCTGAGCCGGGACCACCGTCGCCGCTCGTCACGCTGAGGCCCGGCACCTTGCCTTGCATCAGCTCCTGGGGAGAAGTGACGGCACCGCGGTTCAGCTCCTCAGCCTCGATGGCCACCACGGAGCCGCTCAGGTCGCTCTTCTTCACCGATCCGTAGCCGATGACCACGACTTCATCCAGCATCTCGGTGTCTTCTTCCATGATCACGTTCATGTTTGCTGCGGCGGGCAACTCCTGCGTCTTGTAGCCGATGTAGCTGATGACGATGATGTCGCCCTTGTTGGCTTGCAGGGTGAAAT
>CALNEX010000107.1 GCA_939791845.1 uncultured Mediterranea sp. | reverse complement strand
GTCGATAGGCACGGGCGTGTTCTTCGGCATGATAGCGGCCGTGACGGTGGGCATCCTGCTCATACCGTTCTTCTTCGTGATGATATACAATGTGCAAAACAAAATCCAGAGGAGAAAAGCAAAATGAAATTTCATACCTATATATATAAGTGTGGCACGCTCGTCCTGATGTCTTTCGCCTTGCTCCTGGGCAGTTGCCAGCTGGGCAAGCAATATGTCCGCCCCGACTTGGACATGCCCCGGACGTTGGCGCAGGAAGGCATGGGAAACGACTCGGCCACCATCGCCGACTATACTTGGCAGGAAGTCTACACCGACACCTTGTTGCAAAGCTTGATATACAAGATGCTGGACTACAACAAGGATTTGCTGATGGCCGGCGCCACCATCAAGGAGCAGGCCGCGCTGAAGCGCATAGAGTGGGCCAACATGTTTCCGCAGGTCGGTCTCCGTGTCTATGGCGAGAAGGAAGGTGACAATTACGGAGGCGATGCCTACGATTCGGACGACCAGGTGGATTTGAAGGCCACCATCTCCTGGGAGCTGGACCTTTGGGGAAAGCTCCGCTGGTCGCGCGATGCCAGCCTGGCCGAGTTCTTGGGATCCATCGAGAATCGCCGTGCCTTGCAGATGAGTCTCATAGCCCGCGTGGCGCAATCCTATTTTGAGCTGGTGGCGTTGGACAACGAACTGAACATCGTGCAGCAGACAGTCGATGCCCGTCGGGAGAGCCTCCATCTGGCCAAGATACGCTACGAAGGTGGAATGACCTCGGAAGTTCCTTTCCGCCAGGCGCAGGTGGAGTTGGCGCGCACCGTCACGCTGGTGCCCGACTTGGAGCGTCAAATCACGTTGAAGGAGAATGAACTGGCTTTCCTGACCGGTGACTACCCCCACGAAATCCGCCGGGCCACCTTGCCGCAGGAGGTGAACTTTCCCAATAGCCTGCCGGTGGGCTTGCCCAGCACGCTCCTGGAGCGTCGTCCCGATGTCCGCGAGGCGGAGCAGGCTCTCATGGCCGCCTATGCCGAGGTGGGAGTGGCCTATACTAGTATGTTCCCAAGTCTCTCGCTCACCAGCCAGCTGGGAGCGGAGAGCGATGAGGTGAAAAATCTCCTGGAGTCTCCTTACCATCTCATAGCAGGTTCCTTATTGCAGCCCATATTCGGCTTCGGCAAGAACCGCGCCCGCCTGAAAGCTCGCAAGGCAGCCCGCGAACGGGCCACGTATGCTTATGAGAAAGCGGTGCTCACGGCTTTCCGGGATGCTTATGACGCCATTGCCACCTTCAACAAGATGAAGGAGGTATATCAGACCCGTTATCTGCTAGAGCAGTCTTCCAAGACCACCTTGGAGTTGGCGCAGCTTCAATATGTGCGGGGTGCCATCGCCTACATGGACTTGCTGGATGCCCAGCGTACGTATTTGGACGCCCAAATCGGTTTGAGCAATGCCCTGCGCGACCGCCAGCTGGCCATGGTGAATGTCTACAAGGCCCTGGGTGGAGGCTGGAGCCTGGATACGGAGCAGGAATGATTCTGTGGTGTTTGTAGTAGGACATCCCCCGGCCGGCAATAGGTTGATTGCCGGTGCCGGGGGATTTTTCATTGCTTTGCTGTCGCGTTGGAAAAATGCAGGGATAAAAAAAAGACCACTTTGCGGTGGCCTTTTTCATGTTTGTTTCGTGGAAGGGTCCTTCTTATTGTTTGGATGCTTCCAAAGATGCCTTGCGGAATTCTTTCATTGCCTTTTCAATTTCCAGCGAACTTTTGCGGGCACGTGTGCCGGCGGCCTTGTTTCCGTTTTCCAACTGGGCTTTGGCGTCTTTCTCGAATTCAGCATACAATGCTGCAACTTTTTCAATCAGTTCTTTCATAATCCTTTTTGTGTTACTTCGTTTATAATGTTTCGCAAAAATACAACCTTTCTTGAAATAATAGCAGGAATAAGCCGTTTTTTTTAATGGATGATGACTTTTTTCACAGAAAACCTCACAATCGTCGTTTTTTGCCTACTTTTGCACCATGAAACAGATGACCGAATCAGAGTATGTACATTCCCTCATAGCCGAGGGCGAGCACGTTCACCAGGACTTCAAGTTCGAGATATCCGATGCGCGGAAAATAGCCAAGACGCTTTCCGCCTTTGCCAACACGGAGGGAGGGCGCCTGCTGATAGGGGTGAAGGACAATGGGAGAGTGGCCGGTGTGCGGTCGGACGAGGAGCGTTACATGATAGAGGCCGCAGCCCGTCTCTACTGCGTCCCGCAGGTGAAGTGCAGGATGCGCACTTACCAGGTGGACGGGCGGAGCGTGTTGGTGGTCGCCGTGGATGAAAGCGACCACAAGCCGGTTTATGCCAAGGACGAGGACGGCAGGAGGCTGGCTTATGTGCGCATAAAGGATGAGAACATCCTGGCCACTCCCGTCCATCTCCGCATCTGGCAGCAGAGCGGGAACCCCCAAGGCGAATTGATGGAAGTCACCGGGCGCGAGCAGCTGTTGCTCCGGCTGATGGAAGAGAACGAAAGCCTTTCGCTGTCGAAATATTGCCGCCTGGCTCATGTCCCGCGCCGTGCCGCCGAGCATTTGTTGGCCAAATTGGTGAGGTATGGCATTGTGGAGCCGGTATTTGAAGGCCATAAGTTCCATTTTCGCCTCAAAAGATAAGGCCTTGCGTTGGAGATTGCAAAAAATGAATTACTTTTGCAGGAAGTTTCATCGGAAAGTTGAATTTCAGCTTCCAAGAGTATCATATAAACAAAGTATAAAAGTATGGGTATCATAGCCAGATTATTCAATCGAAACAAAGAGCAGTCCTCGGGCAAGGGCGTGGAGGACTTCATCTCGTTGACGCGTGTATATTTCCAGTCGGTGATAGCGGTCAATTTGGGCATCACCAACATTCGTTTCATCCCGGACGTGGCCAATTTCAAGCGTCTGTTCAAGATTCCCACGCAGGGAGGACGATTGGGCTTGGGCGAGAAATCCGCCTCGCGCAAGATGCTGATGAACGATTATGGCATCAGCGAGAATTTCTTCAAGGAGATAGACGCCTCGGTCAAGAAGCATTGCCGCACGCAGGCCGAGGTGCAATCCTATCTTTTCCTGTATCAAGGCTTTTCCAATGACTTGATGATGCTGGTGGGCAACTTGATGCAATGGAAGTTCCGCGTTCCCTCCATATTCAAGGGAGCCTTGCGCACGATGACGGAGAAGACCGTGCATGATATTTGCACGAAAACCGTCTGGAAGAAAGATGATGTGCACAAGACCGCCATGGCTGTCCGTCAATACAAGGAACGTTTGGGCTATTCGGAGCAATGGATGACCGAATACGTCTACAATATCATGATGCTGGCAAAGAAAGAGCCGCGCAACAAGGACAACAACGCAGAGAAGAAATGACCCCTGACATGGACGTGGAGCAACATCCTTGGGAGCCGTTTCTTCCCTCCAATGCCCGGTTGCTGATGCTGGGCAGTTTTCCGCCGCCCCGCAAACGTTGGTCGATGGATTTCTATTATCCCAATTGGACCAACGATATGTGGCGCGTGGTGGGATTGCTGTTCTTCGGAGACAAGGAACATTTTGTGCAGGAGGGGAAGAAAGCTTTTTGCCGGGGGCGTTTGGAAGCCTTCCTGCATGAGAAGGGCATTGCCTTGTTTGACACGGCATCGGCCGTGCGCCGTTTGCAGGACAATGCGTCCGACAAGTTCCTGGAAGTGGTCCGCCCCACGGATGTGGGAGTCTTGTTGCGTCGTCTGCCTCAGTGTCAGGCCATTGTAACCACCGGTGAGAAAGCCACGGAAACGCTCTGCGCGCAATTTTTCCTTGCCAGGCCGAAGGTGGGTGACTTTGTCGAGTTCCTGTTCGAAGGTCGCCCGATGCGCCTCTACCGGATGCCTTCCACTTCGCGTGCCTATCCATTGGCATTGGAGAAGAAGGCGGCTGCCTATCGCGTTATGTATCAAGACTTGGGGCTTCTGCAGGTTGGAAGTTCTGCAAAAAAACAATGAAACCCCTTGCATATTCAAAACTTTGCATTACCTTTGCAGCCGCAAACACGGGAATAGCTCAGTTGGTAGAGCATCGGTCTCCAAAACCGAGTGTCGGGAGTTCGAGCCTCTCTTCCCGTGCAACGATAATCCGGTATGAATCAATGATTTATGCCGGATTTGTCCGTTTAGGTCGGACGGAACTCGGACAAAGTGGGATTTATCCGTGAAATTTGCGCAATCCGCACCAAAAAAATAAACCTCCAATCATCCGCTTCTCGGAATTAATCCGTACTTTTGCGCGATAAAAAAACGATAGCACTCATCCAATGACGATGCCTACCCGTAGCGAAAAACTCTCTTCACGTGCCCGCAAGCCGGAATCTGTTGTGCGTAAGCCTTCCGTTCGCAAGACGTCGGCCCGCCGCGCCGCCTCGGCCAAACGGTCGAAAACGGGCAAGAAGCCCGTCGGGCGCACGATGCCCTCGTGGATGCGTTGGTCGGTGGCCTTGGGGTTGGTCGTGGTGCTGACAGCAGGCTTCTACTTTTTTTTCATTCGTCCTTATGCCTATCGTTGGAAGCCTTGTTACGGTTTGAAGGGGTATGGCGTATGCCTGCCCTGCGACTACGAAGTGCACGGCATTGACATTTCCCATTATCAGGGCGACATTGACTGGAAACTTCTGGCACAACAGCGTGCCGGAGAGTTTCCCTTGCGCTTCATTTTCCTCAAGGCCACCGAGGGTGGTGACCATGGCGATGACACTTTCCGTGCCAACTTCGACTCGGCTCGTGCCAACGGCTTTGTCCGCGGTGCCTATCATTACTTCATTCCCCGCACGGACGCCCGTCGTCAGGCCGACTTCTTCATTCGCACCGTCCGCTTGGAGAAAGGCGACCTTCCCCCCGTGCTGGATGTGGAGACCACCCAGGGGAGGGGCAAGGCCGAACTGCAACGTGCTGTCAAGACGTGGCTGGACCGTGTGGAGAGCCATTACGGTGTGACCCCCATTCTCTATGCTTCCTACAAATTCAAACTGCGCTACCTCAACGACAGCATCTTCCGCCGCTACCCCTACTGGATAGCCCACTACTATGTTGATTCCGTCCGTTACGAAGGTCCATGGCATTTTTGGCAACACACCGATGTGGGTGATGTGCCGGGCATTGAGGAAAAAGTGGACCTGAACGTGTTCAACGGGCCGATGGCGCAACTGGACAGCTTGTGCCTGCCATGAGGGACGCCTCGGCTCCCCCGGCGATAGTTGCCGGGCAGGAGATTTGCCCGTGTCGATTCTTTTTCTTACCTTGCGGGCCGTACCAACATGTAAAGAGATGGCTGTCAAAGAACCTACCCAAAAGAACAAGCTGAAGCTGGCGGCGCGCGAGATTCCCTTTTCGGACGACCACGCGGGCCAGTACTACCTGCAACCGAGAGTGCAGAAGTGCCTCACCTTGGAGGACATCGCCGCCGAGGTGGCGGCTCTCAGTGCGCGGCAGGAGGACGCGGAGGACGTGGGCCGCATCCTGCGCCAGGCCGTGCGCCGCATCATGTGGTTTGTGTCATCGGGCTACAGTGTCTCCACCGAGCTCGGCTCGTTCCGCCTCACGGCGCAGGGCGTCTTCGCGCAGGGTGAACTGGGCGGCGTGCCAGACCGCGACCGCCTCCGGCTGGGTGTCAGCTACACGATGAGCGAGGCGATGCGCGACCTGCTGGACCAGGTGGAGATAGACGTGGAGATACAGCCGTCGGACTCGCAGCCGCGCATCTGCGGGGTGGTCAGCACGGAAGACCTGCAACGCCCCGCCGAGGCCCTGCGCGATGGGCGGACGCCCCTCCTGCCGGGACGGCCCTGCATCTTGAAGTGTCGCGGTGCCAAGGTGGGCGGGCCGGGCGCGGACGCGGGTGTCACCCTTACGCGCGTGGACGACGGGTCGGGGGCCTCCTTCTTCTTCCCGCCGGAGCAATTGTATCCCAACACGCTGACCAAGGTAGGGTTCATCCTGCCTGCGGACATGCCCGCCGGGAGCGTCTGGACCGTCAAACTCTGTACTTATATCGGTATGAACGGGAGCCTGCGCCTGAAGAACCCCCGCATAACCACGCTGGAAAGTGCTTTGACGATTGGAGATTGAGAGGCGGATGCTTTCGATAGCTCCCTGTCGGTATGTTCGATAGCCTCCTATCGATGTGTTCGATAGCTCCCTATCGATATGTTCGATAGCTTCCTATCGATATGTTCGATAGCTTCCTATCGAT
>CALNEX010000106.1 GCA_939791845.1 uncultured Mediterranea sp. | reverse complement strand
CAAAGTAAGCGTTTTTTTTTGGATAATTCAAACTTAATTTTTTAATAATTTCAAGCGCCTTCTCATATCGGTGCTGTTTGATATAGATTTTGGCCAAAGTCTCGGTAAAACAGCTTTCGTCCAGCTCTCCTTCAGCGGCCGGTGTCCCCGTCTCCGAAGTTTGGGCTGGCACTGCCGGAATTTCAGAAACTGCAACAGAAGCCGCAGGTTCCGACTGCTTCTGGATGAAACTGTCTATCAAGGCCTGCCCATGCAACTGCGGCGTCCCGGATGCTTCCGTTCCATCGCTTCCGGACTCATCCTCCTGCAACAGATAGGATGTATAATCCATCGCATAATCCAAGCCTTCCACCGGCAACGGTTGACGTTCCTCCTCGGGTGCCTGGGCCAGGAAAGCATCTATCAGCGTCAGCGTGCGGTCCCCGCCTTCGGATGTTTCCGATGCCGCAGGTTCCGGCTCAACCCGCAACTGCATGGCATAATGCTCGCCTTCGGTCAGCTGAAACAGCACCGCACGGTCGGCCACATAGGGGACGGCCTTGTGCAACTCATCGCCGAAACCTTCATCATGCAGATCGTACAAGTTCTTCAGGTAAAGCAGCCAGGCAGACTGGAAGTAAGGGTACTGCGCCAATACCCCGCGCAGTTCGTCCAGCGTCCCGCGGTCCAATGCTTCGGGATGTGCCATCCATTGTTGCAATAGTGCCGATGTCATGCCGCCCATCACCAATTGGCCACCGTTGAGTTGAAAATCTGTTCCGTGATGTCTTCTATCATCAACGGTATCAACTGATCCTGCACAGCCGTCAGCAACTGCGTGGACTCGTAAGTCTGGAAGGCCGAAAACGGTTGTTCAAAGTCTTCCTCATGGTTCGTGTTGTTGACGTAACGCACGTTCACCGTCAACGTCAGCTTCACTTCCGAGGAATAGCCGCTGGCGTCCACGCCCTGGTTGTACTGGTTGTAACCCGTGATTTCCCCGTCTATCTCCAAGTCGCCCCCCGAATTGACCAATTGCAGGCGGGTCTGCTGGATGAACATGTCCTTCAGCTCCTGATTGAACTGGATGGCCAACGGGGCATAGACATACTCCGACTGGTTTTGGAACTCGGCGATGGAGATGGTCTTCACCTTGCTGTAGTCAATGGACGTGATAGGGGCCAAGCCCAACTGAATCTTGCAGGAAGTCACCAGGAAAGGCAATGCGCACAACCCGATGACAGGCATTATTTTCTTAATCCAAACCATATTCTTTGATTTTTCTGTATAACGTGCGCTCGGAGATGTTCAGGTCCTGGGCCGCGCTCTTGCGCTTGCCGTGATGTTTCTCCAACGCCTTGCGAATCATTTCTTTCTCTACTTCATCCAACGACAAGGATTCTTCCACATACTCCTCCGTGTCCTGGATGTCCGCATCCATGGGAGAAGGCTGCTTCACGGGCTGGCGGATGATGGTGGGCACGTCCGGCTCCACGGACGAAGGCACCATGGCCGGAGGCTGCGCATAAAAAGCCGCATTGTTGCCGGTGGTCCCCGCCGGGTGCGTGCCTCTTTCCGTCATGATCTCGTGAACCAGTTTCTTCAGCTCGGTCACGTCCTGACGCATGTCGAAGAGCACTTGGTAAAGGATCTCGCGCTCACTCTCGAAACTCTTCTCCCGCTTGCCCGACAAAGCCGGCAGATGCTGCACGTTGTCCTGCTCGGGCAGGTAATTCCTCAGGATGGCCGCCGTGATGTCGCGGTTGGTCTCTATGATGGAAATCTGTTCGGTAATGTTTTTCAACTGGCGGACATTGCCCGGCCAGGAATAGGCAGCCAGCATCTGCCTGGCATCCTCCGTCAGCTGGATGGCCGGCATGTGATACTTTTCGGCAAAGTCCGAAGCAAACTTGCGGAACAGCAAGACCACGTCTTCCCCCCTCTCCCGCAAGGGCGGCACCTGGATGGGCACCGTGTTCAGACGGTAATACAAGTCCTCGCGGAAACGCCCGTCGGCAATGGCCTGCCTCAAATTGACATTGGTGGCCGCCACAATGCGCACGTCGGTCTTCTCCACCTTGGAAGAGCCCACCTTGATGAACTCCCCGCTCTCCAACACACGGAGCAGGCGGGCTTGCGTGGGCAGGGGGAGCTCGCCCACCTCGTCCAGGAAAATGGTGCCGCCGTTGGCCTCGCCAAAGTAGCCCTTGCGCTCCCCGATGGCACCGGTGAAGGCACCTTTCTCATGCCCGAAAAGTTCCGAATCGATGGTTCCTTCAGGGATAGCGCCGCAGTTGACCGCGATGTACTGCCCGTGCTTGCGTCGGCTGTACTGGTGGATAATCTGCGGGAAGCTCTCCTTGCCCACGCCGCTCTCGCCTGTGATGAGCACGGAGAGATCCGTCGGCGCCACCTGGATGGCGATGTCGATGGCACGTGCCAGACCCGCGTTGTTGCCGATGATGCCAAAACGTTGCTTGATCTGTTGTATTTCAGCCTTTGTCATAACGATTACAATTCCTCTTCTGCATTGTCCAGTTTCAGCTTGTCGCTGTCGTCGCGCTTCTCATAATACTGCTTGCGCAGCGGATTGGAGCGTGCAGCCTTCTCGCGCTGGCGGTTGCGGAACACGTCGATGGCCACATACACCGCCTGACGGAAAGAGTCCTCCGAAGCAATG
Source organism: uncultured Mediterranea sp. (assembly GCA_939791845.1). Lineage (GTDB taxonomy): Bacteria > Bacteroidota > Bacteroidia > Bacteroidales > Bacteroidaceae > Bacteroides. The sequence continues at coordinate 3,626 of CALNEX010000106.1, read as the reverse complement.
CCCTTCCCGGCGATGTCGTAGGCCGTCCCATGGGCGGGCGAAGTGCGCACCACCGGCAGGCCGGCCGTGAAGTTCACGCCTTCGTCCATGGCCAAGGCCTTGAACGGGGCCAATCCCTGGTCGTGGTACATGGCCAGGATGCCGTCGAAGCGGGTGAAGTTGCCCGAACCCATGAAGCCGTCCGCCGGATAGGGACCGAAGCACAACACGCCCTGCTCTGCCATCTCCTTCATGGCGGGGATGATGATTTCCTCCTCTTCCGTGCCCAGCAGGCCGCCATCGCCTGCATGAGGATTCAGGGAGAAGACGGCAATGCGCGGCGCACCGATGCCGAAGTCCTGCTTCAGCGACTGGTGGAAGATGGCCAGCTTTTCCTTTATCAGCTCCCGGGTCAGCGTCGGAGCTATCTGGCTGACGGGGATGTGTCCTGTCACCAATGCCACCCGGAAATCGCCTTTCATCAGAATCATCAGGGCCTTGTCGCCATTACCCAGCCGCTGCTCGATGTATTCCGTGTGTCCGGGGAAGTCAAACTCGTCCGACTGGATGGTGTGCTTGTTGATGGGGGCAGTGACCAGCACGTCCGTCAATCCTGCCTTGTATTCCTCCACCGCCTTCTCCAGCGCGTCCAAGGCAGCTTTCCCGGCCGTGGCATCGGCCTTGGAGAACTCCACCTTCACCTCGTCGTCCGTGCAGTTCACCACACTCAGACGGCCGTGGACAGCCTCGGAAGCGGAACTGATGATGCTGAAATTGGTGGACAAGTCCAACGACTTGCGGTGATAAGCGGCCACCTTGGGCGAACCGTATATCACCGGCGTGCACAATTCCAACATCGCCGGGTCGGCAAAAGTCTTCAGAATCACCTCGTAGCCCACTCCGTTTATATCACCCTGCGTGATACCTATCTTTATTTTGTTATCTTCCATATCTGCTTGTTTTTATAATTGTTTCTTGTTTTCTTCCTTATCCGCGTCATCCGCCAACCGCAATGTATGAAGCGATGCTTCCATCAGCCTTGTCAGGTTGCGCTTCGGGCGGCCGGGCGCGTAAACGAAAATCTCGCACACCACCACGCGCCCTCCTGCCTTGTCCACCCGCACATGAGACACAAACGGGCCGCCCATGAAGTCGCCCTTCACCCGCCACAGGCCGCGGGCTTCCAGGAGGGTGTCTCCTCCAATGGCCAAAAGGCGCACACCGGTCCTCAGCGAATCCGTCATCATGTACATGCCCGCACGCGCACCGGGGATGTTCTTCCGCATCACCGAATCGCGCTTCTGGATGAACCGGGCCTTGGTGAACACGTCTGTCCCTGTATAGGGATAGGTGTAAATCACGAAATTCCGGTCTTCCGTGACCGCACGGGTGCTTGCCCAGAAAAAGTCCCGGCCAGTCTTGCCGAAAGCCAGTTCGGCAGGCACCCAGACCTTGCAGGCAAATTGCTCTTCCACTTGCCTCTCCACCTGCACACTGTGGTTGTCCGCCAACCAATCCACGCGACGTTCTCTCTCCGCCTGCGTGAAAAGCCGCGCCCAAGAAACCGCCTCCTTCTCAACAACGGTCGCCAGGGAGGCTTCGTCCGGTGCTTGCACTGTCACAACCATTTGCGAGGCGGCATACACGTCCCTCTCACAGCAGGACGACGCCTGTGCATGCTTGGCCGAATCCACGTCGAGCACAAGGATGTTCCTTGCCAGCCGCAGGACGGCATCAAAGTCTTGCGAAGCGGCATGCATGATGTGAAATGAAGGCTCCGCCTGCGGCAATCCGGGCACATCCGCGTCCAATACCTTATATAAAGTTCGCCCAGCGGGGCTTTCCCACACCTGCGGATCCGCCACGACCAGGACCTCATAAGGCAAGCCGCTCGATGCTGGCTTCGGCAGGCCCTTCATCTTCCCCCCGCAGGAGGGGCACAGGCACAACACCAGCACCCACAGCAGCGGCATCCGCGGGCAGGCTTTCATCCGCCTCCCGCTTTTCGCTCTCACAAAGCTACGAAGAATGGGCAACATCTGCAGCAAAGGAATGGATAATTTAGATTAATTAACCTTCACGTTCTTCCATCTTGGCCGTGGACAGCATGCCGCAGGCCGCAAAAATGTCCTCGCCGCGCGAGGCGCGTATTGTCGTGAAGACGCCATGCGAAGTCAGATAATCACGGAAAGCTGTCATGGATGCCATGTCGCAACCTTCCAAGTCCACGCCAGGGATGGCATGGAAGCGAATGAGGTTGACCCGGCAATCCAGCCCGCGAAGCAGCTTCACCAATTCGCGCGCATGGAGCTGAGAGTCGTTCACGCCTTTGAAAAGGATATATTCGAACGACAGGCGGCGTTGCTTGCTGAAGTCATACCCCCGCAACAACTCCACAATCTCCACAATGGAGAAAGCTTTCTCCGCCGGCATCAACTCGCGCCGCTGCAAGGGCACCGACGAATGCAGGCTGACAGCCAAGTGGCAGTCGGACTCTTCCAAAAACCGTTGCAGGCCCTTCCGCAGGCCCACGGTGGAAAGCGTCACCCGCTTGGGGCTCCACGCATAGCCGTAGGGAGCCGTCATGATGTCCAAGGCTTTCAACACCTCGTCCAGGTTGTCCAGCGGCTCGCCCATGCCCATCATCACGACATTGGTCAACGTGTCACGTTCGGGCAGGGAATTTATCTGGTTGATGATTTGCCCGGCGGTCAGGCTGGCGGAGAATCCCTGCTTGCCTGTCATGCAGAACTTGCAGTTCATCTTGCAGCCCACTTGCGACGACACGCACAGCGTGGCGCGGTCGTGGTCGGGGATATAGACCGCCTCCACAAAGCGGCCCTCGCCCACACGGTAGAGGTACTTCACCGTGCCGTCCACCGAACGCTGGGCATCCACCGGCGCCTCTGCCCCCACCTCGCAGGAGGCTTTCAGCAACTCACGGTGCTTCAGCGAGAGATTGGTCATCTCGTCGATGGAGGTCACTTTCTTGTCATACAGCCACGAGACCATCTGTTTGGCCGCAAAGCCTGGCATCCCCAGTTGCTTCACCAACGCCTGTAGTTCCGACAGGGTCATTCCCAAGAGGGCTTTTTTCTGCATAGTCATGTCTTGATGAAACATACGATTGTTATCAAGGTGCAAAGGTAGGAATAAAGCGGCAATTTCAAAGGCTTCCTTACTGCTTTTCTTGCTTCGCCGGGCCCTCATCAGCCAAACGCCCCTTGCTTGGGGGACAAAAAAAGAACCAACCTGCCTTGAAAATCCAGTGAAACCGCTTGAAAGCTATATCTCCAGCTTAGAGATATACATCTCCAGCCTAAAGATACATATCTCCAACTTAAAGACATATATATCCAGCCTGGAGACATAGCTTTCAAGCGGCTTCGGAAAGTTTTTCAGGCAGGTCGGGAAGTTTTTCCACAGGGACAGGCAGTACTTTTCAGGCACTTGGGCGGACAGGAACATGTGCGAAGAGGGGGATTTGCGTCATAAAAGAAAAGAAAATCAGAAAACACCCCCTCTTTTTAGGGGGTATTCCAAGAAAAACACCTACCTTTGCAGCCGAAAACCTATAAAAAAGAGACCCATCATGTCCAAAATGCGTTTTTTTGCCCTGCAAGAGCTTGCCAACCGCAAGCCGCTTG
>CALNEX010000105.1 GCA_939791845.1 uncultured Mediterranea sp. | reverse complement strand
AAAGGGGACAATCCTGCTTGGCCAAAAGGGGCAAAGTCGCGTGGCTTTTCCAGTGAGGTACTTCGTGCCCATGTTCCAGGCGAAGGCGTGGTACCTGCCGGGGGTGAGGCTTTCGGGCCAGAGGCTGCCGAGGTTCAGTCGCCCGTCCTCGCCGTAGGCCATCACCAGGGTGCGGATGTTGGCATCGTCCCGGTCGGTGGTGACGACGGCGCTGCCGGGGCGCGGCGCGGGGGCGGTGATGAGGGGTTCGTTGTCGTAGCAGGCGGCCAGGGACAGGAGGGCGAGGCCGGTGCAGAGGAGGGTGGGGAGTCTGTGGGTCATAATGATGGGGTGTTAGTGTCAGTGGTTTCGGGCTTGGTCCAGTGGCCGGTGTAGTTGTTCTCGTCGAGGTAGTCGCCCGTGCCGGTGTAGCCGTAGTGGATGGTTTGCCAAGTGATGCCGCAGTAGTTCTTGTAGGTTTCCTCATTGAAATCCTCCTCCGTGCAGTTGCTGAGGAAGAGGGTGGTGAGGAGAAGGCTGATATCATCGAAGTCACCGTTATAGTATATTTGGACACCCTTTGGCAGGCAGATGCTGGTGAGTTTATCACTATTCTGAAAGGCTGCACTATTTATCTCTGCGGCCTTTGGCAGGCTGACAGTTTGGAGTTCATCACAACTTGCGAAGGCATTGGATTCTATTTTTGTGGCCTTTGGCAGGCTGACGGTTGTGAGTTTACAGGATGAGAAGGCTCCGTGCCATATATGGGTGGCCTGCGTAAGGCAAACCAATTCCAGTGATGATGGATCATCATCATCATGGCTCATATCCGCCTCCCAATATCCCTCTGAGAATTCCCCCTTATTTATACTTGCTGTGACATAGAGGTGGGTTATCACGTCCTTATGCTTCTCGATTTCATCCATGTCATCATCATTGATCGTCCCCGTTATCAACACCTTGGTGGGATCGCCTGTCGGCCAAGTCAGCTTTCCCGCTTCGGCACAGTTGATGATTTCCACCTCCTCATCGTCACAAATGGTCAGTATGTTGCCTGCCTCCGGCTTCTGTTCCACCTTGTACACATTGTTGCTCAGGAACCCGAAGCCTTCCCCGGCGGGCAATACGTATCCTTCGCTGACTATGTTGTCCGGCGAATGCAGCGTCATAATCCCCGTGGTGGCACTCCCGCTCACGCTGCCCGTCAGATTGAGGGTGCCTGCCATCGGCGCGTCTATCAGGTGGACGGGCTGGCCGGAGGTGGACACCACTTGCACCTTCACCAGCGCGGGGCCCAGGGTGAGGGAGATGGCATCCTCCGTGGGGGATGTAGACTCGGCCTCAGAGGTGGCGCGTATCGCTTCATGCTTCGCCAAGTCCGCCTCCATCCACGCGGTGGGCAGGGTGATGTGCGGGTCCGTGCCTGCGGGGCTGATGGCGGTGAAGGTATACTCGCCCGTGGAGGTGGGCCAATACAGGGGGTCGCCATCGGCCTCCCAGGTGTCGTTGGTATTTTTGTAGTCCGCCTGCCAGGTGTTGCCGTCGGTGTCCGTCATGTAGACGGTCATGGTGTTGAAGTCCGCGTCGGCCTTGGTCTGCGTCACGCCGGCGGGGGTGACGGTGAGGCCCGTGGCGGTGAAGCGGACGGGCTGCCCGGCCAGGGAGTCGCCCGTGGCGGGGGGCGTCGCCGCGTCGTCGGCGCAGGCGGCCAGGAGGAGGAGGGCCGGGAGGGCGAGGAGAATGGTTCTGTACATATTGGTCATATTAATATTTTTAGACATAGGGACATAGGGACATATTTGATCTTATGTTCTTCTGTCTTGTTATTATTATTGGACATAGGAACATAGGAGACATATTTGTTCTTATGTTCTTCTGTCCGATAATGGGTGTCTGTGGCTTGTCGGAATTTGTGCGGGGAATAAACGCGCCGTCCCCCTGCGCCGCGGGTGGGGACAGGGGGACGGGAAATGAGTAAGTGCGGGATGGAGGTTAAATCTTGTGAGATTATTCATCCGTTTCTTTGGGTAATTTACTGTTGCATTCCGTTTCTTCACGTTTTATGGCTCGCTTGACGGAGCGGCTGATGCTGTTCAGTGACTCTTCGGTGCGGATGGCAAAGAGGTCGCGGATGATTCGGCAACGTAGTAAATCCAGTTTCTGTTCCATTGTCATCATAGCTACTTGTGTTTACGGGTTTTACCCCGCAAAGGTACGTTTATTTCCCGGAAATTCCAATAAGTCATAGAACGAAGTGGTGGAAGCCCACCACTTTATAGGGTGGAAGCCCGCCACCTTGGTAGGTGGAAGCCTGTCACCTTGGTAGGTGGAAGCCTGTCACCTTATAAGGTGGAAGCCTTCCACCCGGCCGGGTGGCTCGTGCGGCTTATCCGAAGGTGCCTTCTTCGCCCTCTTCCTCACCGCCGCCGGGCTCTACGGTACCGCTGCCTTGGCCCTCGGTAGGGGGCACGTAGGCGGTGCCCACGGCCAGCGGGGTATCCAGCACATACGAGCGCGGGGATTTGGTGAGGCCTCCATTGGCACCATACTGCGTCGTCACGCTCACCGTCCACAGCCCGTCCGTCACCTCTTCGGGGAGGACGAAGATGAGGCGCGAGGGTTCGTTCACCGTGATGTCCGCGGGGCCTACCTTGACGGTGGTCTGCGGGTTTTCCACGGAGATGAAGGTGATGCCGACGGAGGGGTCGGTGCCCACCACCTTGATATTCCTGCCCGTCAGGGTGAGGTTCTTGCCCGGGGTGGGGGCGGTCTCGGTCTTGGTGACGCCGTCCGCGGCGCGGGTCTCGGCCACGGCGCCGTTGAGCAGCGGGCCCACCACGGCGGGCTGGGTGAAGATCTCCAGGCGGCAGGCGTTCATGGTCTCGCGCAGCAGTTGGCCCTGGGAGACGGTGGCGTAGACCTTGACCTTGTCGTGGTCCACGGGCTTGGAGAGGTCTGCCTTGAGCACGGTGCCGGTGGCGGCGGGCTGATACAATGCGGTGGGGGTGTTGACGATGTAGCCGGAGGCGATAGCCTCTGCCTTGATCTGTTCCACGCCGTTGAGGATGGCGTAGACTTCGTCGGCGTTGCGGTTGTTCACCGCGGCGTATTCGCGGGCGATGTCCTGGAGGCTGAGGGAGCCCACGGTCTTGGCGCGGAGGTAGAAGTCGTCTTTGCGTTCGGTCAGCGTGGCGTCGTAGGCCATGAGGCTGATGAGCTTTTGGAAGGTTGTTGCCATAGCGGTAATGTTTTAGGGGGTTAGTGATTAGGGGTTAGTATCTCGTTCCCATACTTTGGTGTAGTTGCTCTTGTCGAGGTAGTCGCCGTCTTCGCCGCCGGTATAGCCGTAGTGGATGGCGGTCAAGGTGGGTATCTTGTTGGCCAATGTCACTGCATCGTCCTCGGTGGCATCCGGGGTGCTGATGAAGAGGGTGGTGAGGGAGGTGCAGTCATCGAAGGCTTGCTTTCCTATGCTAGTATCCTTTGGCAGGCTGATGCTGGTGAGTTTGGTGCAGTCATCGAAGGCTTCGTCGTCTATGGAGGTTGCCTTTGGCAGGCTGATGCTGGTGAGGGAGGTGCACTTCTGGAAGGCAAACCAGACTACGTTGGTTGCCTCTGGCAGGCTGATGCTGGTGAGGTTTTTGCAGTTATAGAATGTTTGGCTACCCGTGAAGTTTCTTGCATTAGGCATGCTGATGTTGGTGAGGGAGGTGCAATTATAGAAGATCATGTAGTTTATGTCGGTTGCCTTAGGCAGGCTGATGCTGGTGATCTTGCAACCTTGGAAGGCTTGCTTTCCTATGCTGGTAGCCTTTGGCAGGTTGATGTTGGTGAGGTTTGAGCACTCTAGGAAGACATAATCGTTTATGCTAGTAGCATTAGGCAGGCTGATGCTGGTGAGTGCGTTGCACATCCGGAAGGCTTCGTCTCCTGTGGATTCAACCTTGGGCAGGCTGACGTTGGTGAGCTTCTCGCATCCCTCAAAGGCTTCGTCTCCTGTGGATTCAACCTTGGGCAGGCTGACGTTGGTGAGCTGCTTGCATCGATAGAAGGCATTATCTCCTATGGCTGTGGCCTCTGTGATGCAGACGGATTGCAGGGAAGTGGATTCCTGCATGTTCAGGGCCTCCCATATACTTTCGTCATTATCCTTGGCCCCGGCCATGATGTAGAGGTGGGTGATTTGGTTCTTGGCCGCGTTGATGGTTTCTATATCCTTGCTTGTCAGCGTGCCGGTGATCAGCAGCTTGACGTTGTCATCGATGCCGGACAGGTCCAAGTCACCGCCAGTGCTGTTTCTGATGGTCCACGTGTCGTCCTCCGTGCTGGTGACTGTCATGTCCTGCCAGTCCCCGTTGGAGGTGACATCGAAGCTTTCCACCTCCACCTTGTTGAGGGCGAGGGTGAGGATGGTGCATGTGCCTGCGGTGAGGGGGATGTCCGTATCCGCATCCGGCGTGTAGGTATAGGTGCTGCCGTTGATGTCGATTTCCACAGAGGTAATCTCGCTGTCGGGTTTGATGAGTGCGTAGTGCGCGCTGTTGAGGTGGCGCAGCATCCCGGTGCCATTCACGGAGACTTTGGCCGTGGCCAGTTCCGCCGAGGTCAGTCCTTTGCCTTTCTTCAGCGTGACGCAGAACTGGGCGCGGGTGTGGGTCAGCTGGAAGGAGGTGGTGCCGGGATCGACATTATTATCGGTATAGGTCAGGATGTCATACTCATGCCAGTTGGCGGTGGTGAAGCCTTCCTCGGGCATGTCGTTTTCGGGTTCGGGGGTAGTGCGGAGGGTGACGGTGTGCTTTTCCTTGGTGTTCTGCCAGTAGGCGGGGGTGGTGGTTTCCCACGTGGTACCATTGAATTTATAGGTGCCTGTGGAGGTGACTGTGGAGGTGACATCGTCCAGGGTGAGGGTGGCCGTCAGCGTGCTGCCGTCGGTGAAGCCGGGTTCGTAGGGGTCGACCTTGGTGGGCGTACCTATATATACATGTTCCAGCACGAGGGGGAGGCCCGTGGCGGCGGGGTTGTCTGCCGGGTCGTTGGTGCAGGCCGTGCCGAGCAGGAGCAGCAGGGCGGGGAGCATTCGGATAGTTTTATACATATTAGCGGGTATTTGTATTTGGGTGCAAAGATAGTGAGACTTGAAGAACCTGCCAAATATATTTACCCTAAATTTGCATGGGTCTCCCCGCCGGGGGGTGCCGGTGTCCCTGTTGGGGGGGCGGGGGAGACGCGGCACGCCGCGTCTCTACAAGGGGGTGCGTACATTTTGTGAAAGAAATGTGGGGGTGGTGGTGGATATTTCAATAATACTTCTTATCTTTGCGAGGCCGAACCCGGATACATTAATCATATATACCTATATAGTAATTATGGCAACACCCGAATTCAAGTACGCGCCCATGTTCCAGATGGGCAAAGACGACACGGAGTATTACCTTCTGACGAAGGACGGCGTGTCGGTGAGTGAGTTTGAAGGCAAACCCATCCTGAAGGTCAGCCCGGAGGCATTGACCCGCCTGGCCAACGCCGCCTTCCGCGACGTGAACTTCCTGCTGCGCCGCTCGCACAACGAGCAGGTGGCCCAGATCCTGACCGACCCCGAGGCGAGCGACAACGACAAGTATGTGGCCCTGACCTTCCTGCGCAATGCCGAGGTGGCCTGCAAGGGCAAGCTCCCCTTCTGCCAGGACACGGGCACGGCCATCATCCACGGCGAGAAGGGCCAGCAGGTGTGGACCGGCTTCTGCGACGAGGAGGCCCTGTCCCTCGGCGTCTACAAGACCTACACGGAGGAGAACCTGCGCTACTCGCAGAACGCCCCGCTCACCATGTATGACGAGGTGAACACCCGCTGCAACCTGCCCGCGCAGATTGACATCGAGGCCACGGAGGACGACGAATACAAGTTCCTCTGCGTGGTGAAGGGCGGCGGCTCGGCAAATAAAACCTACTTCTACCAGGAGACCAAGGCCCGCATCCAGAACCCGGGCACGCTGGTGCCCTTCCTGGTGGAGAAGATGAAGACACTGGGCACGGCGGCCTGTCCCCCGTATCACATTGCCTTCGTCATCGGCGGCACGTCGGCGGAGAAGAACCTGCTGACCGTGAAGCTGGCCTCCACCCACTACTACGACAACCTGCCCACCACGGGCGACGAGACGGGCCGCGCCTTCCGCGACATCGCGCTGGAGAAGGAGCTGCTGGCAGAGGCACACCGCATCGGCCTGGGCGCCCAGTTCGGCGGCAAGTACTTCGCGCATGACATCCGCGTCATCCGCCTGCCGCGCCACGGCGCTTCCTGCCCCATCGGCCTGGGCGTGTCCTGCTCCGCCGACCGCAACATCAAGGCGAAGATCAACAAGGACGGCATCTGGATAGAGAAGCT
>CALNEX010000104.1 GCA_939791845.1 uncultured Mediterranea sp. | reverse complement strand
GCATCAAGAAAGAGAATTTGAAAAAGATATTTGATAAGTTCTATCGCGTGCATACGGGTAATCTGCACGACGTGAAAGGGTTTGGGCTCGGCTTGGCATACGTCAAGAAAATCATCACCGACCATAAAGGCACCATCCGGGCCGAGAGCGAACTGAATGTAGGAACCAAGTTTATCATAGCATTACCTTTACTTAAAAATTGATAGGAATATGGACGAGAAATTGCGTATTTTATTGTGCGAGGACGATGAGAACCTGGGCATGCTCCTGCGGGAATATTTGCAGGCAAAGGGCTATGCCGTGGAATTGTGCCCTGACGGGGAAGCGGGCTACAAGGCTTTCCTGAAGAACAAATATGATTTGTGTGTGTTTGATGTGATGATGCCCAAGAAGGACGGCTTCACGCTGGCGCAGGAAGTGCGGGCCGCCAATGCAGAGATTCCCATCATCTTCCTGACCGCCAAGACATTGAAAGAAGACATTTTGGAAGGCTTCAAAATCGGTGCGGACGACTACATCACCAAGCCCTTCAGCATGGAAGAGCTGACCTTCCGCATCGAGGCCATCTGGCGTCGCGTGCGTGGCAAGAAGAATAAGCAGAGCAACATCTACAAAATCGGCAAGTTCACTTTCGACACGCAGAAGCAGATACTCTCCACACCGGAGAAGTCCACCAAGCTGACCACCAAGGAGAGCGAATTGCTGGGATTGCTCTGTGCACACGCCAACGAAATCCTGCAACGCGACTTTGCCCTGAAGACCATCTGGATTGACGACAACTACTTCAACGCCCGCAGCATGGATGTTTACATCACCAAGCTGCGCAAGCACCTGAAAGAGGACGACTCCATCGAAATCATCAACATCCATGGCAAAGGCTACAAGCTGATCACGCCCGAACAAGACTGAGGTCCGACTGGTGAATAAAAAGAACAAGAAAAAGGCTGCCCCGTGCATCATCGGGGTGGCCTTTTTCATTTTGCAAAACAATGGCAGGGACTTTGCGAAGAAGTGCCGGACGCTTTGTCTTGCGAAAGCAGAAGATTATCGTTACCTTTGCCACACGAAAAAACAGCAGATGAAAATGAACCATCCATTCAGACTTATATGTCTCCTCGGCCTGATAACCGTATCCGGCGTGCAGGCGCAGGACAAGTCGTTTGCCCCGCCCTTCGACTTCCCGATTACCTTCAGCGGCAATTTCGGGGAGATACGCGCCAACCATTTCCATGGAGGACTGGACTTCAAGACGGGCGGCGTGAGTGGCAAGCCGGTGCATGCCTTGGCCAATGGCCATGTGTCGCGCATACGGGTCACCCACGGGTCGGGCTATGTGCTCCATGTCACTTATGACAACGGATATACCACCATCAACCGCCACCTCAGTGCCTTTGTGGGCGAGATGGCACGACGCGTGGAAAACCTGCAATACGAGCGTGAAAGCTGGGAGGTGGACATCACGCCCGCTCCCGACGAATATCCCGTCCGCACCGGACAAGTGATTGCCCTGAGCGGCAACACGGGCTACTCCTTCGGCCCCCACCTCCACTTGGACCTCATTGAGGACAAAACCGGCGAGAGTGTGGATCCCCTGCCCTTCTTTAAGAAAAATGTACGCGACCATACGGCTCCCCGCGCACAGGGCATCATGCTCTTCCCCCAGCGGGGCGAAGGCGTGGTGAACGGCAGCCAAAAGCCCCAATCCTTCCCGTTGAAGCCGAAAAAGCCCGTCACAGCCTGGGGACTGGTGGGTATCGGCATCCGCGCCTACGACCACATGGAAGGAGCGAACAACCGCTATGGGGTACACACCGTGGTGCTGGAAGTGGACAGCCAAGAGGTCTTCCGGAGCGTGGTGGACAGATTCAGCGAAGAGGAGAACCGTTACATCAACTCCTGGACATACGGACAGTACATGAAATCTTTCATCGACCCGGGCAACCGCCTGCGCATGCTTCATGCCTCGAACGGAAACCGGGGGCTGGTGATGATTGACGAGGAACGCCCCTACCGCTTCACCTATACCCTGAGCGATGCCTTGGGCAATACATCCAAAGTCAGTTTCACGGTATTGGGCAAACGGATGGAGGTGAAGCCCGTGCAACATCGAGAGAAGTACACCCTGCATTGGGACAAGGTCAATGTCTTGCAAGAGCCGGGACTGCACCTGGTCATCCCCAAAGGAATGCTTTACGAAGACGCTTACCTGAACTATACCGTCCGGGCGGACAGCGGAGACATCGCCCTGACCTATCGGCTGAACGACACGAACATCCCCTTGCACAGCTATTGCGACATGAGCATCGGCCTGCGCAGGATGCCCGTGGCCGACACCACGAAGTATTATGTGGCAGGCATCAACCGGCGTGGTAAAAAATACCATGTAGGCGGCCGTTATGAAGACGGATACATGAAGGTGCGCATTCGCGAACTGGGCACCTATACAGTGGCTGTGGACACGGTACCGCCTGCGTTGACTCCGGTCAATCCCCAAAGCTGGGGGCGCACGGGGCGCATTGTTTTCAAGGCACGCGATAAGGAATCCGGCATCGCCACGTATCGGGGCGTGATAGACGGACACTATGCCCTCTTCGGCAAACCCAACTCCATCAACGGAAACCTGGTATGCGAACTGAAGCACGCCCGGATAGAAAAAGGAAAGACCCACCGGCTGGAAATGACCGTCACCGATGCCTGTGGCAACCGGACAACGGAACTCTACGACTTCACCTGGTAACAGATTATTCATCAAATACTAAAACAATATGAACATTAAAAGACTGACACTCACCCTGCTCCTGGTGACGGCCGTGGCCTCTTACCTGCCCGCCTGCACCAACCTGATTGTGGGCAAGAACGCCTCGACGGACGGCTCCACCATCGTATCCTATTCTGCCGACTCCTACGGATTATTCGGCGAGTTGTATCATTATCCTGCGGGCGTCTACCCCAAAGGCACGATGATGGACATCCATGAATGGGACACCGGCAAATACTTAGGACAGATAGAGCAAGCCCGCCAGACATACAACGTCATCGGCAACATGAACGAATTCCAGCTGACCATCGGCGAAACCACCTTCGGCGGACGTCCGGAGCTGGTGGACACCACGGGCATCATCGACTACGGAAGCCTGATCTACCTCGCCTTGCAACGCTCCCGCAACGCCCGCGAAGCCATCAAGGTGATGACCGAGCTGGTACAGGAGTATGGTTACTACAGCAGTGGCGAATCCTTCACCATCGCCGACCCCAATGAGATTTGGATTATGGAGATGATAGGCAAAGGTCCCGGCGTGCGCGGTGCTGTCTGGGTGGCTGTCCGGGTGCCCGATGACTGCATCTCGGCACATGCCAACCATAGCCGCATCCACCAGTTCGACCTGAACGACAAGGAGAATTGCCTGTACTCGCCCGATGTCATTTCCTTTGCCCGCGAAAAAGGCTATTTCAATGGGGTCAACAAGGACTTCAGTTTCTCCAAGGCCTACGCCCCCACCGGTTTTGGCGAATTGCGCTATTGCGAAGCCCGTGTATGGAGTTATTATAACATGTTCACCGACGACGGACAGAAATACCTTTCTTATATAGAAGGCAACGACCCCACGCCGATGCCCCTCTTTGTGAAGCCCAACCGCAAGCTCTCCGTGCAGGATGTGAAGAACGCCATGCGCGACCACTACGAAGGCACTCCCCTGGACATTACCCAGGACTTCGGTGCCGGTCCTCACCATGCTCCCTACCGCCTGTCTCCCCTGGACTTCGAAGTGGACGGACAGAAATACTTCAACGAGCGTCCTATCTCCACCCAGCAGACAGGCTTCGTATTCGTGGCACAGATGCGGGCCGACCTTCCCGATGCCATCGGAGGTGTCTTGTGGTTCGGCACGGACGATGCCAACATGACGGTCTTCACGCCGGTGTATTGCTGCACGGACAAGGTGCCTGTTTGCTACTCCCGTGTGGACGGTGCCGACTACATCACCTTCTCTTGGAATTCCTCCTTCTGGATATTCAACTGGGTGGCCAACATGGTGTATCCCCGCTATGACCTCCAAATAGGCGACGTGCGCGCCACGCAACAAGAGTTGGAGAACACGCTCAATGCCGCCCAACCGGGCATCGAATCCGCCGCCTTGAAGCTGTGGGAGACTGACCCCGAACAAGCCAAGACGCTCCTGACCAACTACACGAACCTCACCGCCCAAAGCACGTTCGACACGTGGAAGCGTCTGGGCGAGTACCTGGTGGTGAAGTATAGCGATGGCGTTATCCGCCGCACCAACCCGGACGGCACCTTCCAGCGCAACGCCATCGGCCAGCCCGCAGGCGTCATACGCCCCGGATATCCCGAAGATTTCCTGAAAGAATATGTTAAACAGACAGGAGAGCGATATAAAATGCCCGAATAATTTGCCAGTTCATATTATCTCACTATCTTTGTGGAAATTAATAAAGAAAACTTGGTACACAAGAATTAACTATCTAATTTATTAATATATCATGGAGAATCAAGAACTCATCAAACAAGTGACTGAAAAGGCCGAACAGTGGTTGACCCCTGCCTACGATGCAGAAACCCAGGCCGAAGTGAAACGTATGCTGGAAAACGAGGACAAGACCGAGTTGATAGACAGCTTCTACAAGGATTTGGAATTTGGCACGGGCGGCCTGCGTGGCATCATGGGTGCCGGCAGCAACCGCATGAACATCTATACCGTGGGTGCCGCCACCCAAGGTCTGGCCAACTACCTGAACAAGAACTTCAAGGACCTGGAGCAAATCTCCGTGGTTGTGGGACACGACTGCCGCAACAACAGCCGCAAGTTTGCTGAAATCTCTGCAGCCATCTTCTCGGCCAACGGCATCAAGGTCTATCTCTTTGACGACCTGCGCCCGACGCCTGAAGTTTCCTTTGCCATCCGCCATTTGGGTTGCCAGAGCGGCATCAACATCACCGCCAGCCACAACCCGCGCGAGTACAACGGCTACAAGGCCTATTGGGATGATGGCGCACAGGTACTGGCCCCGCACGACACGGGCATCATTGAAGAAGTGAACAAAGTGAAGATTGACGACATCAAGTTCAACGGCAACAAGGACCTGATTCAAATCATCGGTGAAGACGTGGACAAGGTTTACCTGGACATGGTACACGGCATTTCCATCGACCCCGCCGTCATCAAACGCCAGAAAGACCTGTGCATCGTCTACACGCCGCTGCACGGCGCAGGCCGCACACTGATTCCCCGCTCGCTGAAGGAATGGGGCTTTGAGAATGTGCACTGCGTGGAAGAGCAGATGGTGAAGGACGGCAACTTCCCCACCGTTGTTTCGCCAAACCCCGAGAACGCCGAAGCATTGACCTTGGCTATCAAGCTCGCCAAGCAACTGGATGCGGACATCGTGATGGCCAGCGACCCGGATGCCGACCGCGTGGGCATGGCCTGCAAGAACGACAAAGGCGAATGGGTGCTCATCAACGGCAACCAGACGTGCCTCATCTTCTTGTACTACATCATCCGCAACCGCCTCGCCATGGGCAAGATGAAGCCCAACGACTTCATCGTGAAGACCATCGTGACAACGGAACTCATCAAGGCCGTGGCCGACAAGAACAACATCGAGATGCGCGACTGCTACACGGGCTTCAAGTGGATTGCCCGCGAAATCCGCCTGAGCGAAGGCAAGCAGCAGTACATCGGCGGTGGTGAAGAGAGCTATGGCTTCCTGGCCGAGGACTTCGTGCGTGACAAAGACGCCGTATCCGCCTGCTCCCTCCTGGCCGAGATTTGTGCTTGGGCCAAGGACCAAGGCAAGACGCTGTATGATGTGCTGATGGAAATCTACGTGGAATACGGCTTCTCGAAGGAGATGACCGTCAACGTGGTGAAACCCGGAAAGACCGGCGCCGAGGAAATCCAAAAGATGATGAGCGACTTCCGCGCCAATCCTCCGAAGGAAATCGGCGGTTCGCCCGTAGCTTTAATCAAGGACTACAAGGTGCTGAAGGCAACGGACGGCCAAGGCAACGTGACCGATCTGGTTATGCCCGAAACCTCCAACGTGCTGCAATACTTCACTGAGGATGGCACGAAGATTTCCGTCCGCCCGTCTGGCACAGAGCCCAAGATCAAGTTCTACATCGAGGTGAAAGGCCAAATGAAGTGTGCCGGATGCTACGAAAAGGCTTGCGCCGAAGCCGAACAGAAGGTGGAAGCTGTACGCAAATCGCTGGGCATCTGATTCGGGCTTTGTCTCATAACTGTCAAAAAAAGGAGTGCATCTGCACTCCTTTTTTATTCCATATATACTTCATCCGCCATTTCAGATATACTGAAAAGCCCCTGGAAGATATACTTCCACAAACAAGTCAGTATATCTCTGTCTTTTCCTGATTTCACTAGACACTTTTTTGTTTTATAACCTAAGTTAGTAGA
>CALNEX010000103.1 GCA_939791845.1 uncultured Mediterranea sp. | reverse complement strand
CGAGGACTTCGTGGCCGAGCACATCCTGCCCGAACAGACCAGCGCGGTGATTGACGTCAACGCGGAGATTGACTTCCGGGACATCACGCCCAAGTTCTGCGCCGACCTGAAGAAGTTCAATCCCTTCGGCCCGGAGAACGTGAAACCCGTCTTCTGCACGCACAATGTCTTCGACTACGGCACCAGCAAGGTGGTGGGGCGCGGACAGGAGCACATCAAGCTGGAGCTGGTGGACAACAAGTCGAACAACGTGATGAACGGCATCGCCTTCGGGCAAAGCTCGCACGTGCGCTTCATCAAGACCAAGCATTCGTTCGACATCTGCTACACCATCGAGGAGAACACCCACAAGAAGGGCGAGGTGCAGCTCCAGATAGAGGACATCAAACCCAACTGGACAGATGACAAGCCTGCCAAAAGCTGACGCGCCGGAGCCGGAGAACGACATCTACCGCCGCCTCCTGAAGCAATATTGGGGGTATGACAACTTCCGCGGCATCCAGGAGGACATCATCCGCAGCATCGGGCGCAATGAAGACACATTGGGCCTGATGCCCACCGGCGGCGGCAAGTCCGTCACCTTCCAGGTGCCCGCCCTGGCGCGCGAGGGCCTCTGCCTGGTGGTGACACCCCTCATCGCCCTGATGAAGGACCAGGTGCAGAACCTCAAGGCACGCGGCATCCGCGCCTTGTGCATCCACGCGGGCATGGGCAGGCAGGAGATAGTCACCACGCTGGAGAATGCCATCTTCGGCAACTACAAGTTCCTCTACGTCTCGCCCGAGCGGCTGGACACGGACATCTTCCGCGCCAAGCTCGGACGGATGCACGTCTCGATGATCACCGTGGACGAAAGCCACTGCATCTCGCAATGGGGCTACGACTTCCGCCCCGCCTACCTGAAGATTGCCGAGATACGCGACCTCCTGCCCGGCGTGCCCGTCCTCGCGCTGACCGCCACCGCTACGCCTGAGGTGGTAAAGGACATCCAGCGTCACCTCCGCTTCCCCCGCGAGAACGTGTTCCGCATGAGCTTCGAGCGCAAGAACCTGGCATACGTCGTCCGCCGCACGGAGGACAAGGCGCGCGAGCTGCTGCACATCCTGGGCCGCGTCCCCGGCAGCGCCATCGTCTACGTGCGCAACCGCCGCCGCACCAAGGAGGTGGCCGAATGGCTGGCAGGCGAAGGCATCACCGCCGATTACTACCACGCCGGGCTGGACGATGCCGCCAAGGACCTGCGCCAACACCGCTGGCAACGGGGCGAGAGCCGCGTCATCGTGGCAACCAATGCCTTCGGCATGGGCATCGACAAGCCGGACGTGCGCCTGGTGGTGCACCTGGACTTGCCCGACTCCATCGAGGCCTATTTCCAGGAAGCGGGGCGTGCGGGGCGCGACGGGCAGAAGGCATACGCCGTCATCCTCTACGGAAGGACGGACAAGGGGGCGCTGAAGCACCGCATCCCCGACACCTTCCCCGACAAGGACTATATAAAAGAGGTGTACGAGCACCTGCAATACTACTATCAGATGGCCATGGGCGACGGATTGGGGTGCGTGCGCGAGTTCGACATCGAGGACTTCTGCCGCAAGTTCAAGTACTTCCCCGTGCCCGTGGACAGCGCGCTGAGAATCCTGACCCAGGCGGGCTACCTGGACTACACCGACGAGCAGGACAATGCCTCGCGCCTGCTCTTCACCGTCCGCCGCGACGAGCTTTACCGCCACAACGGCTTGGGCGATGAAGCCGACCGCCTCATCCGCCTGCTCTTGCGCCTCTACACGGGATTGTTCACCGACTACGCCTTCATCGACGAAGGTGCCTTGGCCACCCGCACCGGCCTCAGCCGCCACCAGGTGTACGAGTCGCTGCTGCGCCTCTCGCGCCTGGGCATCGTCCACTACGTCCCCCGCAAGAAGATACCGCATATCACCTATACGCGCGAACGGACGGAGCTGTCGCGCCTGCACATCCCCCCCGCCGTCTACGAGGAGCGGAAGCAACGCTACGAGGCGCGCGTCAACGCCATGCTGGAGTATGTGGACAACGACACGGCGTGCCGCAGCCGCCTGCTCCTGCGCTACTTCGGCGAAAAGAACGAGCACGACTGCGGCCAGTGTGACACCTGCTTGTCTCTGCGCAACCGCCCGAAGGACGACACGCCCCCGCCAGAGGAAATCCGCAAATGTATCCTCCAAGCGGTATCCGCCCGTCCGATGACGCCCGCCGAGGTGTCCGAAGCCGTGCCCGCGCCTGCAGACGCCTTGGCGGAAGCCTTGCGCAGCCTGCTGGACGAAAGACGCCTCGTCCGCGAAAACGGGCTGCTGAAAATGCCAATGTAACGGATAATTTGCTACATTTGCAAGCTGAACAGTAAACCCTATGAATAGGAATTTAGTTTAGGCGCGGATTACGCGGATGGACGCGGATTTATGATTTGTATAATCAATGAAATCCGGCGTTTACAGTGAAAAGATTATCCGTGGAATCCGCGTAATCCGCGCCTAAAGACACCGATAAATTATCCATTTAATCTCAAACAGAAAACAGATATGGGATTCTTCAAATCATTCTTCTCGGGCAAGCCCGACAACCCGCTGGCCGAACAGGAAAAGACCCGGCAAAAGAACTTCGACATATTCAAGTATGACGGCATCCGCGCCCAACGGATGGGACGGCAGGACTACGCCATCAAGTGCTTCACCGAAGCATTGGCCCTGCACGACGACTTCGAGACGCGCGGCCACCTGGCACGCTCGTATGCACAGGTCAACCAGCTGGACGAGGCCCGCCAACAACTGGAGCGCATGACCCGGATGGAGCCGACACACACCGACACGTGGCTCACCTTGGCCAACCTCTGCTACATGCAGGAGGATTATCCCGCCATGGCCGAGGCCGCACAGAAGGCCATCGCCCTGGAAGAGGGCAACGCCATGGCCCACTACCTGCTGGCCAAGGCAGACAACGGGCAAGGCAACGGCCTGATGTGCATCGCCCACCTCACGCAGGCCATCACGCTGAAGGAGGACTTCACCGAGGCACGCCTGCTCCGCGCCGAAGCCCTGACGCAGATGCAGCAATACAAGGAAGCCCGCGAGGACGTGGACGCCATCCTCGCTCAGGATCCGGACGAGGAAAGCGCCCTGCTGCTGCGCGGACGGATAGCCGAGGCCTCCCAAGACTTCGGGAAAGCTGAAGCCGACTACCGCCGCATCACGGAGGTCAACCCCTTCAACGAACAGGCCTACCTCTGCCTGGGACGCCTCTACACCGCGCAGAAGAAGCTGGCGGAAGCCATCGCCCTGCTGGACGAAGCCATCGAGCTGAACCCCGGCAACCCTGCCCTCTACCACGAACGCGGACGCGCCAAGCTGCTGAACGGCGACAAGGAAGGCTCCATGGAAGACCTGAAGAAGGAGCTGGAGCTGAACCCCAAGGAAACGGAGCAGCTGAACGGGGAGTTCAACAACCAGCCGCTGGTGCAGCAAACCAATATCTTAGGACTCTAAATTCAAATCAAACAAAGATGAAACACAAGACACTTCTGTTCACATTGCTTGCCGCCGCCACGCTCACGGCGTGCAGCACGAAGAAAAACCAACAACCCACTGAACCCCAACCAGCCCCGGTGGAAGCCCGCCTGATGACCTACAACCTGCACAACTGCATCGGCATGGACAACCGCCGCGACTACCAACGCATTGCCGACGCCATCCGCCAGGCCCGCCCCGACGTGGTGGCCTTGCAGGAGCTGGACAGCGTGACGGGCCGCAACGGCGGCATCCACGCTCTCGACACCCTGCGCGCCCTGACCGGCATGAACGGATTCTTCGCCGCCGCCATCCCCTACGACGGGGGCAGCTATGGCATCGGACTGCTCTCCCAAGAGAAGCCCCTCAGCGTGCGCACCGTCCCCATGCCGGGGCGTGAGGAGGCCCGCACGATGATCGTGGCCGAGTTCCGCGACTACGTCTTCTGCGCCACCCACCAGTCGCTGACGCCGGAAGACCAGGAGGCCTCTGTCCCCCTCATCCTGCAAGCCATCGACAGCATCGGCAAACCCGTCTTCCTGGCCGGTGACATGAACTCGCACCCCTACGAGAAGCCCCAGCAGCTCCTGCGCAACCACTTCACCACCCTCAATGACACGGCAGCGCACACCTATCCCGCCGACCAGCCCCACGGCTGCATCGACTACATCTACGCCTTCACGGGCAACGGACATAGCTTCGAGGTGACGCAGGACACGGTCATCGCCGAACCCATGGCTTCTGACCACCGGCCGGTGCTGGTGACGGTGAAGGTGGGGCGGCATTAACCGCCTCAACGCTCCGTGGCCTGCTTGTCGCCCAAGGCTTACAGGGAAAAAGTCCTGGAAGGGGAATGTTAAAAAGCAGGCCAAACCTCCCAAAACAGCATTTTTTGCTCCCTGCGGCGAAAAAATCCCGTACTTTTGCTTGCATTTCAAAGAAAAGCATTACTTTTGTCCCGTGAATTAACAAGAACAGGAACTTATGAAGTCATTCAACTTTGCATACTACTTCTTCTTTTACTTTTACTTTAGCCACAAAGTAGAGCGGGAGTTTGTATGTGTCAAGTGACAGTGACGCTTAAGAACCAAGGACAATGAATTAAGCAACGATATGAATCCCGCTCCCCTACCGAGGAAGCGGGATTTTTTGTTAGTACAAAGTTATATGAAACGAATAGCCATCCAAGGAACCCTGGGTTCCTACCACGACATCGCGGCACACCGCTACTTCGAGGGCGAGGACATCGAACTCATCTGCTGCGCCACCTTCGAAGAGGTATTCAACGCCATCCGGCAGGACAGCCATACCATCGGGATGCTGGCCATAGAGAACACCATAGCCGGCAGCCTGCTGCACAACTACGAACTGCTGCGCCAGAGCGGCACGCAGATAGTGGGCGAATACAAGCTGCGCATCAGCCACAGCTTCGTCTGCCTGCCCGAGGACGACTGGGACAACATCGTCGAAGTACACTCCCACCCCATCGCGCTGATGCAGTGCCGCGAGTTCCTCAGCCGACACCCGCACATCAAGGTGGTGGAAGGCGAGGACACCGCCCTCAGCGCCGAACTCATCCACCGCGACAGCCTGAACGGGCACGCCGCCATCTGCTCCAAATACGCCGCCGAGCTGTATGGTATGAAGGTGCTGGAGGAAGGCATCGAGACGAACAAGCACAACTTCACCCGCTTCCTCGTCGTGGCAGACCCCTGGCAGGTGGACGACCTGAACCGCCGCCGCACCCGCGAGCCCAACAAGGCCAGCATCGTCTTCACCCTGCCCCACCAGGAGGGAAGCCTCTCGCAGGTGCTCAGCATCCTGTCCTTCTACCGCATCAACCTCACCAAGATACAGTCCCTGCCCATCATCGGGCGCGAATGGGAATACGAGTTCTACGTGGACGTGATGTACGACCAACTGCTACGCTACAAACAGGCCATCGCGGCCATCAGCCCCCTGACCAAACAACTGAAGATATTAGGAGAATACGAAGATGGAAAATCAAATGTGCAATAAGACTACGAGTTACAAGTCTGCCGACCGCCTGGCGGGCGTGAGCGAATACTACTTCTCGCGCAAGCTGAAGGAAGTGGCGCAGATGAACGCCGAGGGCAAAGACATCATCAGCCTGGGCATCGGAAGCCCGGACATGCCGCCCTCGGAGAAGACGATAGAAACCCTGTGCCAAGCCGCCCAGGACCCCGACGGCCACGGCTATATGCCCTACGTGGGCATACCCGAACTGCGCCAGGCCTTCGCCCGCTGGTATAAGAAATGGTATGATGTGGACCTCGACCCGCAGACGGAGATACAGCCCCTCATCGGAAGCAAGGAAGGCATCCTGCACGTCACGCTGGCCTTCGTCAATCCCGGCGACCAGGTGCTGGTGCCCAATCCCGGCTACCCCACGTACACCTCGCTCAGCAAGCTGCTGGGGGCGGAAGTCGTGCCGTATAATCTGAAGGAGGAAGACGGCTGGATGCCCGACTGGGAGCAACTGGAGGCGATGGACACGAGCCGCGTCCGCCTGATGTGGACCAACTACCCCAACATGCCCACCGGCGCGCAGGCCACCCCGGAGTTGTATGCCCGCCTCGTAGACTTTGCGAAGAAACGCGGCATCGTCATCGTCAACGACAACCCGTACAGCTTCATCCTCAACGACCACCCGCTGAGCATCCTCGCGGTGCCCGGCGCCAAGGACTGCTGCATCGAGTTCAACTCCATGAGCAAGAGCCACAACATGCCGGGCTGGCGCATCGGGATGCTGGCCTCGAACGCGCAGTTCGTCCAGTGGGTCCTGAAGGTGAAGAGCAACATAGACAGCGGCATGTTCCGCGCCATGCAACTGGCCGCCGCCACCGCCCTCGACGCGGAGCAGGAGTGGTATGACGGCAACAACG
>CALNEX010000102.1 GCA_939791845.1 uncultured Mediterranea sp. | reverse complement strand
TTGGATTTTGCCGGCTCAAAAATGCCCAAAGATATAAAAAAATCCGCACAATTCCAACATCCTCCTTAAAACGGCACAGAGTCATTGGCCGGTGCATCAAAAGGATTGCCAGGCATATCCATGGCCGAAGGCGGAGGGGGAACAGAAGGCGCACCGACAGGCCCGTTCATGCTGGAGCCGCGCATCACCCCGCCACCTTCGAGGGGAGGAGGTACGCGGTTGTCATCCACATTCTCGAAACGGGTGTACTGGCCGATGAAGCGCAGACGCACGTCGCCCACGGCACCGTTACGGTGCTTGGCAATGATGATTTCGGCCAAGCCGCGCAGGTCGGTGCCGTCCGCCGAAGTGTAAATCTTGTAGTACTCCGGACGATGGATAAAGCACACCATGTCCGCATCCTGCTCGATGGCACCCGATTCACGCAGGTCGCTCAGCTGGGGACGCTTGCCTTCCTCGCCCTCGCGGTTCTCCACGCCACGGTTCAGCTGAGAGAGGGCAATGATAGGGATGTTCAATTCCTTGGCCAATCCCTTCAGAGAACGTGAGATGGTGCTGACCTCCTCCTGACGGTTGCCGTAGGACATGCCACTGGCGTTCATCAGTTGCAGGTAGTCGATGATGATGACCTTCACGCCATGCTCGCGTACCAGGCGTCTTGCCTTGGTGCGAAGCTCGAAGACGGAGAGAGAAGGTGTGTCGTCCACGTAGAGGGGCGCATCCAGCAAGTCGCGCAGCTTGTAATCCAGTTGTTGCCACTCATAGTCGGCCAGCTGACCGCTCTTGATTTTCTCGCTGGGGATTTCGCAGACGTTGGATATGAGTCGGTTGACCAGCTGCACGTTGCTCATTTCCAGCGAGAAGAGAGCCACGGGGTTGTGGAAGTCCACTGCGATGTTCTTCGCCATGGAGAGCACGAAGGCCGTCTTGCCCATGGCCGGACGTGCGGCAATGATTATGAGGTCGGAGTTCTGCCAGCCGGAAGTGATTTTATCGAGCTTGCGGAATCCGCTTTCCAGGCCGCTCAACCCGTCGGTACGGGCGGCGGCTTTCTGTATCTGCTCCACAGCCTGGGCGATGACGGGATTGATTTGCGTGTAGTCCTTCTTCAGGTTCTGCTGGGAGATTTCGAAGAGCTTACCCTCAGCCTCCTGCATGAGATCGTCCACGTCGACGGTTTCATCGAAGGCTTTAGTCTGGATATTGCTGGTGTAGGTTATGAGCTCGCGTGCCAAGGCTTTTTGGGCAATAATGCGTGCGTGATACTCGATGTGGGCGGAGGATGCCACCTTGCTGCTGAGCTGCGCCAGGTAGAAGGGGCCTCCCACTTCGTCCAGTTCTCCGCGCTTGTTCAGCTGCTCCTTGACAGTGAGGATGTCCACGGGCTTCTGGTTGATGGCCAGGTCGGTGATGGCCGCGTAGATTAGCTGGTGCTTGTGCTCGTAGAATGACTCCGGACGCAGGATTTCGCTGACCAGCGAATAGGCGTCCTTCTCGATCATCAAGGCTCCGAGCACGGCCTCTTCCAGCTCCGGCGCCTGAGGTTGGATACGTCCATAATCGGTCACGGGCTGCAGCGCCTTGCTGCGCGGTGTCCGGCTTTTTCTATTGTTTGTACTGTTTTCTGCCACGTGTCGTCGTTTCTTTTTTGATTGTATTTTCCCGAAAAGGGGGACAAAGATACGTTTTTTATTTGTTTTTCCGGCAAGGGACAGGAAAGATTAAGCGGGAAAATTTAGACACGTTACGTTACCCCGCCAACCGACACCGGAAGCCGTGCAGCCGTCAGGCTTTGCAAAAGCCCCTAACGCCCTCTGCGTTTTTTGACTGCTCCAAACATTGGCCTCATCTTTGTTGCGCCAAGGCCCAGACAACGCGCATCTTTGGCATGCCGGTAAGTACGTGTGCGGTTGCCGGAATGTAGTTTCCACACAAATCCTCACTCATAGGCACAGATAGCGAGAGTCTTATGTGCAGCCCGACAAAGAGTATGATAAAAAATGAAATAGGGCCCCTCCCTCTTTTTTCCAAGACAAAACGTGGTCATGTCATGCAAAATTGCTTTTTTGTCCGTACTCTCTAAGTTTTTTCCGAAAAAAGCGTAGCCCATACGTGATTTTTTCATAGCTTTGCCTACTGATAAGCGAAAAACACTTTATTCACCCTATTAGTATCACAACAGTTATGAAAGCATGTAGATTCAAAGCGGTTCTCCTGCTTGCCATCGCCCTCCTCGCCCTGCCCGCCTCCGGACAAGGCCTCAAGGCGTTCAAGCTGAAGAACGGTCTTTCCGTGTACATTTGGGAAGACAACACGAAATCAGACGTGTTCGGCATCGTGGCCGTGCGCGCAGGGTCCATCAACGAACCTGCCGAATACACCGGCCTGGCGCATTACCTGGAGCACGTCATGTTCAAGGGCACCGACCAGATAGGCGCACTGGATTGGGCCAAGGAAAAACCTATCTACGACCAGATTATCGCCAAGTATGACGAAATGGCCGCTACCTCCGACCCTGCCCAAAAGGCCGACATCGGGCGGCAAATCAATGACCTCACCGTGGAAGCGGGCAAGTTGAGTGTATCCAATGAATTCTCCGACCTCATGGAGAGCATCGGCGGCAAGAACCTCAATGCAGGCACCAGCTATGACCTGACGTACTACCACAACTCCTTCCCCGCCTACCAGATAGGCAAGTGGCTGGAGATTTCCTCGCAACGCTTCATCAATCCCGTCTTCCGTACCTTCCAGTCGGAACTGGAGAATGTCTACGAAGAGTATAACATGTATCAGGACAACCCCGGCAGCCAGCAAAGTAACTTCCTGCTGTCCAAGGCCTTCGAGGGGCACCCTTATGCACGCCCCATCATCGGCCTGCCTGAACACCTGAAGAATCCTCACTTGAGCAAGCTCATCGAGTTCTACCGCGAATGGTACGTACCCGAAAACATGGTGCTCATCCTCGTGGGCAACGTCAACGCCCAACAGATAGCCGGGCGCATCGCGGGCACTTTCGGACGCCTGGAAGCGAAACCCCTGCCCACGCGAAAGACCTGGCCTGACCTCCAGATCAAGGGACGCACGCAATACACCGCCAAGGTAGGCATCTACCCCAGCGTCTGTCTCGTCTATCCCGGCGTGCCTGCGGGACACCCCGATGAACTGCCCCTGGAGATTGCCATGTCCCTCCTGAGCAACGGCGACCACACCGGCACGCTGGACAAGCTGACACTGGACGGCGAACTGACCCAATGCGTCGCCTCGCCCACCACCATGCGCGAGCAAGGACGCAACATCATCCAGTGCGTCCCCCTCTACGACGAGAACCAACGCCGCTTCGAATCCAACAAGAGCACAGAGAAGAAGGCGCTGAAGGCCATCCAGCAAGTGGCCAACGGAGAGTTCCAAGACTGGCAGGTGGAAGCCATCAAGATGAACCTGTGCCGCGACTTCGACGTGCAGATGGAGTCCAACACATTCAAGGGGCATCTCCTGATGGACGCTTTCATCAACGAAAAAGACCTGGCCCGTGTGCTCAACTACAAAGATGAGGTCATGGCCGTCACTACGGAGGACATCAAGCGCGTCGTCCGCCAATACCTGGGGGACAACTACCTGGCCCTCTACATCGAACAGGGCAAGGCCAAGAAAGGCGAGAAAATACAGAAACCCGGCTACAAGCCCATCGAACCGCCCGCAGGCCAAGAGTCACTTTATGCCATGCAGTTCAAGCGTATGCCCATAGAACAGGTGGAGGAGAAATTCATCGACTTCAGCGACGTCCGCGTGCAGCCCCTGAACGACCGCTCTAAACTTTACTACACGCCCAACTCGGAGAACAACGTCTTCAGCCTCACCCTGCGCTATGGCGCCGGCGAGCGCGAATTCCCCAAACTGGGCATCGCTGCCGACCTGATGAACGATGCCGGCGTGATGGGCGCCTATGAGCCCCAACAACTGAAAGAGGAATTGAGCAAGCTCAACGCCACCTGCCAGGTATGGGCCTCGGACGACTACCTCTACATCATGATGCGCGGCTACGAACAGACCTTGCCACAAGCCTGCCAGCTCCTCTCCCGCCAGATCCTGATGCCCCAACTGGATGACAAGCAATTGAGCCGCATCAAAGGCTCCATCCTGGGCGCGCGCCAGCAGCGCAAGGACAACGTCAATACCCTGGCCGACGCCCTCTCGGAGTACATCCTGCACGGCGACAAGTCGTCCTACATCGACGAACTGACCGACCAGCAGATGCTGGAGTTACAGATTTCCGAACTGACGGGCGACATCAACCGCGCCGCCAACTACGAAGCGGAAATCTTCTACTGCGGCACGCTGCCCTTCGAGCAGGTCACGCAGGTGCTCAGCCAAAGCCTTCCCCTCGTGGCCAACGAACGGCCCAGTACTTCGCCGCAGGACAAGCCCCTGGCACCCGTGACAGAGAACACCGTCTACTTCCTGCCCAACGACGATGCCGAGCAAGCACAGATTTTCTTCTACCTGCCCATGGGTGCATATGACAAACAGGACGATGTCCTGCGCGACGCCTTCAACCAATACTTCTCCGGCGGTTTCGGTGGCCTGGTGATGAACGAAATCCGTGAGAAACGTTCCATGGCCTACTACGCCGGCGCGAATGTCCTCACCCCCGCCGTGCCCGGCAACCCCACCTACATGTACGGCCACCTGGGCACGCAAAACGACAAGGTAAACGACGCCGTAGATGTCTTCATGGGCCTCGTCACGGACATGCCCCTCAACCCCGGACGCCTGGACAACATCAAAGGCTACCTGCGCCAGGAGGCACTGAGCAGCCATCCGGACTTTCGCAGCAAGGCGCAATACCTGCGCGCTATCCAGCGTATGGGCTACACCGCCGACCCCGCCCGCGAGAACTTGCCCCGCATCGACGCCCTCACCTTCGAGGACATCGTGAAATTTTACAAGGAAAATATCCAAGGGAAAAACTATGCCATCGGCATCATCGGAAACCCGAAGATGATAGACTTGGACAAACTGGCCCAATATGGCAAGGTAGTGAAACTCAGCGAACGGAAGTTGTTCAATACGAAGGACGCGCTGTTCTGAATGTAGGCGCGGATTGATTTTTTTTTTAAGAGGATGTGCCAAAATAGAGTTTATCTATATTAAGACACATCCTCTTAATCTTTAAAATCAGCGCCATCAGCATCTAAAAAACGAATCAGCGCCTGAATTTTTAATTTTCAATTCTCATTCCTCAATTCACCTCGTTCCCCTTCAGCGTCGGCAGGCAGATATTGAATTTTACCGAAAGCACGCGCACGAGGAACACCGTGACGCCCCCCGCCACCTGACACACCACGGGGTCTGCCCCGCACTCCAGGCACACCCAGTAGACCGTGCCGCCCACGACACACGCCATGGCATAGATTTCCTTGCGGAAGATAAGAGGAGTCTCGTTGATAAGCACATCGCGGATGACACCTCCCGCCGCGCCCGTGATGCTGCCCATGATGATGGCCACCCAGAAGGGCTGCCCCAGAGCCAGCGCCTTGCCGCAACCTACGACGGTGAACAGTGCCAGGCCGATGGCATCGAAAGTAAAGAGCGTATTGTTCAGGTGGACAATGTGCTTGCCGAAGATAATGACCCACACCAATGCCAAGGCCGTACAGAGCAGGTAGATGGGATCTGTCATCCAGGGTGGGGTCACATCCAGCAGGACATCGCGGATGGTACCTC
The DNA here is from genome assembly GCA_939791845.1 of uncultured Mediterranea sp. Taxonomy (GTDB): domain Bacteria; phylum Bacteroidota; class Bacteroidia; order Bacteroidales; family Bacteroidaceae; genus Bacteroides. The sequence continues at coordinate 809 of CALNEX010000102.1, read as the reverse complement.
CGCCCACGGCCACGGCAAATCCGCACACGTAGGCACCAAACCAGTCGAATCTCTTGGCCGAAGCCAGACGGATGCCGCTCACGGCAAACGCGAAAGTGCCGATAAAATCGAGTATCTGAACAAATGTAGGCATGATGCTATCTTTATTTTCGTAAAAATTTGCGCAAAGGAACAAATTTTCGGGCAAATATCGCTCACCTCGCACGGATTTTATTTTTCTGTCACCCGTTGCAGCCGCCCGATTAGTGCCTGCAACGGACGGGACATCGACACCAACCCGGAGAAAAACATTATTTTAAAAGTGACGTTTTCGACCCATCCATCCTCGGCTAAAAAAATAATCCGCGGAATCCGTGAAATCCGCGCCTAAAAAAGTACCTTTGCACCGTTATTATCAGATTCAGCAAAAACAACATCATTGCAGACAAAAAAATGAAAACAACCATCATCTCGGGCGCACGCCCCCACTTCATGAAGATAGCCCCTCTATGCCGTGCCATGGACGCCGCGCGCGAGGCAGGCAAGGACATCAGCTACCGCATCGTCTACACCGGCGCACAGGACGACCCCGCCCTGGAGCCGTCGCTCTTCGCCGACCTGGACATGCCGCACCCCGACGCCTGGCTGGGCGTCTGTGCGCAGGACCACTCGCACATCACGGCGGAGGTCATGCTGGCCTTCGAACGCGAACTGGACGCGCACCCGGCGGACGTGGTGTTGGTGGTAGATGACATGACCGCCGCCATGAGTTGCGCCATCGTTGCCAAGAAACGGGGACTGAAGGTGGCACACGTCATCGCCGGTACCCG
>CALNEX010000101.1 GCA_939791845.1 uncultured Mediterranea sp. | reverse complement strand
TCACCGCAGTGCAGGCCTTGGAGGAACTTGACGAGGTATTCGGTCTGGTCGTCCTGATCTTTGCGGAGATATACGTCGTCAACGACTTCTCCGGCCTTATCAGCATATCCAGCATTAATTTTTTGCCCATCTACTAACAGGTATTTCTCCACATAACTCAACAATTCGAGCAGGGAATAGTTCCTGTGCGTATGTCCTACTCCTCCGGTCGTACCATACAAGGTGGATAGCAATCCAGCCATGAAATCGGCTATCCCTCTGGCGGTAGTGGTTCCCCATGTTTCGCTGTAGGGATTCTGTACGGGAAACAACGCCCCCTCGGACAGGGACAGCCGGGGCACCTCAGAAAGCCGAGGGGGTACGGTAAAATTTCCGATATCAGGAATGACGATGCCCAGCATTGAGGCAGGTACGTCTGTGCGTGGAAGGTTCAGCAAGGGCCTGGCATCGGCATACTTGTAGGTGAACGTGTAGCTGGCCGGCGTTTCCCGCAGGTTGCCAGAGACGTTGCTTTCCGTCACGACGATGGGGCGGACGTAGCTGCCGATATAGATGTATTTCCGGGATGATGGGAAGAAGTCCAGCAGCCAGCGGGCTTCCTCGCGGCTCAGTAGACCAGTGTTCTTCTCGAACTTGCGCTCGGTGTCCACGCGGTATTCCCGGCTCTCTTCCTCTGTTTCAGCAATGTTGTGGGTGTGCTCGACGTTCAGGGTGTTGGCACCATAAGCCCGAAAACAGTCCAAACCGCCCAGCGAGTTTTCAAACAGCACCCAATCTTCGTTTAACGAGCGAGAATTGTCAGCATAATAGCGTTGGATGTAGGTCAGGCGTTCGCCGGACACATTTTCCACCCATACATCGTAGTAGGCGGGCTTCTTGTCACCCAGCTTGCCGACGATGACACTGTATTGCATCGGAATGGTGTAGGCCACACCGGTCATCACTTGCGTCAATGTGAGCGTTAGGTTGGAGGTTACCTCCCCGGCGGCATCCGTGAAGTAGGCTTTCAGTTGCACTTTACCGGAGACCACGGCATAATAGGTGAGGTATTCCGGCGAGTAATAGGTGACAGGCTTCACCGTGGGCTGCCAGGTCAGGAAGTTCTGGGTGAGAAAGTTGGTGGCACTGTCCGCCAAGCGATCCACACCGGCACGGACGACACGGAATGTCACTTCTTGTGTATCTATCGTGGCGGTGAAATCAGCTACCAAATCTGGTTGCTGGTATATTTGGGTGAAATCCTTGAAGTCGAACGACAACCGACTGTGCACGATGTCACGCAGGTCTATCTCGACCACACCGCTCTCGCCGGGGGAATAGACTTGGGAGAGCAGTTCTTCCTCGCCCTTGCAGAGGGTGAAAGAAAAAGACGTGTCAGAACCCACGAGAAATGCCTTCAGGTTCCGGCTGAGGGAAAGGATGTCGGGTTGTTGGATAATAGTCATGTTCTCTATGATTAGATAATATTGCAAATGTAGGCTCGCCCGGAAGCCAAGCAAAGGACATCCCCACAAAATACTTATTCCACCACATCCGGAATCAAACTGACAGTCACCTTCATATAGGACCAATAGGGGTTCCCGCGGTCATCATACCTGACCTTAGAATAATAGACGGTACGGATATGATAGCTGCCTCCAGCCTCGTATTGGGCTTTCGTGGGTGGCGATGGATAGATGGCTTGGGCTGTCACTTCTTGCTGGGCAGTATAACCTGCGGCTGTCCATTCTTCTTCCGTCAAGCTCGCCGAGGCATCCACATGTGCCTTCCATGTATATCCGTGACGGGTAAACTGTTCGCTGTGTGGTAGGGCCATGGACACCGGTTCCTGCATCAGGATGGTGAACAGGTCGCTATCTACAGGACTTTGGCTGCCGCCGAGGGTATAGCGGATAATATTCACCAAGTATTCGCTACCATCCAGCACAGTTTTTTTATGGGAAGACAGGTTGCGTTTGCGATCGTTGTCCAGCAGGAGCGATGCGGTCACTTGGTGAAGTGCATTGCGCAACAGATTGTCGAAATCGCGCCAGAATTTCTCGTAGATGCCTGCTGCCCCGTTGTACAACAATGAGTATGTGGCCCATGTGTGCGTGCCGGTGTTGTAATAACTCCTGGGATTGGTGAATGACAACATCGGGTCTTGCTTATGCTCGGACGATTCAAACGCTTCCAGGTCCCCGCCCGATTCTTCCGGATCGAAATCGCCTTCCAATACGGAGTTTAACATGCGCCCGTCGCCAATGTAAGGGAATGAACCTGCCATCGTGTGGTCTTCACCGATGGAGGGGTCGCGGCCATAGCAGTATTGGCTGTCCGGCACGTTGACTTCATAGTCTTCCATGTCCGGCTCGCCGGCATAATAGGGGATGTTGCCGTCACTCAACACCTCCACGACATCAGAACTGGTGTATCCTATCCGCTCGAACTGGCCATTGAGGTAGTTGATGTAGGCCGTGGGATATTTCCGCTTCAGTTCACCGGCACCCTCGAAAGACTCGCCTTCAGACAGCGAAGTATCCGAAGACAATTTCAGTTGGCGGGGCGCTTGGAAATTGAATTCCGGATAACCCACGAGGCAACTGGTGAGGTCGTCTGACGGAGTGGCGGCCAATATATCCTTAAAGAATTCTATCCGCACCGTATGCTCCGTCTCATCGGGCACGAACTCGCAGCAGAACTTCCTGCGGAACACGTCAATCAGCGTGTTGCAGTAGCAGTCGGGTACCAGGTGTGCCACAAGGATGGTGCCGTTGACCAGCGCGTCAGCGGTGTTGTTGACAAAAAGCATTTTGTCGAAGGGCTTGGTTTCGTTGAAGAAACTGTTTTGCAAGGTGTAACCGAAGTAGGCGAATACCCGTTGCAGCAGGTAATTGGCGCGGATGAAAGGGGTAATGTAGTATCCGGGCGACAGTTGCACCACGCGGCTGTCCACCGTCTCCCGCCTCGGGAATGCGTTCCAGAATCCGTATGCTATGCCTTCCGGCAGGCCGGTTGAGGGATTCCTGCGCCCCCACTCGAAGAGATTGCCGTCTTCGTCCATCATCACGGCTGCGTTCAGGGCGCGGCGCACGCCGTCCAGCTGGACGATAGCTGGGAAAATGCCATAATGGGGATCTTCATCAGCCATGAGCGACCAGCACCAGGCTATCCCCTCCTCCACCGTGCTGACTCCCGGCACGGTCTCGTCACCGAACACGTCCACCAGCGGAACGTCTTGCATCCGACTGAGGAACGAACCTTCGTTCATGTAGAAGCTGGTGGTGATTTTCTCCTTCCGCTTGGCGCCCAGCACGGCCTGGCGGCAGGGCATGTAGTAGTCGCCCTCGCTGATGGCGGCGGGAATGTCGGTCTGGGGCTTCCGGCGGTTGGCCGGCAGGTCGGGATAACCGCACAACGCGCGGTTCAGGTCGGTGTCGGGCAGGTCCACGGGATAGGACTGCTCTCCGTAGTCGTTGAAGAAGAGGTTGGGCCGCTCGATTTCAAGTTGCGTGCCGGGTGCCAGTTGGTAGGCCTGGCCGGTGGTGAGGTTGGTTATCTTCATTTGCTTCCGATTTTGCGTGATTTATTCCTTAATTGCTGCTTCCGGTCCAGTTCGGTCAAGGCTACGGAAGCGTTGATGCCGTTGCGCTCCAGCCGGTCGAGAGTGTCGGCCAACCGGGAGAGGATGGCGTCGCCAGCCGCAGTGCTCCCGCCTGATGACGGCGATGCCCCCTCTATCGGGGCGTAACGACCCGCAGCGTGCTGGGGCAATGGGGAGGACTGGGGCGAGGGACGGCGGCTGTCGTTGATGGCCTGCACCACCAGCGGGTAGTTGACGTGGCGGCGCAGGCGGCCCAGGTCGTCGGCATTGATGATGAGCTCGGCGCCGTTCTCCGAGATGAGGGCCGGGCTGCGGACAATGCCGGTGGGGGCATCGCCGATGTAGGGGACGTTGTGGTAGGTGCGCCCGTCGTCCTCGCCGATGACGTCGTAGCGGCCCGCGGCGTGCTGGGTGGTGCGGCCGGTGGCCACACGCCGGCCGCTGCCTCCGGACGATGACGAAGAGCCGCTGCCGTCCAGCGTGAGGTTCTTCACCTTCTCGCGTTCGGCATTGGCAGCGGCCAGTTGGATGGCTCCGGTAGCGGTCATCAGCGCGGCGGCCACGGCTCCGGCGATGGGGCCGAGCTGTGCCCAAGCCATCATGATGGCCAGGGCGGTGTTGGCGATGATCTGCGAGGCTTTCACTGCAAACTCCTTGTCGGCGTATTTCTTTTCAATCTCCAGTTTGGCGGCGGCCTTGTCGTGCTCCAGTTGCTCGATCTTCTCCTGGTTGCCGGCGGCAGCCTCTATCTCGGCGTCGTACTTGGCTTCCACGTTGTCGATTTCTATCTGCTTGAAGGTGTTGAAGGCCGCGCTGATGCCGCCCAGGACGGAGTTTGTGAGGGACTGGATGGATTGTAGCACCTTGCTGAAGTCCAACTCGTCCACGGCATCCTGAAGGTCCCGGATGCTGTTATAGATTGAAGTGAACTGTTGGCTGATGTCGTTGCCTTGCAGGGCTTCCAACTTGTGGTTGGTGTCTTCCTGTAGCTTCAGGCGTTCGTCTTGGTACTTCTGCTCCAACTTCAGCTTGGCCTGGTTGTAGAGGTCGGTCACTTCCGCTTCGTCCTGGCCGTGCTCCTTGGCGTAATCCAGAGAGGCCTGGTAATAGGATTGCAGCAGGGCAAGCTGTGTCTGGTACTCCGCCTCCAGCTTCGCCTCCGGGGTGGCCGGAGTGTCGGCGGCCATGCGGCGCAAGGCATCAAGGTTTTTAAGAAACATTTGTTCAGCAGCAAGCTGCTTGTCCTGCGCTCTCAATTTTGCATAGGTCACGCTATTCTGCAACTCCTGTTCGGTCTTTTTTTTCAACTGTGCATCCCGTAAGACAAGTTGTTGGGATTGTTGGTAATACTCCTGCTCGATGCCCAAGCGTTCATCGGCTTCCTGCTTGGCGAGCACAGCTGTGGCTATCTCATATTGTTCTTGAGTGAGTTGTTTGTCTTGCAAATTTTGCTTTAGCCACTGCTGTTGGGTTTGATAGTAAAATTCCAGATCCTTCAGGTCTTGTTCGCGGAGGGTCTTGAAATCCTCGACAAGTTTTTTCTCTTTCTTCAGGATTTTCTTCATCTCCTCGTCGGATAGTGTGGAGGTATATGTCCCGCCGCCCGACTGCTGTTTTCGTTTCGGCGTGACGACCACCTCGTCCAGCACAATGCCCGTGCCTTTATTCTCTTCTTTGATGTCCGTCCAACCCTCGTATTGCTTCTCGATGTCGCGGATGGAGAGGTTGAGTTGGTAGACCGCGTTCATGAAGTCCTGCACGTCGTCCTTCATGCCGCCTGCCATCTTCTTGCCGCCCAGGTATTCCTTCTCCAGCGTGCTGAGGGTGCCCGCCACGGCGCGGCGATAGTCCGTGCCTACCTCGGTGGCGGCGTCGGCCATCCGGCGCAGGTCGCGGATGAACATCGTGGCCAGGCGGTCGCTGCCGGTCTCTTCCGTCACGGATTGGCGCAGGTCTTCCAACAAATCCATTTGTTCCTGGGCCGATTCCTCAGTGGCCTTGGTGATGGCTTCGTTTTTGTGCTTCAGGGCGATTTGCTGGGTCATGGCCGTGTTGATGCGGTCGTAGGCGGCCTTGATTTCGTTCAGGGTGCTCCGCTCGTCCAGCAGATAAGGCAGGTAGGTGCCGTATTGGCGGTTGATTTCCTCTATCAGTTCGCGGCGTCGTTCGGTGCCCTGCTCGGCTTTCTGCAAGGCGGCAAAGAGACTGTCCAGTCCGCGCTGCTCGTTCATCAGCTCGGCGTTCATCTCCTTCAGGCTCTCGGCAGCATAGTCGGTCTGTTTGCGGTAGGTGACCAGCGCGGCTACGACGGCGGTCACCGCAGCCGCGGCCAGCCCCCAGGGGTTCAGTTTCATCACGGCGTTCAGTGCTTTCTGTGCCAGGGTGACTGCCTTGGTGGCCAGTTCTGCACGTGCCAGCCACATCTGTTGCAGCTTGACGGCGGCGGTGTAGGCGGCCACGGCGGCGGCACCGGTCACCAGGAGGCCGTGGTATTCCGACACGATGTCGATAATTTCCTTCAGCCCCTTCACCGTCAGGCTGCCGATGCTGATCATGTCCTTCATCACGGGCTGTAGCCGTTCGCCCAGTTCCACCCGCACCTCCTGGAACCGTTTGCGAGCCTTCTCCAGCTCGGCCTGCACGGTGTTGTTCTGCACGTTGTATTCGTTCGTGATGCTGGTGCCTTCGCGGAAAGCGCGGCTGGCGTTCTCCTGCTCCTTGCGCACCAGGTCGATGTTGCCTGCCAGGGTGCTGATGACGCTGGCCGCTTCGGCTCCGCTGAGTTGCATTTCCTTCAGTACGGGAGCGATGTTGGCCATGCCGCCCATCTTGTTGAGCGACTCGAGGAATTGGATGACGGCCTCGTTGGCATCGGTCTGCACGGTCTGCGTGAACTGCTCCACGTCCATCCGGGCCAGCTTGGCAAACTTGGCCGGTTCCTGGTAGATGCGCAT
>CALNEX010000100.1 GCA_939791845.1 uncultured Mediterranea sp. | reverse complement strand
CGGCAACGACAACCTGCCTCAGCTGTCGGGCATGAAGACCTTGAACATCAGCCAGGACGAGAAAGGCTTGGTGCGGAGCATCCTGCAGTTGCACCGCTTCGGCCATCGGCACGGCCATCCCGAGGCGGAAGAGATGTCCCGTCCGGCGGTCCCCCTCTCCGACGAGCACGAGTTGTCCGCCCGCGAGGTCGAAGTGCTGCGCCTCGTGGTCCGCGGACTCATCAACAAGGAGATAGCCGACCGTCTCCACATCAGCCTGACCACCGTCATCAGCCACCGCAAGAATATTACCGAGAAGCTGGGCATCAAGTCCGTGCCGGGCCTGACCATCTATGCCGTGATGCACGGCTATGTGGAGGCCGACCAAGTGTGAGAATCCTCATAAATGAGGGTTGCATGTCCGGCGGAAACGCTGTTACTTTGCAGTCGTTTTTAGGTAATCCCATTTATGAAGATACAGATACTCCTTACAGCCCTTTTGATGGCGTCCCCCCTGATGGCGGAAGATGCCGACACCCTGCGCACGGTGCACATGGACGAAGTGGTCGTGGTGGCCGCCCCCAAGGAAACCCGTGCCTTGCGCGAACTCCCCATAGCATCCAGCCGCCTCACCCAGCAGCTGATGCGCTCCAAGCAGGTGACAGGCATCAAGAGCCTCACCTCGCTGGTGCCCAACCTCTTTATCCCCGACTACGGCTCGCGCCTGACCACTGCCGTCTATATCCGCGGCATCGGTTCGCGCATCAACACGCCCGCCGTGGGATTGTATGTGGACAACATTCCTTATATAGACAAGTCCGCCTTCGACTTCAACTATGCGGACATCGAGCAAATCGAGGTGCTCCGCGGTCCCCAAAGCCTGCTGTACGGGCGCAACACCATGGGCGGGCTTATCAAGGTGCAGACCAAGTCGCCCTTCACCTACCAGGGCACGGACATCCGCCTCGGCGCGGCCACGTATGGCGACTACAACGCCTCGCTGACCCACTACCACCGCATCTCCTCCCGCTTCGCCTTCTCCGCCGGGGGCTTCTACGAGCACGGGGGCGGCTTCTTCAAGAACAGCTACAAGGGCGACGGACGCATGGACCGCAGCGACGCGGGCGGCGGACGGCTGCACGCCATGTTCCTGCCCACGGACAACTTGAAGGTGGACGCGAACGTCAGCTACGAATACAGCGACCAGGGCGGCTATCCGTATTATTATATGGGTCCCGTCTCGCCCGAGGACGAGAAGCCCGGCCTCTCCGACCACGAGGGACGCATCGCCTACAACGAACCGAGCGGCTACTGGCGCGGCCTGCTGAACGGAGGACTGAACATCGAGTGGCAGGTGCCCGCCTTCACCGCCAGTTTCATCACCGGCTACCAGCACCTGAACGACCGTATGGACATGGACCAGGACTTCACGCCCCGGGACATCTTCACCCTTACCCAGAAGCAACGCTCCAACACCCTCAGCGAGGAGGTTGTGCTCAAGTCCAAGCCCGGCAAGCGGTGGCAGTGGACCACGGGTGCCTTCGGCTTCTACCAGTGGCTCAAGACCTCCGCGCCCGTCCTCTTCAAACGGCAGGGCATCGAGGAACTGATAGAGGGCAATGCCAACGCCGCCTTCCCTTCCTCGCCCCAGGCCCCGAAGATGGCGTTGAGCATCCACAACGACAACCTCCGGATTGGCGGCGACTTCTCCACCCCGCAGATGAGCGCGGCGGTCTACCACCAGAGCACGCTGAACGACTTCCTCATCCCCGGCCTCTCCGTCAGCGCGGGCTTGCGCCTGGACTACGAGAAGATGTGGATGGACTATAACTCCGCCGGCGACCCGATGGACTTCGGCTTCTCCTTTGCCATGGGACCGATGAAACTGGAGGACGATGCCATGCAGGCCGTCTCCGCCCTTGCCGGGAAGATGAGCCACGACTACCTGCAACTGCTTCCCAAGTTCTCCGTGGAATATGAGTGGCGACAAGACAACAATGTCTACGTCACCGTGGCCAAGGGATACCGCTCCGGCGGCTACAACATCCAGATGTTCAGCGACCTGGTGCAGTCCAACTTCATCAACGTGATGAAGACCGCCATGGAGCAGAGCGAGGCCTTGTCATCCATCGCCTCCATGGTGTCCGCCATGATGCCCGAAGCCGAGGTGGACGTGGAAGGCACTGCCCTTTATCGTCCCGAATACACGTGGAGCTATGAACTTGGCGCGCACTTTTCTTTCTGGCAGGACCGCCTGACCGCCGACCTGGCCGCTTTCCTGATGAACACACGCGACCAGCAGGTCTCCCAGTTCTCCGAGAACGGCATGGGGCGCGTCACCCGCAACGCCGGCCGCAGCCGCAGTGTGGGGGCCGAAGCCAGCATCGTGGCCCGCCTGACCGATGCCTTGACGCTGAATGCCAGTTATGGCTATGCCTACGCCACCTTCCGTGATTATCAGACGGTGAACGATGACGGCGAGGCGGTGGATTATCGTGGCCGCGTGGTGCCTTTCATGCCCCGCCACACGTTGAACATCGGCGGTGAATATGTCTTCACGCTGGCACCCCGCCGTTGGTTCGACCGCATCCGCCTCAATGCCGATTACAATGCCGCTGGACGCATCTATTGGACGGAGGAGAATACGGCCAGCCAGCCTTTCTACGGCACACTCAATGCCCGCATCAGCCTGGAGAAAGGGCAGGGAGCCGTGGCCTTGTGGGTGCGCAATGCGCTGGACAAGGATTATGCCTCGTTCTACTTCGAAAGCATGGGCAACAAGTTCATGCAGCGCGGACGGCCCCTGCAAGCAGGCATCGAATTGCGTTGCCGCTTCTGAGTGTCAGTCCTTGTCAGGGCCATGCCGGCCATTCCCGGTTTTTCTTCGGAGCCATTCCGTTATTTTTTCGGTTAATATGCTTTTGCTTCGGAACAAATTCCTATATTTGTAGGGCATTAACCTAAAAAACTACGGATATGAAAGAAGCAGAAGACAAGAGCAAGCTCGTGGAAGTATTCAAGGGCTCGCTGTGGGAATGTGAATTGGTGAAAGGCCTGCTGAAGGATCGTGGCATTGCTTCGAACATACGTGATGGCTTACTGGCCAATGGCGTCCTGCCGGAGACGATGCTCCAGGTGGCCCTCGAGGTGAACGAGGCGGACTATGAGCCGGCCATGGACGTGATTCGTGAGCGTAGCAAGCAGACCTTGGGAGAGTGACATGAAGCAGCCTTTTCAGAGAATCACCGTCAAGGTGGGCAGCAACGTCCTGACCCGAAAGGACGGCACGCTGGACGTGACGCGCATGTCGGCACTGGTGGACCAGGTGGCCGACTTGCGCAAAGCCGGTGTGGAGGTCATCCTGGTTTCTTCCGGAGCCGTGGCTTCGGGGCGCAGCGAGGTGCGGCCCGTCCGCAAGCTGGACAGTGTGGATCAACGCCAGCTCTTTTCTGCCGTGGGCCAGGCCAAACTCATCAACCGATATTATGAATTGTTCCGCGAACACGGCATCGCCGTGGGTCAGGTGCTGACGATGAAGGAGAGTTTCGGCACCCGCCGCCATTACCTGAACCAGAAGAATTGCATGACCGTCATGCTGGAGAACGGTGTCATCCCCATTGTCAACGAGAACGACACCATATCCGTCAGCGAATTGATGTTCACCGACAACGACGAATTGTCCGGCCTGATTGCCTCGATGATGGACGCGCAGGCCCTCATTATATTAAGTAATGTGGACGGCATCTATGACGGGTCGCCTTCCGACCCTTCGTCCAAGGTCATTCCGGAAATCCGGCCTGGCGATGACTTCTCTGCCTGCATCCAAAGTTCCAAGTCCAGTTTCGGACGGGGCGGCATGCTCACCAAAACGAGCATCGCCCGCAAGGTGGCCGATGAGGGCATCACGGTCATCATTGCCAACGGCAAACGGGACAACATCCTGACGGAAATCGTTTTCAATGAAGAACAAAGGATGAAGAATGGAGAATCGTCATTGAACTATACCCGCTTTGTTCCCGCTACCCAACCCGTTTCCGGCGTGAAGAAATGGATTGCCCACAGCGAAGGATTTGCCAAGGGGGCATATTGCGTGAACCGGCAGACCATGGATTTGTTGCTTTCCGACAAGGCGGTCAGCGTCTTGCCGGTGGGCATTACGGCTGTCCAAGGAGATTTTGACAAAGATGACATTGTGCGCATCTATGGCCCGGATTCCCGCTACATCGGGGTGGGCAAGACCTCTCTCAGTGCCAAGGAAGCCCATGGACTGATGGGCAAGCACGGACAAAAGCCCGCGGTGCATTATGATTACTTATATATAGAATAGTAAGGATATGGACTTAGAACAGACCCTGTCTGCCGTTCAGGACGCAAGCCGGCACCTGCTGACCGTGGACGGCGGAAAAATCAACGAGATATTGTGTGCCGTGGCCGATGAGGCCGTGGCCAAGTCCTCCTATATCTTGGAGGAAAACCGCAAGGACCTGGAGCGGATGGATGCGGCCAATCCCAAGTATGACCGCCTGAAACTAACGGAAGCCCGCTTGCAGGAGATTGCCGATGGTCTGCGCCAGGTGGCGGCCCTGCCTTCTCCATTGGGGCGGGTGTTGAAGGAATGCGTCTTGTCCAATGGATTGCAAATCAGGCGTGTCAGCGTGCCTTTCGGGGTCATTGCCATCATCTACGAGGCTCGGCCCAACGTCAGTTTCGATGTATTCTCCCTCTGCCTGAAGGCGGGCAGTGCCTGTGTGCTGAAGGGCGGGAGCGATGCCGATTGTTCCAACCGGGCCATTGTGGCTGTCATACACGCGGTGTTGCAACGCTACGGGCTGGACACCCACCTCGTGGAATTGCTGCCCTCCGACCATGAGACCACGGCCCGCGTGCTCCGCGCCGACCGCTATGTCGATTTGGTCATTCCCCGTGGCAGTAGCCGGCTCATCCGGTTCGTAAAGCAAAATGCCACCATCCCCATCATAGAGACGGGGGCGGGCATCTGCCACACCTACTTTGACCGTGCAGGAGACTTGCGGAAGGGGGCGGCCATTGTCCACAATGCCAAGACACGCCGTGTCAGCGTGTGCAACGCCTTGGATTGTCTGCTGGTGCACATGGACCGCCTGGCCGACTTGCCCGCTCTCTGTGTCCCCTTGCAGCAAAGCAACGTGCTGATTTATGCGGACGAACCGGCATTGGCCGCCCTGTCTGGCAGTTATCCTGCCCACTTGCTGGTTCCGGCCACACCGGAGAGTTATGGCACGGAGTTCTTGGACTACAAGATGGCCGTCAAGACGGTCGGTTCCTTGGACGAGGCTTTGGCGCATATCCGCCGGTATGGTTCCAAGCACAGTGAGTCCGTCGTGACGGAAGACCGGGCTTGTGCCGACCGTTTCCTGCGCGAGGTGGATGCCGCCTGCGTCTACCACAATGCGCCGACCTCCTTCACCGATGGAGGCCAGTTCGGCCTTGGGGCGGAGATTGGCATCAGCACCCAGAAACTGCATGCCCGCGGCCCGATGGCGTTGGAGGAAATCACAACGTACAAATGGTTGATAGAGGGGGAAGGGCAGATTCGGAAATGACTTGAAAAGATAGCTACATTAGGGGGGAAGCCGATGGGGGCGGACTATGCGGATATTTTTCTTAAAAATCCGTTTAGTCCGCCTTATCGGCATTTTAGACCCTCTGAATGCCAGTTGTCTGCGCTTTCCATCTTTTCTCCCTCGGTGTAAAAAGAATGTTTTTGTGTTTGTGTGCTTGTTTTTCAGATTAATTGCTTATATTTGCGATGCAAACATACAAATAACAAGCCCATGATTCACACAGGTCTACTTATTCGGAATACATTACGGAAACAAGGACATACTGTCACTTGGTTCGCAACCCAGTTGTGTTGTACCCGTTCTAATGTCTATAAGATTTTTCATAAACCTAATATTGACATCGAATTGCTGTGGCGCATCTCGCTCGTGTTGGACCATAACTTCTTTTGCGAGTTGTCCGGCATCTATCAAGAGAATCCGATGCTGATTGACGAAGAGTGAATTTGCTTTTATATTTTATCCGTTTGAAGTGGGAATAATTCGCCGAATACTCGTATCTTTGGGGTGTTTAATCAAACAGATATAATTTATATGAAGAAATTTACTTGCGTGCAGGACATCGGCAACTTGAAGTCCGCACTGGATGAAGCTTTCGAAATCAAGAAGGACCGCTTCAAATACGTGGAACTGGGGCGCAACAAGACGCTCCTGATGATATTCTTCAACTCGAGCCTGCGCACCCGCCTCAGCACCCAGAAGGCGGCTCTCAACCTGGGCATGAACGTCATTGTGTTGGACGTCAACCAGGGGGCGTGGAAGCTGGAGACGGAGCGGGGTGTCATCATGGATGGTGACAAACCCGAACACCTGCTGGAGGCCATCCCCGTGATGGGCTGCTATTGCGACCTCATCGGCGTGCGCTCCTTTGCCCGCTTCGAGGACCGCGACTATGACTACAACGAAGTCATCCTCAACCAGTTCATCCAATATTCCGGCCGTCCGGTCTTCTCCATGGAGGCCGCCACGCGCCATCCGTTGCAGAGCTTTGCAGACCTCATCACCATCGAGGAGTACAAGAAGACGGCCCGTCCCAAGGTGGTCATGACATGGGCACCCCATCCGCGTCCCCTGCCGCAGGCCGTGCCCAACTCCTTTGCCGAGTGGATGAA
>CALNEX010000099.1 GCA_939791845.1 uncultured Mediterranea sp. | reverse complement strand
CCATCATCTGGTCCACGCGGCGGTTGATGCGGTCGTAGAGTTCGGCGCGGTCGCGCGTCAGGCCCACTTTGACGATGCGGAAGGGACGTTGCTTGTGCGTCTGCGTGCGGAAGGAGGTGTAGGTGCGCCCCGTCATGTAGCAGATTTCCAAGGCGTGTATGACGCGCTTGGGGTTCTTCAAGTCCACGATGTGGTAGTATTCGGGGTCCATCAGGCGAAGCTCGGCGCAGAGATGCTCCAAGCCTTCGGTCTCGTATTTGTGCAGGAGGAGTTGGCGCGTGTCGGCGTCCACGGTGGGGATGTCGTCAATGCCCCGGCATACGGCATCGACATACATCATCGAGCCGCCCGTCAGCACCACGACGGGGTGGGTGGTGAACAGTTCGCCCAGCAGCCGGAGGGCATCCGCCTCGTATTGCGCCGCGCTGTAGTAATCCGTCAAGGCCAGGGTGCCTACGAAATAGTGCTTCACGCGCGCCAGTTGTTCGGGGGTGGGAGCCGCCGTGCCGATGGGCAGGTCGGCATAGAGTTGCCGCGAGTCGGCGGAGAGGATGCAGGTGTGGAAAGCCTCAGCCAGGCGCAGGCCAAGTTCTGTCTTGCCTACGCCTGTGGGGCCTATCAGTACAATGAGAGCGGGCATAGTTACTTTAGTCCGTTTTTCTGCAGTAGTTCTTCTATTTCAGCAGTGCTGATGGAAGTGCGGTCGGCTTTGTCATAGATGGTAATCAAGAGGATGTCTGTTTCGTCAGCCGTGATGATAAGATTCAGTGTGATAACTCTCGCTCCGCCACTTTTCCCTCTTCCTTTGGAGGTGATAGCCATACGTATTTTGCGCAAACCACCCCCTAAATCGATTCCTTGGTCGGGATTCTCCTGAAGGGATGCAGCCAGTGACATAATGTCTGCTTTGATGGAGCGATGCCGTTTGGCCAGTTGCTTCAAGTCTTTCAGAAAGCTGGGAATAGGTTTAATCTGGTATTTCATCAAGCGCTTCCTCTAGTGTTTTCAATTCCAGCTTACCTTCTTGATAAAGCCTGATCTCTTTCAATCCGTTATCTATCTTTGCCAACAACTCTTCCTTGCTGATACGTTTGTCTTTTTCTTCGTGTAAGTCTTGTATCAGTTTGTCAGACAGCCATTTCTTGTTTTGCGTGGAAAGCGATTGTATCGTTTGCCACAAGCTGTCCATTGAGATAGTTGCTTTCATAATCATTCTACATTAAAATCAGTATCTGTCTTCGTCATAGGGGTTTCCGCCTCCGCCTTCGTCGAAGCCGCCGAAGCCGTCCTTGTCAAAGTCCTCCATGTCGAAGTCCTGGTCGCCGTAGAAGTTCTCGTCCAGGTCGAGGGCGGCGGCGTTGGTCTTGGCTTCGAACTCGTTGAAGTCCATCAGTTGCTTGGGGGCATCGCCCTGCTTCTTGGTGCATTTGGCGCCCTTGATATGCTTGCCGGTGATGATTTCGGACAGCTCGATGAAGAAGCAACGCTCCGTCATGATGTCGAAGACGTAGACCAGCTTCTGCTTCTCGTCCTCCACCAGTTCGTTGATGTGCGTGTCGCGCATCACCCAGCTGTCCACCTCCGGGTTGTCGTCCATCTCTTCGAGGGTGATTTCCTTCTCCTTCTCCCAGTCTTCGTCGCAGATGAAGAAGGAGGTCATCTGGTCGTCCGTATAGCCCACGGACTGGATGATGGCTTCATGGAAGTCGTAAAATGTGGCGTCCGGGTCAATCTGAATTTCCCGCAGGAAGCCTTCGGCTTCGTCGGATATGAGGGTGAATCTGTAAATCATAAGTATATGGTTCCTTTTTGCTTGGTTAGAATTAGTCATGTCTTCATTTCCCGCCAGGGATGATGCCGCGTGCCGATTCGCGGATGAAGGTCACGATGTAGCTGATTTCCGGCGTCATTTCCATCTCGTCCTCTATCTTCTTCAGGGCATCGGTGGTGTTCAGCCCGCTCTGGTAGATGAGGCGGTAGGCGTTGTGGATTTGCTCGATGGTCTCGTTGGAGAAGCCCCGTCGGCGCAGGCCCACGATGTTGATGCCCGCGTAGCAGATGGGGTCGCGCCCGGCGATGATGTAGGGGGGCACGTCCTTGCTGAAGCGGCATCCGCCCTGTATCATCCCGTATCCGCCCACGCGGCAGAACTGGTGCATCAGCACGCTGGCACTGATGATGGAGTAGTCATCAATGACAATCTCGCCCGCCATCTTTGTGGCATTGCCGATGATGCATCCGTTGCCAATCTTTGCGTCGTGCGCCACGTGCACGCCTTCCATCAGCAGGTTGTTGCTGCCCACCACGGTCTTGCCCTTGGCGGCCGTGCCCCGGTTGATGGTCACGTTCTCGCGGATGAGGTTGTTGTCGCCCACCTCGGCCGTGGTCTCCTCGCCCTTGAACTTCAAGTCCTGGGGCACGGCGCCGATGACGGCACCCGGGAAGATGGTGTTGCCGTTGCCGATGCGTGCGCCATAGAGAATGCTGGCGTTGGACATGATTTTGTTGTTGTCGCCGATGACCACGTTCTTGTCGATGTAGACAAAGGGAGCGATTTCCACGTTTTCTCCGATTTGGGCTTCGGGATGGATATATGCTAAAGGACTAATCATATCTCGTTATTGATTTATTTGTTCTTTACTATCTGCGCCGTGAACTCCGCTTCGCATACCACCGTCTCGCCCACAAAGATATAGCCCTTCATCGAGGAGATGCCGCGGCGGATGGGAGCCAGCAGTTCCACGCGGAAGATGAGCGTGTCGCCCGGCACCACCTTGTGGCGGAAGCGCACGCCGTCTATCTTGAGGAAGTAGGTGGAGTAGCGTTCGGGTTCGTCCACGGAGTTCAGCACCAGCAGGCCGCCCACCTGTGCCATGGCTTCTATCTGGAGGACGCCCGGCATGACGGGTTCCTGCGGGAAGTGGCCTTGGAAGAAAGGTTCGTTGGAGGTGACGTTCTTGATGCCCACGATATAATTTGCGCCCATCTCGATGACCTTGTCCACCAGTTGGAAAGGATAGCGGTGGGGCAGCAGTTCGCGGATGCGGTTGACATCCATCAGCGGCGCGCGGTTGCAGTCGTAGGCGGGCGCCTGGATTTCGTGCAGGCGGATTTCCTTGCGCATCCGGCGGGCAAACTGGTTGTTGATGGTGTGTCCTGGGCGGGTGGCGATGATGCGCCCCTTGATGGGCTTGCCGATGAGGGCCATGTCGCCGATGACGTCCAGCAGCTTGTGGCGGGCACATTCGTTGGGCCACACCAGCGGCTTGTGCATGATGTATCCCAGCTGCGTGGCGTCCATGTGGGGCACGCCCATCACGTCGGCCAGCTTGTCATAGTTCTCCTGCGACATCTGGCGTTCGTAGATGACGATGGCGTTGTCCAGGTCGCCGCCTTTGATGAGTCCGGCCTGCAGCAGCGGCTCGATTTCGCGCACGAAGACGAACGTGCGGCTGGCGGCTATCTCGTCCTTGAATTTGCCCATGTCCTCCAGCGTGGCAAACTGGTTGGGGATGATGGTGGAGTCGTAGGACACCAATACGTTGAGGCTGAAGCTCTCGTCGGGCAGGACGATGATGGACGAGCCGGTCTGCTCGTCGCGGAATTCTATCTTTGACTTGATGACATAGAAGTCCTTCACGGCATTCTGCTCCACGATGCCCACGCGCTCAATCTCCCGGACGTAGTATTGCGCGCTGCCGTCCAGGATGGGGAATTCGGGGCCGTCCACCTGGATGAGGCAGTTGTCGATTCCCAGGGCATAGAGTGCGGCCATGGCATGCTCTACGGTGCTGACTTTCACGTCGTTTTTGGCGAGCACTGTCCCACGGGTGGTTTCCACCACGTTGTCCGCCACGGCTTCGATGAGGGGTTGTCCTTCGAGGTCGGTACGCTGGATTTTGTAGCCGTGGTTGTCCGGCGCGGGGTTGAAGGTGACGGTAAGGTTGAGTCCTGTATGCAGGCCTTTCCCGCTGAGCGAGAAGCTATCTTTCAGAGTCTTTTGTTTCAGCATCGGTCACTCTTTATTTAATTGTTTCTTGATTTCGTTCAGTTCTTTGCGCAGGGCGTTCAGTTCGAAGTACATGTCGGGCAGTTTGCGGAAGACGGCGCTCGACTTGAAGAACGGCTTTTCCTCCATGGGCGGGGAGCCGATGAGTCGCTGGTCACTCTTCACGCTGCCGGGGACGCCGGATTGGGCGCCGAACACCACGCGGTCGCCGATGTGGATGTGTCCGGCCACGCCCACCTGTCCGCCGAACATGCACCATTCGCCCACTTTGGTGGAGCCTGCCACGCCGGTTTGCGCGGCCATGACGGTGTGGGCGCCTATCTCGTCGTTGTGGGCTATTTGTACGAGGTTGTCCAGCTTGACGCCGTGGTGCACGATGGTGGCGCCCATGGTGGCACGGTCAATACAGGTGTTGGCGCCAATCTCCACGTCGTCCTCCAGCACGGCGATGCCTATTTGGGGGATTTTCTCGTAGCCTCGGGGGGTGGGGGCGAAGCCGAATCCGTCTGCGCCGACGACGCTGCCTGCGTGCAGGGTACAGCGGTTGCCCACGCGGCAGTCGTGGTAGACAGTGGCCCCGGCATAGAGTATGCAGTCCTCGCCAATCTTGGCACCGTCGTCCACCGTGGCGTGCGGGTAGATGCGGGTGCGGTCGCCCACCACGGCGTTTTCACCCACGTAGGCGAAGGGGGCGATCCATACGTCCTTGCCCACCTGCGCGGTCGGCGCGATGAAGGCCAAGGGATCGATGCCCGTCTTCCGGGGCTTGCTCTGCTCGTAGAGGGTCATCAGGCGGGCCAGGGCATCGTAGGCGTTGTCCACCTTGATGAGGGTGGCCTTCACCTCGTGTTCAGGCACGAAGTCCTTGTTTACCAGCACGATGCTGGCCTGCGTGTCATATATATAAGGTGTATATTTGGGATTGGACAAGAAAGAGATGGCCCCCGGCACGCCTTCCTCGATTTTGGCGAAAGTGTGCACTGTGGCCTGCTCGTTTCCAACGATTTCTCCTTGGAGGTATGCGGCTATTTGTTGGGCAGTAAACTCCATAGTTCTCTTGTTTGATGGTTTTCAAAAGGCAAATATCGGACTTTTTTTTATATTTCCCCCTATATGGATGAATATTTTCGTCATAAATCCTGCAAACAGCCTTTAAAATCGCCAATAACAGAGGAAATGTTTCTTCACTTTGCGGGACAGGAGGGCGATGTCGAACATGTCCGACGCCTCGGCGATGCCGCGCGTGGTGCCATCGCCGTAGAGGATTTCGATGCTGTCGTCCGCGGGATTGTACATATTGCTCTCGATGTCGGGCGTGGAGAGGAAGTAACGGGCATCTTCCAAGGGGATGTCCAGGGCGGCAGCTGTTTGCCGCAGCAGTTCCTCTTTGCGCTCTTCGGGGAAAGGTGTTGCGGAGACTTCCACTTTGAAAAGCTTTCTGTCCACCATTCCCTTGCTAAGCGTGGAGAGCACCTTGTCGGGATGCTGCATCCACACCTTCAGTGCCGTCCATACGTCGTTGTCGTCCAGCAGGAGGAAGTTTTCCAGGCATTCGGGGTCGTTGCGGAAGCGCGTGCCGTCCACGTCGTTGCGCAGGAAGAAGCGCAGGGCGGGCGGTGCAAACAGCTCTTCGCCGCGCAGGGCCAGTTCCTTGGCGCGCAGCAGGGTGTTGACCAGCAGGCGCTCGCAGGCCACGGACGTCTTGTGCAGGTACACCTGCCAGTACATCAGCCGCCGGGCGGTGAGGAAATTCTCGATGGAGTAGATGCCCTTGGACTCCACCACCAGGCGGTCATCCCGCACGTCCAGCATCTTGATGATGCGCGCCGAGCCGATGTTGCCTTCCGAGACGCCCGTGTAGAAGCTGTCGCGCCGTAGGTAGTCCAGGCGGTCCATGTCCAGTTGCCCGCTGACCAGCTGGTGGAGGAAGCGCTTGGGATACTGGTCTTGGAAGATGCGGATGGCCAGCGTCAGTTGCCCGTTCACCTCCCGGTTGATGCGCTCCATCAGCATCAGCGAGATTTCCTCGTGGGCGATGCCGCGCACGATGGTATCCTCCAGCACGTGCGAGAAAGGCCCGTGTCCCACGTCGTGCAGCAGGATGGCCGCCTCCACCGCCTCCGCCTCGCTGTCGAAGATGAAGTTCCCCTTCGCCGTCAGCTCGCGGATGGCCTCGCTCATCAGGTGGAAGGCGCCGACGGAGTGCTGGAAGCGCGTGTGTTGCGCCCCGGGGTACACCACGGACGACAGACCCAACTGGCGGATGCGCGTCAGCCGCTGCACCACCGGGTGGCACACCAGGTCGTAGAGCAGTCCCCGCGGAATCTTGATGAAGCCGAAGACGGGGTCGTTGATGATCTTGCTTGCGTAGGACATAGGTTTATGGATACTGAATCAGACAAAAAATCCCCCGTTGAAGGACGAGGGAACCTGATGTGTTCACAACGGAATAATCCTTATTGTGATTTACTTTCAAATTACTGGGGGCAAAGGTAAGGAAAAAAACAATTCAAATGTTGGTTTGCCCAATGTTTTTTCTTATTTTTGCCAACAAGCAATAAAAACTAATGCCATGAAGGTAATAGTAGAAATAGATGTTGGCACTAATAGTATAGGTTGGGCAATTCCATAAAATAAAAAACTCCCACCGAAGCGGGAGTATAGGTTTTACCCTTCGGCCCGAAGGCCTTATTGTGATAAGATGTAGAAAATCTTATGTTGCAAAGGTAAATCCTTTTTCGTATATTTGCAAGTAATAATCAGAATATTTAATCTTTAACCATAACACACTACTGTCCACTAAAAAATGGACAAGGTTAAAAATTAAATAAATTCGGTTCA
>CALNEX010000098.1 GCA_939791845.1 uncultured Mediterranea sp. | reverse complement strand
CTACCGCCAAGAACAGCGACATCGCCGCGGCCAGTTGCAGGCTGACCACCACGCAGCGGCGCATGGTGGCATAGTCCCGCGCGCCGAACTTCTGCGCCACGGGGATGCCGAAACCGCCGCAACAGCCGTTGCAGAAGCCCAAAATCAAGAACACCACCGACGAACTGGCACCCACGGCGGCCAGCGAATCGATGCCCAGGAACCGCCCCACAATGGCGGCATCCACCAATGAATACGTCTGTTGCAACAAGTTGCCCATCAGCAAGGGCAAGGTGAAGTAGAAGAGCTGCGGGAATATCCGGCCCGCGGTCATTTCCTTTACGGCTGCCATACGTTGTTATCCTCCTTTTACATGCTATCCTAATGCGGCGCAAAAATAAGAAAAAAGACGGAGATAAAGACGTACCAAGCTGCCAGAAAAACTTGTCCAAGCTGCTTGAAAAGTCCATTTCCAGCCTGAAAATATACATTTCCAGCCTAAAAACGTGCATTTCCAGCCTGGAAATGTATATTTCCAGGCTGGAAATGAAGCTTTATACGTACTTTGGCAAGTTTTAGAAGGACTTCGGGAAAGATTTCCCGGCCTTTCAGCGGCGAATGTCGCGTATGGCCTCGATCAGCCGTTCGAAGTCGGCGGGATGCACGTCGCCGATGTTGCCGATGCGGAAGGTGTCCGCCTGCGAAATCTTGCCCGGATAGATGACGAAGCCGCGCTCCTTCAGCTGGTGGTAGAAAGTCTTGAAGTCGAAGCCTTCGCCCGGATAGAGGAAGGAGGTGATGACGGGCGACTGCACCTCGTCGGGCAAGAGGGTCTGGAAGCCCAGCGAGCGCATGCCTTTCACCAAGGTGTCGTGGTTCTCCTGATAGCGCCGGTGGCGGGCCTCCACGCCGCCTTCGGCCTCCAGTTCCTCCAAGGCCTGCTTGAAGGCGCGCACCACGTGGGTGGGCGATGTGAAACGCCACTTGCCGTGCCCCTTCTCCATGGTCTCCCACTGGTCGTAGATGTCGAGCGAGAGGGAACGGGCCACGCCCTTGCAACGCATCAGCTCGGAGCGGCGGGCGATGATGAAGCCGAAGCCCGGCACGCCCTGGATGCACTTGTTGGCGCTGCTGATGAGGAAGTCCACGCCCAGCTCGTTCACATCCAGCGGAATGCCGCCGAAGCTGCTCATGGCATCGACAATGAGCCGCTTGCCGTACATCTTGACCAGGTGGGCCACTTCCTTCAGCGGGTTCAGGATGCCCGTGGTGGTCTCGCAGTGCACGAGGGCCACGTGGGTGATGCCGGCGTTGTGGGCCAGGTAGTCGTCCACATAGTTCAGGTTGACTTGCTCGGTCTCGTCGAAGGCCAGCAGATCATAGTCCAGGTGGTAATACTCGGCAATGTGTCCCATGCGGTCGCCGTAGGCGCCGTTGCTCAGGATGAGCAGCTTGTCGCCGGGCTTGATGGCGGCCCCGAGCACGGCCTCCACGCAATACGTGCCGCTGCCCTGCAGCAGGACGGAAGTGTATTCATCGGCCTGCGGGGTGGCCAGGGCCACGAGTTGCTTGCGGATTTCCTCCACGATGTGTACATTGTAGTCTTCATCCCACGTGCACCAGTCGGTCAGCATGGCTTGTTTGACGGTTTCGGTGGTGGTCAGCGGGCCGGGGGTCAGTAACAAATAAGGTCTCATATCAGTGGTTAGTGATTAATGATTAGTGATTAAGGGTCAGTGATTGGCGTTCAGCCTGCAGTTGATTTCATCGATGACGGCGGGCAACTGCCCGATGGAGTCCACCACATAGTGTGCCCCGGCTTCCAGCATGCGGCGGCGCACTTCCTGCTTGCGGGCTTCCAACTCCGTGGCGGGCAGGGCGGCCACCTCTTCCTGCGTCAGCCCCAGTTCGTTGCTGCCCAGGATGACACCCACCGTCCAGACTTTGGCGTTCACGCCCTCGCGGATGTCGGCGATGGTGTCGCCATACTTCAGCACGCAGTCTACGGAGGGAATGGCCAGCTCGATCATGTTCTGGTAAATCATGTAGGGATAAGGACGGCCGGCGGGCAACTGGTCGGAGGTGACACAGGCGTCAATCTTGTAGCCCATGCGCTCGGCGGCGGGGATGACCACGTCCATCATCTGCTTGGTGTAACCCGTGGTGGAGCCTACCTTGATGCCCCGGGCACGGAGGTTGGCAATGACTTCCGGCACACCGGGAATAGGCTCGGCATAGTCCTCCAGCGTGGCGAACAGCACACGCTGAAACTCGGCATAACGGGCCTGCACGTCCTCGTCCGTATAGTTGCGGCCATACTTGGCACGGAAGGCCTCGTTGACGCGGGGGATATTGAACAAAGCACGGATTTCCTCAATCTTGGTCAAGCCCATGTAGGCGCGGGTTTCGGCAGGAGTCACCTCAATGCCGGCTCCCTTGAAGCTTTCCACAAAAGCGGCCACGGGAGCGAAACAGCCGTAATCCACCGAAGTGCCGGCCCAGTCCATGATGATGCATTCAATCTTCTTCATATTCATACGATGTTTCTGTTTACTATATTCTATTTAAAACTCAAGTTAAAATTCAAGGATAAGCACACTTTCTCAGGACACCAACTGCAGCCTCGGATTGACATACCCATTCGCACTGCACCGGCCCGGGAACTCACGCCGGTAGCGCATCACGATGTAGATGGCCGCGGCCACAAACGCCACGCTGCATCCCAGGCCCACATAGCCGGACAACAGGTTGTAGAACGCCAGCCAGTTGATGTCCGGCGTAAGGAACTCCTTGCAAGCCAGCACGACCACCGTGCCCGTATAGCCGATGAAGTCAAGGGTGACGATGAAGAATCCCACGTTTCCCTTGATGCGGAAGCAGGCGATGAACCGCTCGAAAAAGAGGGTCTGGAAACTGAGATAGGCCACATAGAGGAAGAGGCCTTGCAGGAAGAGCCACGTGACAGCGGGCAGGTGCAACGCATCGTAGTTGAAGGCCAGGAAGCTCAGCCCGGCCGCCCCGCACGTCACCAGGAACAGCAGGAGGCACAACACCCGCACATTGCTGCGCACCAAGGTCATCAGTCCGAAAATCCCCAGGATGATGATCGTGACCACCGCGTCTATCCGGGCAAAAGCCCATGAAGAAAGCCCGGCGGCCTTCACGTCTATGATGTCCACGATGAAGTCTTCCTTGATGTCACGCAGGATGATGATGAACAGATTGGCCACAAAGAGCAGGATCAGCAGCGGCATGAACTCCCGGAAGATGTTCCAACGTCCCCGCCCGTCCAGCGTCACCCGCTCCGTGCGCAGGGCCTTGTCGGCATCGGTGGGGGCAGGCAGGCGGTTCAAGAGCCAGCCCAACAGCAGCAGCAACGGCAGGGCCACTCCCCCGATGAGGGCCGGCATCCAGAATTCACTGACTTGCCACGTGTCCATCACAAACAGCCCCGCCGACTTGGCCGCCCCGGAACTGACGGCAATGCTTATCCCCATCAGGGCCGCCAGCAGGTCGGTGGTGCGGCGTCCTTCCAAAAAGCTGAAGATGACTCCCCACATGCAACCCGGCGAAAGCCCGTTGAAGAACAAGGCAAACACATTGAACGGACAAGGCAGAAAACCAAACGCCACCAAGGACAGCTCGGCCACCACCACGGACAGCACGATGAAGCGCAGCCGGTTCTCCTTCTTCAACTCGGAGATGAGCTTGATGCCCGCCAGCTTCGACAGGAAATAACCGGATATCTGCACCATGCTGGCTGCCGTCTTGTAGTCCATCCCGAAGAAGTCCATCCCGTCGAACGTGGCGGCGGTGAAAGGCTTGCGCAAGGCATAGACCAACGAATAAGAAAGAAGCGCCGCACCGCCCGCCCACAGGACGAAGAGGAAATCGGAAAGCCGGCGGTCGGAAGCGGCAGCATGCTTGACGGAAGAGATTATGCGATTCATTGCAAGTTCGTTTTTTGATTACGGCGGCAAAGGTAAGGCGTACAAACGAGGTGAAAAATGAATTTCCATTATTTATAACCCGTTCCTACACAAGCCTTTATAATGTAACATTAATGAAACATTTATGCAATGAAGGTGCAACACAAAGCACGTTTCTTTGGCATCTCTTAGAACAAGAACAGAAAAAGAAGCAACTAAAAAACACCTTATGGAAGACTTACTGGAGATATACAAGCGCATGGAATACCTGCGCAACAATGGCGTAAAGATGAAAGAGATGGCCGACCAGGCCCACATGCCGGCCAGCGTGCTGTCATCGCTCTATTCGGCTGTGTTTCCCGCCTACATCGGCGCCTTGAAGAAAGGAAGTCCGGCCGAAGAAGCCTTGGACCATGCCTTGGGGCAAGTGAACAACGTGTCGAAAAAACGCCTGCTGGGCAACCTGACCGAACTGAAAGAATGCCTCTTCGGGCTGGAGCCGGCACCGGCCGCACCGGAGCTGAAGGACAACCCCTTCCTGAACCTGCTGAACGAGGAAATGCCGCGCTCGGCACAAGAGGCCTACAACTACAGCGGCATCTACATCAGTTACAGCCTGTCATCATCGTCCAACACCCTCAAGGTGGAGCCGTACCTCATCACCGCCTCGGAGAAGAACGACTATGTGCGCGTTGTCCACATGAGCGCCTACAACACCACCCATACGGGCGTGGCCATCTTCAGCAACCACCAGACAGCCTATCTGATGTTCAACGAGCGGGAGATGCCGCAGATGGCCCTCTTCACCATCTACCTGCAGCTGCCCATGTACGATTTCCCCCACCAACTGAAGGGCCTCTACCTCAGCCTGGACTACAACCGCAACCCCATCGCCCGACGCATCGTCTTCGTCAAGCACTCGGACAGCACCGCCCTCGAGGACTTTTTGGAACTGAAAGGCCGGCTGGTTCCCCGCGAGGAACTGACGGAGGAACTGCTGCCCTATTACAACTACACCTGCCAGCCGGGCGACTGCATCAAGACCTGCACCGTCCCTTCGCCCCGGCTGGACACCAATGACCTGGAACGGGAGAAAAGGCTGCTGGAGATATAATGCAGCCGGCCTTCACACGAAAGGCGCGGATTTCGCGGAGTCACAGATGCATATATAATAAGGTATACATCCGTGCAGTCCGCGCCATCCGCGCCTGACTTATGAATCATGAAAGCCGCCGCTTACAGTCCGATGACCGATTTTTCCAGCCAATAGACCACGATGCCGGCCACGTAGCCCACGAAGGCTATCCACGAAATGCGCTTCATGTACCAGCCGAAGGTGATTTTCTCCAGGCCCATGACCACGACGCCCGCAGCCGAGCCGATGATGAGCATCGAGCCGCCCACGCCGGCGCAATAGGCCAGCAACTGCCAGAAGAGACCGTCTTGCGCCATGTCGCCCGCAGCGGCCATCGGATACATGCCCATGCAGCCGGCCACGAGGGGCACGTTGTCAATGATACTGGACAACACGCCAATGATGCCCGTGACCAGGTAATGGTTGCCTTCGAACACGGTGTCCAGTCCCCGGCCCACGGATGCCAGCACGCCAATCTGCTGCAAGCAGCCGACAGCCATCAGGATGCCCAGGAAGAAAAGGATGGTGCTCATGTCGATGCGCGAGATGATGGCCGTGATGCGCTTCTGCGTGCCGCCATGCTCAGGCGTGTTGCGGTAGAACAGTTCGGTGGCCAGCCACAGCACGCCCAGCACCAGCAGGATGCCCACGAAGGGAGGCACGTGCGTGATGCTCTTGAAAATGGGCACGAAGACGAGGCCGCCCACGCCCAGCCAGAACACCGCCTTGCGCTGTCCTTCGGTCAGGCCGCTGTCCACTGTGCCGACTCCCAGGTCGGCTCCTGAAGCCACATTACCCTTCAGCGAGAAAGACAGGATATAGGCTGGTACGGCAATGGAGATGACGGACGGAAGGAACAGTTCCTTGATGACGCCCGCCGCCGTAATGAGGCCCTTGTTCCACAGCATGATGGTGGTAACGTCACCAATGGGCGAGAACGCGCCGCCGGAGTTGGCCGCGATGATGATGAGCGAGGCATAGATGAGGCGGTCCTTGTGGTCGTCTATCAGCTTGCGCAGGATCATCACCATGACAATGGCCGTCGTCATGTTGTCCAGGATGGCGGACAGGAAGAAGGTCAGGATGGTGATGCGCCACAGCAAGGCCCGTTTGCTCTTGGTCTTGAGCATGTCGCGCACAAAGTTGAAGCCGCCATTCTGGTCCACGGTCTCCACGATGGTCATGGCGCCCATCAGGAAGAACAGGGTGGTGGCGGTGCTGCCCAGGTGTCCCTCGATGACGGAACCGGCTGCGGCGGCAATGCCGCCCGGCTCCACGCCAATGAAGTTGCCTGGGTCGAACATATACAGAGTCCACGTGGCCACGAGCATCAGCAAGGCCACAGCCGCCTTGTTGACCTTCGTCACGGTCTCCAAGGCAATGCACAGGTATCCGACAACGAATACGATAACGATAGCAAGTGTGATTGATGACATAAGATTGAATGATTAAAAGGTCAATGATAATTCATCGGTGATGATTTTTCAGACGCAGATGACGCAGATGACGCGGATGACGCAGATTCATTATCTTTATTAACTGATTATCTGCCATCCGAAAATTATAAATCAGCGCCATCTGCGTCATCTGCGTCTAAAGAATTAAATTCCTATTCAGCGAGCCTTACAGGCTCTCCAACAGCCGCTTCAGCACCACGGTGGCCGAAATCTCGCGGTTAGCCGCCTCGGGGATGACGATGGACTGCGGGCTCTCGATGACGTCGTCAGTCACAATCATGTTGCGGCGCACGGGCAGGCAGTGCATGAAGTAGGCGTTGTTGGTGACGCCCATCTGGCGGTCGCTCACCGTCCACGCGCGGTCCTTGCTGAGCACCTGGCCGTAGTTGTCGCCCGTATAAGCTGCCCAGCTCTTGGCATAAATGAAGTCAGCCCCCTCGAAAGCTTTCATCTGATCATATTCCACCTTGGCACGGCCCACGAACTGCGGATCCAGTTCATAGCCTTCCGGATGGGTGATGACAAAGTCGTAGTCCGTGGCATTCATCCACTCGGCAAAGGAGTTGGGCACGGCCTGCGGCAGGGGACGCGGATGGG
>CALNEX010000097.1 GCA_939791845.1 uncultured Mediterranea sp. | reverse complement strand
GCAGGATGAGCCACATGCACTCCACGTAGTCCTTGGCATAGCCCCAGTCGCGGCGGGCGTCGAGGTTGCCCAGGTAGAGCTTGTCCTGCAGGCCCTTGACGATGCGGGCGGCGGCCAGGGTAATCTTGCGGGTGACGAACGTCTCGCCCCGGCGTTCGCTCTCGTGGTTGAAGAGGATGCCGTTCACGGCAAACATCCCGTAGCTCTCGCGGTAGTTCTTGGTAATCCAGAAGCCGTATTGCTTGGCCACGCCGTAGGGGCTGCGGGGGTAGAAGGGGGTGGTTTCCCGTTGGGGCACTTCCTGCACCTTGCCGAAGAGTTCGGAGGTGGAGGCCTGGTAGATTTTCGTCTTCTTCTCCATGCCCAGGATGCGGACGGCTTCCAGCATGCGCAGGGTGCCCACGGCATCGGTCTCGGCCGTGTATTCGGGCACTTCGAAGCTGACCTTCACGTGGCTCTGGGCGGCCAGGTTGTAGATTTCGTCGGGCTGCACCTCCTGGATGATGCGGATGAGGCTGCTGCTGTCCGTCATGTCGCCGTAGTGCAGGTTGACCAGCCGTTTCTGTTTCATGTCGCGCACCCACTCGTCGAAGTAGAGGTGTTCGATGCGTCCGGTGTTGAACGAGGAGGAGCGGCGCAGGATGCCGTGCACTTCATATCCCTTCTGGAGGAGGAATTCGGCCAGGAACGAACCGTCCTGTCCCGTGATGCCTGAGATGAGAGCTGTTTTCATTCTAAATCCTATTTATCTGCCGACAAATATACGGCTTTATTTTTACAATTCATAGCGGGCCCCCGCTTTATTCGTGGTGATAGGGGCTTCCGTGCAGGATGCTCATGGCCCGGTAGAGCTGCTCCACGAAGATGAGGCGCACCATCTGATGGGAGAAAGTCATGCGCGAGAGGGAGATTTTCTCCTGCGCCGCCTCGTACACCCGCCGGGAGAAACCGTAGGGGCCGCCCACCACGAAAACCAGACGCTTGCCTACCGTGTTCATCTTCCGTTTCATCCAGTCGGCAAACTCCACCGAGCGCATCTCCTTGCCTCCCTCGTCCAAGAGCACCACCACGTCGCCCGGCTGGAGGGCCTTCAGGATGAGGTCGGCCTCCTTCTCCTTCTGCACGTCGGTGGAGAGGCTTTTGGTGTTCTTCAGTTCGGGGATGACCTCCAGGTCGAACGACAGGTAGCGGCGCGTGCGCTGCACGTAGTCGTTGATGGCGGTGATGAAATGGGGCTCGACGGTGCGGCCCACCACAAGGAGGATGGTCTTCATATTGGTTCATCGGATGGTTCTGCCTGCAAATGTACGACAAAAAACGGGAAAAACCTCGCAGAGGTGGCTGGTGTCTTTGTAAGGCGTTGTAACAGAGTGCTTAGGCGGGCGTGCCGCCGCCCGTGTCCGGCGGTACGCCCGTCCGCGCTTGGCGGTACGCCCGCTTGTGCTCGCAAAGGCCGCGGCTTGCAGGCGCGAAGGCAACGCCTTGCAAGCGGATTGCCGGAGGCATTATTTTCCTATTTTCTTTCCTTATATTCTTGTTATTTGCAAGAAATGCGTACCTTTGTCCATTATTAATGCTTACTGACATGAGAAAGCGGATCGTTTTATTACTGACCGGCCTCTTCGTGTGGTTGACATTTGCTTTTGCGCAAGACGTGCCTGTGGGCGTGATTGTGGCCCTCAAGAAGGGGAGTCCCCAGGAACTGAACAGGTATCTGGGCGAGAAAGTGGATTTGACCATCCTGAACAAGAACGTCAACGCGGACAAGGCGGTGGCGGAAGGGGAATTGCTTTCGTTCTTCTCCAGCAATCCGGTGAAGGGATTCGATGTGAACCACGAAGGCAAACGGGGCGAATCGAGCTTTATTGTGGGAACCTTGAGGACCGGCAACGGCATTTTCCGGGTGAACTGCTTCTTCCGGAGGATACAGAACAAGTATTACATACATCAAATAAGGATAGATAAGACAGAACTATGACAAAGGAACAAGAACTGATAGACAGGCTGATAGACCTGGCTTTCGCGGAAGACATAGGCGACGGCGACCACACCACGCTGTCCTGCATCCCCGCCACGGAGATGGGCAAGTCCAAACTGCTGATCAAGGAACCGGGCATCCTGGCCGGCATCGAGGTGGCCAAGGAAGTGTTCCGCCGCTTTGACCCCACGCTGAAGGTGGAGGTGTTCATGCCCGACGGCTCGGAAGTGAAGCCGGGCGACGTGCCCATGGTGGTGGAGGGCAAGGTGCAATCCCTGCTCCAGACGGAGCGCCTGATGCTGAACATCATGCAGCGCATGAGCGGCATTGCCACCATGACCCACAAGTATGCCGAACAACTGAAAGGCACCCGTACCCGTGTGCTGGACACCCGCAAGACCACGCCGGGCATGCGCATCCTGGAGAAGATGGCCGTGAAGATTGGCGGCGGCGTGAACCACCGCATCGGCCTGTTCGACATGATTCTGCTGAAAGACAACCACGTGGACTTTGCCGGGGGCATCGACAAGGCCATCCTGCGTGCCAAGGAGTATTGCAAGGAGAAAGGCAAGGACCTGAAGATAGAAATCGAGGTGCGCAACCTCGACGAGCTGCAGCAGGTGCTGAACGTGGGCGGCGTGGACCGCATCATGTTTGACAACTTCACGCCGGAGCTGACCCGCAAGGCCGTGGAGATGGTGGGAGGCCGCTATGAGACTGAGTCGTCCGGCGGCATCACGTTCGACACCCTGCGCGATTATGCCGAGTGTGGCGTGGACTTCATCTCGGTGGGCGCCCTGACGCACTCCGTCAAGGGGCTGGACATGAGCTTCAAGGCTTGCTGACGGCAGCCGGACATTCTTGGAGCATAGGCGCGGATTACGCGGATGGCACGGATGGACTGGGTTATTTCCCGTCTGCGCCATCCGCGTAATCCGCGCCAAAGTCTAAGTTGTTTAACGTGTTTTTGCACTTTTCTTTGCAGCATTCTCTCATGTGCTGCGTCTAACCTGTAAACGACGCGATGAGGCGTTCGACAAGAAACATTGGTAGTGGACAGTGAAATAGAGTTGGTTGAAGGATGCCGGGCAGGGAAAGATTCCGCCCGAAAGGCTCTCTATACCCTCTATGCGCGGAAGATGCTGGCCGTGTGCTATCGGTATGTGGGCGACATGGATGCCGCGCACGATGTGTTGCACGACGGGTTCATCAAGATTTTCACCCGTTTCACCTTCCGGGGCGAATGTCCGTTGGAGGTGTGGGTCAACCGGGTGATGGTGAGCCAGGCATTGGATTACCTCCGGCGCGAGCAACGCTTCAGCCGCCTGCTGGTGGGAGAGGAGCAGATGCCGGACATCCCGGACGAGGCAACGCTGGCCGAGGCAGGCAGCCGCCTGTCGGAAGAAGTCCTGATGAAGTTCGTGGCCGGGTTGCCCGACGGATGCCGCACGGTTTTCAACCTCTATGTGTTCGAGGAAAAGTCGCACAAGGAGATTGCCGACCTGCTCCATATCAAGGAACATTCCTCTACCTCGCAGTTGCATCGCGCCAAAACAATGTTGGCAAAACGAATCAAAGAATATTTGGCACATGAGAGACAAGAGTGAACTGACCGACCTGTTCAAGGACCGTCTGACGCAGACGGAGCTGGAGGTGCGCGATGGATTCTGGGAGACGCTGGAGCGCGACCTGGCCGTGCCCGCACCGGTCGGCAAGAAAGTATATGCGCTTCCCCGCCGGATGACCCGGTGGATAGCCGCGGCTTCGGTGTTGCTGGGGCTGGGGATAGCCGCGGCGGTGTGGTGGAAGCCTGCCCCGCAGGAGGGGAATGAGGCTGTGCGCCGTCTGGCATCTGTGGAGGCGCAAGAGCCGGAAAACGTGGTGCCGGATGCGCCTTCCCTGCCTGTCCGGCCGTTGGTGGCGCCGGGCAGGAGCGGAGGAAACCACCGAACAGCATGGACGAATGCGGTGGCGCAGGTGGAGTCTTCGGACGGGGACCCCGTGTCGGTGCATGTTTCCATCACCATCACGCAGCGGCAGTATGGGCATCCACAGGCCCGGCGCCGGACGGATAATTCCATGTTTCAAGCAGGAGGAGGCTATTACGGCACCGGAGATGGTGCATCGTGGACTGCATCGCGGGGCGAGGAGCCTTCGGTGGAGGATTGCGGCACGCTCCTGAAAGATTCCCGTTGGGCACTGAAAGCGGGTGTGGGCACTTCCCTGCCCAAAGGAGACTTCCGTGCCCCGTTGACGGCCGGGCTCAGTGTGGAGCGCAGGCTGAACAAACGTCTTTCGTTGGAGGCGGGCGTGCAATACACCCGTTTGGCGGAAGACGGAGGCAAGACTCTGCACACACTGGGCATCCCGGTGCGGTTGAACGTCCTGTTGGCCGGCAATAACAAGGTGGACTTTTATGCCTTGGCCGGCGGTGCGGTGGAGAAGTGTGTGGCAGGTGCCCCGGACAACAGCTTTGATGCCGAGCCCGTGCAGTGTTCCGTGATGGGAGGATTGGGGGTGCGCTACAAGATGAACGACCGCCTGGCCCTGTTTGCCGAACCCACCGTCTCGCACCATTTTGATTCGGATGCCTCCACGCAATCCTTGCGCACGGAGCGTCCCACGAACTTGAATCTTTTATGCGGCTTGCGTATGGCCTTCTAACCGGATTGGATTATGAAAAAGAAAAACTTGATTGAAAGACTATATAGATGGGGCTGCCTGGCTGGCATGGCTCTTCTCTTCTTGCCGCTTGCTTCATGCACGGAAGAGGTGTTGGACTATGAACATCCCGATGTGGAACTCTTTGTGAAGCAGTTGAAAGACGGGGAGTTGGTTCCCCAAAGCCCGGATGGCATGGTCGGCATGCCCAAATTCACCATCCAGGACATAGAAAAGTTGTTGGAACATGCCGACGACCTGAGTGTCATACCCTCTTTCCCCTTGGCTCCCGTGTCTTATTCAGCTGGTGGAAAACTGCGCCTGGGCGAATGCCTGCTTTGGACGGTGGAGACCATCCGGTTGGGGCACAATGCTTCGATGGGCTGCAAGATGGTGCATGTGGATGCGGAGAATTACGAAGGCATTTATTTCCTTTCGGACGAGGAGGTGCAGGATGCCGTTTCGCGCTATCGCCATTGGTGGGAGAACCGGAAACTTCCGCGGACCATGTGGACCATTGACCCCTGCTGGAATGAACCTCTTTGCGGGAGCGGCTATATGTGGTGGTGATTCTTTGACGGAATAAGGTGGATAATACTCGTTGCGCCTATGAAGCAACTGTTCTGTGCATTGGGCCTTTTGCTGGGGCTGGCAGGCTCCCTTTATGCCCAAGAGTGGACGCCGGAAGACTCTGTGCGGCTTCAACGCTTGTTGGAGGGAGAGGGGGAAATCAAGTTGAATCCCCATGCCTTGAAGGAGCTGGAGCATAATTTCGGCCAGCCGAAAGCCTCGGACGAAAAGCCTTGGCTGGAGTTTGACGAGACCTTGCCGAATGTGCTTTCGGAGAAGGAAAAGAGGGCCCGGATGGTCTTGCGTCCTTATACGGGCTATACTCCGTACAATTGGGATCCCATCCGCCAGTGCAAGATTGACATCGACAAGCCCACGTGGGAGGAAAACATTCTGCGGGGACTGGACAAGATGCTGGTAGGCGCGTCCAAGCCATCGGGCCATGATTTCATGGCCATCTTCACCAAGGAGTTTTGGAACCCGAAAATCAAGAGGCGCCGTGCCGCCACGCTGGAGGCATTGAAGGCTTATGGAGACAGCATCACGGTGCATGGCAAAAAGCCGTCTGCCGAGTAAACCATTGCTGCGCGCGGGGCGTTTATTACAAGTAAACATTATAATGCAGATGAATTATGGATAATCGAATTACTTCCTTGTTCGGGATAGAGCATCCCATCATCCAAGGTGGCATGGTGTGGTGCAGCGGTTGGCGACTGGCTTCGGCCGTGAGCAATGCCGGTGGGTTGGGATTGTTGGGCGCAGGCTCCATGCATCCCGAAACTTTGCGCGAGCATATCCGAAAGACAAAGGCTGCCACGTCGAAACCTTTTGGTGTGAACCTGCCCTTGATGTATCCGCAGGTGGACGAGGTGATGCAGCTTTTGGCGGACGAAGGGGTCAGGATAGTGTTCACCTCTGCCGGAAGTCCTAAGAAATGGACGGGATGGCTGCACGAACACGGCATGACGGTGGTGCACGTGGTGTCTTCCTCCACATTCGCGAAGAAGGCCGAGCAGGCCGGGGTGGATGCCATCGTGGCGGAAGGCTTCGAAGCGGGTGGCCACAACGGGCGCGAGGAGACCACGACCCTTTGTCTGATTCCCGCTGTGCGTCAGGCCACGGACCTGCCCTTGATAGCCGCCGGGGGCATTGCCACGGGCGAAGCCATACTGGCCATGCGTGTCTTGGGGGCCGAGGGCGTGCAGATAGGCACCCGCTTTGCCTTGACCGCGGAAAGTTCGGCGAGCGGGGCTTTCAAGGAACATTGCCTGCATCTGGAAGAGGGCGATACCCGTCTGTTGCTGAAAAAGCTGGCTCCGACCCGTCTGGTGAAAGGCAAATTTCAAGATGAAGTGATGAAAGCCGAGGATGCAGGAGCCACTCCGGATGAGTTGCGGGTTCTTTTAGGCAAGGGCCGTGCCAAATTGGGCATTTTCGAAGGTAATCTGGACGAAGGTGAACTGGAGATTGGACAAATCGCCTCTTTGCTGAAGGGCAAGGGAATCCAGACTGTGGCTGAGGTGATGAAGGAACTGAAAGATGGTTATGAAAGGGCTCTTGCGGCTTTGGACTAGGGTTATTGTATAAAAAAACCGTTCCCCAGAATAGACAAGGAGGGAACGGTTTTACCACAAACAAACATAAACAGGACTGCTACTAATACTAACTTTTCAGTGAAAACTCATTTGTTCGCAACAGTAAAAGGTATGATATGGTTAGGGATTGGGTTATTCCCACTAATTATATCCCAAATACCGTGCCACGTCCATCAGGGGCAGTAAACGTGTGTCGTATTGTAGAAATATGTGGAAAGTGTGGGGCGGGTGTGGAAATATTCCACACCTTTTATGCTTCTATGCCGTACAACTTCAGCTTGTTGTACAGGGTCTTGCGGTCGATGCCCAGCAGGACGGCGGCGCGGCTCTTGTTGTGTCCCGTCTGCCGCAGGGCCTCGATGATG
>CALNEX010000096.1 GCA_939791845.1 uncultured Mediterranea sp. | reverse complement strand
CATCGCTGAAGGCGTGGCGTCCGGCCAGCATGAAGGAGATTTCGTTGGAGTCTACCGGGTGCATCTTGCCATCGTAAACAATGACGCGCACATCGCGGGCATACGAACCGGTCAACGGGCCTTGCTCCATGCGGGACATGACACCTTTCAGGATGGCGGGCATGAAGCGTGCATCAATGGCACCGCCCACCACGCTGTTCACGAATACCAGCTTGCCGCCCCATTCCAAGGGAACCTCTTCCGTGGACTTCACGTTCATTTTGAACTCCTGGCCGTTGAACTTGTAAGTGTCGGGAGCCGGCATGCCTTCGTAATAAGGCTCTACAATCAAGTGAACCTCACCAAACTGGCCTGCACCGCCCGACTGCTTCTTGTGGCGGTAGTCCGCACGGGCCGCCTTGGTGATGGTTTCGCGGTAAGGAATGCGGGGTTCTTCGTAGGTCACTTGCAGCTTCTCGTTGTTTTCCAGGCGCCACTTCAAGGTGCGCAGGTGGAATTCTCCTTGTCCGTGCACGATGGTTTGGCGCAGTTCCTTCGATTGTTCCACTACCCACGTGGGGTCTTCCTCGCGCATGCGGTTCAGGATGACCATCATCTTCTCCGTATCTGCTTCGTTCACTGGACGAATGGCTCTCGAATACTTGGAGTTGGGGTATTTGATAAAGTTGAAGCGGTTCTCGGCTCCCTTGGCATTCAAGGTGTTGCCGGTATGCACGTCTTTCAGTTTCACGGTGCAGCCTATGTCGCCTGCCACCATTTCCTCCACCTTGATGCGGTTGGCACCTGCGCAGGCATAAATCTGGGCGATACGCTCCTTCGAGCCGCGGTCTGCATTCGTGAAGTCATCCCCTTCATGCACCTTGCCGCTCATCACCTTGAAATACTGCACGTCGCCGATGTGGGGCTCCACGGCCGTCTTGAAGAAATAGAGTGACGTGGGACCGTTGGCATCGGGCTTGACTATCTCTCCGCGGGTGTTGTGTACGGGCGGCATCTCGTCCACGAACGGCACCACATTGCCCAAGAATTCCATCAGGCGGCGTACGCCCATGTCCTTGCCGGCACACACGCAGAATACGGGGAACATGCCGCGGGCGGCCAGTCCCTTGCGGATGCCTTCGCGCATCTCGTCTTCCGTCAGCGAGTCCGCTTCGAAGAATTTCTCCATCAAGGCCTCGTCATGTTCGGCGGCAGCTTCTACCAATGCCTTGTGCAGGGCCGTGGCCTTCTCCATCTCTTCGGCGGGCACCGGCTCGATGGTGGGAGCACCTCCTTCAGGACCCCATGAGTATTTTTTCATCAAAAGTACATCAATCAACGAATTGAAGTTCGGTCCCGTGGCCAACGGATATTGCACCGGTACCACCTTGGGGCCATAAATGCTCTGTAATTGTTCGAGCACCATGTCATAGTCGCATTTCTCGCTGTCCAACTGGTTTATCAGGAAGATGACGGGTTTGCCCAATTTCTCGGTGTAGCGGAAATGATTCTGTGTGCCTACCTCCACACCATATTGACCGTTGAGCAGCAGGATGGCCGTGTCAGTCACGTTCAAGGCTGTGATGGCGGCTCCCACAAAGTCGTCGCTTCCCGGGCAGTCGATGATGTTCAGCTTCTTGCCGTTCCACTCCACGTGGAAGACGGTGGAGAACACCGAATAGCCATATTCTTGTTCAACGGGGAAGTAGTCGCTGACCGTGTTTTTGGCAGTAATTCTGCCGCGACGTTTTATAATGCCACTCTCATAGAGCAAAGCTTCTGTGAGAGTGGTTTTACCGGAGCCGTCATTGCCAAGGAGGGCAATGTTTTTGATTTCATTCGTCTGATATACTTTCATGATATCTTATTAATTAAAGTGTGAATACTTGGCATGTTTGCACATGCCCTAATTTTAACGGGGCGCAAATTAGGCATTTGCCAAGAATAATGCAACTTTATGAAGGATGTTACTAAACTATGTTGTGCAACATGTTCTGTCTGGAAGCCTTTGTCTGAGGGGCAAATATGCTTGCAAAAAAGCATATTGTAATCATAGTGTTTTTATTCAAATGGTTGATTCACAGGTGAATGTGATTTTGTGAACTTCTTCAAAGAAGCACAGAAGAGTTTGGGGACTGATTCTTAAAGTATGGATGAAGCAACACTGGATTATCGCCACTTAAGTCGTTTCCAAATGTTCAACTGAACACTGTCCGAGCTTTCAACTGACGGCTACCTCCAGTGGTCAGTTGAAAGCTCGGACAGTGTTCAGTTGATGGCTTGGAGAGCCTCCAGTTGGCCGAAGATGTGCTGTTTATCGGGGCGCATCGATATACGAATCCTTGAATCCCAGGAAATACAACACACCGTCCAAGCCTATCGTATTGATGGACTGGCGGGCGTTGGCCACTACTTTGGGCTTGGCGTGGAAGGCGATGCCCAGTCCGGCCACGCCCAGCATGGGCAGGTCGTTCGCCCCGTCGCCCACGGCTATGGTCTGCGCGATGTCCACCTTCTCCACCTGGGCGATGAGCCGCAGTAGCTCCGCCTTGCGCTTGCCGTCCACCACGTCGCCCACGTAGCGCCCGGTCAGCTTGCCGTCCACCACCTCCAGTTCGTTGGCGTAGACGTAATCGATGCCGTACTTCTTCTGCAAATACTCGCCGAAATACGTGAATCCGCCGGAGAGGATGGCAATCTTGTAGCCATACTTCTTCAAGACATACATCAGGCGGTCCACGCCTTCGGTGATGGGCAGATGCTCGGCAATGTCCTGCATGACAGACACATCCAGTCCCTTCAGCAAGGCCACCCGTTCGCGGAAACTCTCCACGAAGTCTATCTCGCCCCGCATGGCCCGTTCGGTGATGGCTTTCACTTGGTCGCCCACCCCGGCACGCAGGGCCAGTTCATCAATGACTTCCGTCTCGATGAGCGTGGAGTCCATGTCGAAGCAAATCAGGCGGCGCATGCGTCTATACATGTTGTCTTGCTGGAAGGAAAAGTCCATCTCCAGTTCCGAGGCCATCTTCATCAGCTGGGCCTGCATCTGTTCGCGGTCCTTCGGCGTGCCGCGCACGGAGAACTCGATGCAAGCCTTTGTCCGCGCTTCGGTCTCGTTCAGGGGGATACGGCCCGTTAGTCGCTTGATGGCATCGATGTTCATTCCCTGTTCGGCCAGGATGCGGGTGGCGGCGGCTATCTGGCTGGCGGATAGCTTGCGGCCCAGCAGGGTCAGGATATAACGGTTCTTGCCCTGCATGCCTACCCAGTCCTCGTACTCCTTGGCACTGATGGGGTAGAAGCGTACGGACACGCCCAAGGCGGAAGCCTTGAACAGCAGTTCCTTCATGATGAAGCCCGAATGTTGTTCTTCGGTCTTGCAAAGGATACCCAAAGACAGGGTACTGTGTATGTCGGCCTGGCCGATGTCCAGGATGGTAGCGTCATAATTGGCCAGGATTTCCATGACCGAGGCGGTCAGTCCGGGGCGGTCCTCGCCCGTGATGCGTATAAGAATCAGTTCTGTTGCAGAGGATGCTTGCATAGTTCAGTAAATATTAATGGATACTACGTTTAATTACGCGCAAAGTTAGCGAAAATACCCGGATTAACGTCCTTGTACCCCGATTTTATGCTAAACAACATAAAAATATAGGGTAAAAAACTCACTTTTTGACTTGTTTATTTGGAGAATAGTTTTATAAATGCTTACCTTTGCCGCCGATTTCAAATGCAAAGGCCTTGAACGTCAATGTCCAAAGCCGGAGAAAAGCAAGGTCCGGAAGTGAAATCTCCGCCACAAGCGGGTTCCGGATAGTATTAACCAAAACCGTATTGCATGAGACATGTAAAATGGATTTTTGTTGTATTGTTGACAGGTTCCTTGACTTCTTTTGTAAACAAAGACAAACCCATGGGAGGTTTGAACGTGGGTGACGTGGCTCCGGATTTTGATATTCAGATGCAGTCATCCGGACAACACGATTTCAGCCTTTCCGACCTGAAAGGAAAGCACGTGTTATTGAGTTTCTGGGCCAGCTATGACGCCCCTTCGCGCATGTGCAACGCCGCTTTGAACGAGGCGTTTCGCGAGGCTTGCCCGGATAGTGTGGAAATGGTTTCCATCTCATTTGATGAATACGAATCTATCTTCAAGGAAACCGTTCGTAAGGACCAGATAGTCACGCCGGCCTGTTTTGTGGAGACGGCGGGTGAATCTTCCGACCTTTATGAAAAGTATCAGCTGGATGGAGGATTCACGAATTATTTGCTGGATGAAAACGGAATGATTGTGGCCAAGGACATCTCGGCCAAAGAACTGATTGCCTACTTGAACTAAAGGAACGCAAGCAAGGCGAAAGAAAGGAAACATGGATACAACAAAATAATTCCTCCTGCCCTTGGCAGTAATGCCGGGGACAGGAGGAATTTTTTTATTTGGAAGTTAAGAAGTTATTGGCGCGGATTCATTTCTATTTTCTTCCATAAAGCTTGTCTATCAAATCCTGCCGCCCGATGCGTCGGAGCTCGTTGATGATGGTGCGTCGTTCTTCGGGCTTATACCAAAAGAAGAACTGGCGTTGGGCCAGTTTTTCTTGTTTGGTCTTGGCACTGAACACGGGTTCCCGGGTGTAGGGATGATAGCCCGTGTACCACGTCTCGGTGGATACGGTCATGGGAGTGGGTGTGAAGTCCTGCACCTGCTCCAGGTGGAAGTCCAGGCGTTTGGTGATGACGGCCAGTTCGGCCATGTCCTCTTCGTGGCATCCGGGATGGCTGGAGATGAAGTAGGGGATGAGTTGCTGGCGGAGTCCTGCCTCCTGGTTGATGCGGTCGAATATCTTCTTGAACGTCTCGAACAATTGGAACGATGGCTTGCGCATGATGCGCAGCACGCGGTCCGAGGTATGCTCCGGGGCCACCTTCAGACGCCCGCTGACGTGGCGGGTGATGAGCTGGCGGGTATAATCCTTGGCGGCCTGCACCAATTGCGGGTCCTTGTAAGGATGCAGAAGCAGGTCGTAGCGCACACCACTCCCGATGAAGGATTTCTTGATGCCTGGCAGCGCATCTACCGCGCGGTAAATGTCGAGCAGGGGACGATGGTCGGCGTTCAGGTTGGGGCATACGGAGGGATGGATGCACGAAGGCCGTTTGCATTTGTGGCAAAGCGTTTCGTCACGCCCCTTCATGCGGTACATGTTGGCACTGGGGCCGCCCAAGTCGCTCAAATAGCCCTTGAAATCGGGCAATTCCATCACGGCCTTCACTTCACGCAGGATGCTTTCCTTCGAGCGGCTGACGATGAATTTGCCCTGGTGGGCCGAGA
Organism: uncultured Mediterranea sp.; assembly: GCA_939791845.1. Taxonomy (GTDB): domain Bacteria; phylum Bacteroidota; class Bacteroidia; order Bacteroidales; family Bacteroidaceae; genus Bacteroides. The sequence goes on along the minus strand of CALNEX010000096.1, from coordinate 1,869 downwards.
TGGTGCAAAAGGCGCATCCGCCGAAGCATCCCCGATGGATGTTGACGGAGAATTTGATCATGTCGTAGGCCGGAATCCGCTTGCCTTTGTATTTAGGATGGGGCAGGCGGGTGTAGGGCAAGTCATACGAGTGGTCCAGTTCAGCCTCCGTCATGGGCGGATAGGGAGGATTGACCACAACGGTCTGCTTTCCGACATTCTGCAAGATGCGGCGGGCGGCATAGGTGTTGCTCTCCTCCTCGATGTGGCGGAAATTCGCGGCCTGTTTGAGCTTGTCCTGGAGGCATTCTTCGTGCGGATGGAGCATCACGTCTTCTTCGCGGGGCTGGCAGCGGGGAACCAAGCGGGCCGTCTGGGGGATGTCCTTGATGAACGGCTGCAGGCTGGAGGCCGGGGTGTGGGGCGGGAGGACGTGCACCAGTTCCGTGACGGGCTTCTCACCCATGCCATATATCAAAAGGTCGGCACCGCTGTCCACCAAGATGCTGGGGCGCACGCGGTCCTGCCAATAGTCATAGTGAGTCAGGCGGCGCATGCTGGCCTCTATGCCTCCCAGCACGACGGGAACATCGGGGAAGAGCTTCTTCAATATCTGAGCATAGACAATGGAGGGGTATTCGGGACGCATGTCCGGACGTGCATCGGGGGTATAGGCATCATCGCTGCGCAGGCGTTTGTTGGCCGTGTAGCGGTTGACCATGGAGTCCATGCATCCCGCGGTGATGCCGAAGAACAGGCGGGGACGACCCAGTTTCTTGAAGTCTCGCAGGTCATCGCGCCAATTGGGTTGGGGTACAATGGCCACGCGCAGTCCCTCGGCTTCGAGGATGCGTCCAATGACCGCCGCCCCAAAGGAGGGGTGGTCCACGTATGCATCGCCGCTGAACAGGATCACGTCCAATTCATCCCATCCGCGCAGTTCCACTTCTTTCTTGGTGGTGGGCAACCAATCGGTCAATCTGTATTCTTTCATGGTGCAAAGATAGGCGTTTTCGATGGAGATTACACAGATTAACATTGTTTTCTGTGCTTCTTTGGCAAAAAGACCTATCTTTGCCCATATCAACCTAACATATCAAACCCAATGAAGATTTATACCATACAAGCCAACGTGAGTGGCACGCGCCGCATAGCGGTATCGGAGAGAAACCTGGAGACCATCGAGAAATACGGACTGTTCCGCCATCTGATTGACAGCAACGGCATCGTGGACGAGACGGTGCTGGACAAGCTGAAGTTGAACATGCGTTCGCTCATCGCCTCGCAGGAAGAAGACAGCAAGGATTTGCTGGACTTGTGCATTGATGTGATTTACCATAACAATATGAAGGCGTTCGGACTTCAGCAACTCATTCAGTTATACTTGCAATGGATGGCCGAGCCGGACGAAGAGGAAGAGACCAATCATGAAGAAGTCCGTTGATACGTGTGGAGTCCTTCGCTACAGTCCTCTTGTTCCCGCCATGGAGGCTATCTGCACGGCAAGTGCAGGCGAAGAGGTGGAAATCATTCTGAATGACCAATCGGCGTTCAATGACCTGAAAGAATATCTGTCGGAATGCGGCATTGGATTCCGCGAGATATACGATGGAGAGAAGATGACGTTGCAGTTTACCCGGTGAGGGGAATTGCCGGAAATGAGAAAGAGGGTGTTTGCCAGAACAAACACCCTCTTTCTGTGTCCAAACAAGCACTTGGCAAGCGTCAAGTGCTTGTTTTGTTACAGCGGAATATATTCTACAAATGCCTCCATGGCCTCGTAGGAAGCCAGGCCCAGCTTGTCGTAGAGGGCAGCCGTGGCGCGGTTGCGGTCCTCGCTGCGTTGCCAGAAGAGGCGTTCGTCGTTGCCCAGGAAGGGGGCGCTCTCCA
>CALNEX010000095.1 GCA_939791845.1 uncultured Mediterranea sp. | reverse complement strand
CAAATAATATATCCGTGAAATCCGCGTAATCCGCGCCTAAACTAAATTCCTATTTTCCTAACTCAAATCACCCCGCTGAACGGTGTCCGGTTCACGATGCTGCGCCCCAGCGTGACCTCGTCGGCATACTCCAGCTCGTCGCCCACGGCAATGCCCCGCGCAATGACGGACAGCTTCACGCCCAGCGGCTCCAGCTTGCGGTAGATGTAGAAGTTGGTGGTGTCGCCCTCCATCGTGGTGCTCAGCGCGAGGATGACCTCGTTGATGCCGCCCGCCTTGACACGCCCCACCAGGCTGTCTATCTGGAGGTCGTTCGGCCCGATGCCGTCAATGGGCGAGATGACCCCGCCCAGCACGTGATACAACCCGCGGTACTGTTGCGTGGCCTCCACTGCCATGACATCGCGGATGTTCTCCACCACGCACACCGTCGAGGCATCGCGTTGGGGATTGGAGCAGATGCGGCACGTCTCCGTGTCCGATATGTTGTGGCACACCTTGCAGAACTTGGCCTCGCGCTTCAACGTGGTGATGGCGTTGGCAAAAGCCTCCACCGTCTCCCGCTCCTGGCGAAGCAGGTGCAGCACCAAGCGCATGGCCGTCTTGCGCCCCACGCCGGGCAGCTTGGCAAACTCGCCGACGGCCCGCTCCAGCAGGGCGGATGGGAATTGTTCGTTCATTTTCAGTCTTTCTTGTCAATGGGGCACAAAGATACGACAAATTTAAGACAAACCGTGGCTAAAAAAAAATCATTTCCTCCACAAAAACTTGCCAATCCCGCTAAAAAGCTATATTTTTACGCTGGAAATGCGCATTTTCAGGTTGGAAATACAAATATCCAGCTTGGAAATGTACATTTCCAGCCTAAAAATGAAGTATTAACCACGTATCGGGAAGTTTTTCTCCATACTCCGGAAGTTTTTCCGGCTGTGGACGGAAATCTTCCCATGCCCCAAAAGAGAAACAACCACTATGGCATCGTATGAAATGCAGGAATCCAACCTGCCCAATGAAGAAGGAAAACGTGTATTGTTCCCCCGCATGAAGTTGTGGGGACAGACAGACTTGGACGAAATAGCCCGCAAAATCAGCCGGGCCACCACCTTCACGCCGGGCGACGTGAAAGGGCTGGTGCAGGCGTTTGTCGAAGAAATGGCCGCGGAGATGGCCGATGGCAAGTCGGTCAAGATTGACGGCGTCGGCATCTTCACCCCTGCCCTGGGCCTGCGCAACGGCTTCGACCGTGAATCGGGCGAAGAAGGCGACACGCGCCGCAACGCAACGAGCATCTACCTGAAAGACATCCACTTCCGGGTGGACAAGGAACTGCTGACACAGACCGCCCGGCGTTGCCACCTGGAGCGCTCCACGTGGAAATTCCGCAAGTCGTCCACCCGCTACACGCCCGAGGAACGCCTGGCGTTGGCGCAGCAATTCCTGGACACGCATCCCTTCCTCACGGTGGCGGATTACATGCAACTGACGGGCCTGCTCCGCGTGACCGCCGCCAAAGAACTGAACCGCTGGAAGGAAGACCCGGCATCGGGCATCGGCTCGCGGGGACGCGGGTCGCACAAGGTGTATGTGCGGAGAGAGGCGTGAGGGATTCCTTGCCTGCCCGGCCAACGAGAGAAGAATCCGTCATCTTTCCATGGATTCGCGATAGGCGGCGATTTCGCTTTGCAGGTTGCGGATATGCTCCTGAAGCATAAAGCGGCGGAAAGGCTCCATCGACTCCTCTTCACGCGAGTCGATGAGAGCTTGTATATAAGCAGCCTTGTCCGCCTGCATCACCTTCGAAGGAACCAAACCGAACTCAAACTGGATATAGTTCATGATGAGCCGGGACATACGCCCGTTGCCGTCCACCCAAGGATGGATGCTGACAAGCCGGTTGTGCGCATCGAAACTGAGCAAGTAGGCTTCCGCATCATCGGGAGCCTGCAACAACGCTTCTCGACGCTCGTTCACCACCTCGCAAAACTCCTGCAGCCTCACCGGCACCTTTTGGAAGTTCATGTAAGAACGTCCTCCGGCACCCGCCGTCACATTCACCAAGCGCAAATCACCTTGAGAGGAATCAAATTCTCCCGCCAAGGTGCTGTACACACTGCCCGTATTGCGCATGACCAGGGCGGAAAGCGACTTCAGCATCTCCACAGACAATGCCTTGTGCTCACGCGCCCAACGCATGGCTTGCTCGTAGGCCCGTTTCAAATCCAGGTTCATCAGTTGCTCCACCATCGGCTTGCCTGAAGCAGGGATACCATCATCGAAGAGCAACTGGTTTTCCAGTTCGGTCACGGTAGATCCTTCAATGGCCGTGGAATGGGTGATGAGTGAATAGAGATAAAATTTCTGATAGTCTATCTGATTGGCTATGTCCAGGCGTTTGTATTCCGCCAGCACTTCCAAGAGTTTGTCGATTTCCTTTTCCATATAATTGTCCATCCGCATTCACAGGTTTTCGTCTATGGGCACAAAGATACGACAAATATATCGAAAAAATGCCTACCTTTGCGCCCATGAAACCAAAACTGCACATATATATACTAATAGGTGTACTCCTCTGCACCTTCCTCCCCCTCCGCCTGTCGGCACAACCGGCAAAAGGAGAGGCACCCGCCCGCGACTCCCTGCGCATCAGCCTCCTGACCTGCGCGGCGGGCGAGGAAATCTACACCCTCTTCGGACATACTGCCATCCGGTGCGAGAACCTGACGCGAAAGACGGACGTGGTCTATAACTATGGCGTCTTCGACTTCAGCTCGGGAGGCTTCGTCCTGCGCTTCGCCCTGGGGGAGACGGATTACCGGCTGGACAAGGGCCGCACTGATTATTTCGCCCATGCCTACTATTATTATGGACGGGACATCTGGCAACAAGTCCTCAACCTGACCCAGGAAGAGAAAGAACGCCTCATCGCCCTGCTGGAAGAAAATTACCGGCCGGAGAACCGCGTCTACCGCTATAACTTCTTCTACGACAACTGCTCCACCCGCCCGCGGGACAAAGTGGAGGAAGCCGTGGAGGGCAGCGTGGATTACGGCGCGGACATGGAGGCTCCCACCGCCCATACCTTCCGCGAACTTGTCTATCGGTATAGCGAAGGCCATCCGTGGTCGCGCCTGGCCATGGATCTCTGCCTGGGGAGCGAGGCCGACAAGCCCATCAGCCGGAGGACGATGCAGTTCGTGCCCTTCCTGTTGCAAGCCGACCTGACACAAGCGCAGGTGGTGGATTCCATCGGGCAAAAACGTCCCTTGGTTTCCCAAGAGGGCTTGCTCGTCAAAGCGATGGAGAAGGAAAAGTCTCGCGGAGACGGCCTCACGCCGGAACTTTGCGGCTGGCTATGTTTTGCGGTGACCTTGCTGCTCACGGTGCATGGCTTCCGCCGGAGGAAATCGCTGTGGGGCGTGGACGTGTTTTGGCTCAGTGCGGCGGGATTGGCCGGATGCGTATTGGCCTTCCTGGTCTTCCTTTCCCAACACCCGTGCATGAGTCCCAACTACCTGCTCTTCGTCTTCCATCCCCTGCACTTGTTGGGGCTTGCAGAGGTGGTGTACAAGGAACGAAAGGGCAGACTCAGCCTTTATCAGACGGCCAACTTCATCATATTAACTTTATTTATGATGTTTTGGGGCGCATTTCCGCAAGAGTTTCCGCCAACGGTCGTACCTTTGGCACTCTGTTTGTGGACAAGGAGCTTGGCTCACCTTGTCGGAGTAAAAAGAAATAGAAGATGAAAAAAGGACTGATAACTTCCATATTGATGCTGACTTTCGGCAGCGTGCAGGCACAACCTCTGCCTGTGCTCCCCCGCTTGGTGGTGATGCTGACGATTGACCAGCTTCGCACGGACTACGTGGAGGACTTCGCGCCCCTGTATGGCGAGAAGGGCTTCCGGCGTCTGATGCGGGAAGGGAAAGTCTTTGCCAATGCCGAGATGCCCTTTGCCGGAGCCGACCGCGCCTCGGCCCTGGCCGCCCTCCACACGGGCAGCACGCCCTCGGTGAACGGCATCATCGGCGAAAACTGGATGGACGCGCAGACCCTCCGCCCGGTGAATTGCGTGGACGACCCCCAATTCATGGGCAACTACACCAACGAGAGCACCTCCCCGGCCAAGTTGTTGGCCTCCACGCTGGCCGACGAGCTGAGGATTGCCACGGACAACCGCGCCTTGGTGTACGCCATCGCCCCTTTCCGCGAAGCCGCCATCTTCGGCGCAGGCCACGCGGGCAACGGCGCTTTCTGGCTGAACGAGCAGACGGGCAAATGGTGCAGCACCACGTATTACCGGGATTTCCCCTTCTGGCTGGACGAGGTCAACGGGAAGGACGCGCCCGACAAGCGCATCAAGGACCTCACGTGGACGCCCCTTTATCCCCCCGAACGCTACACCTGCCTGCCGGGAGAGACCAAGGAACCGTTCAAATACAAGCCCATAGGCAAGGCTCCCAACAAATACCGCCCGCTGACCCGCACCCCGCTCATCAACGACGAGGTCAACCGGCTGGCGGAGACTTTGCTGGACAAGAGCGGGATGGGACGCGACCAAGTGACTGACTTTCTGTCGCTCACCTATTACGCAGGCCCTTTCCATTCCCTGCCCACGGGCACGCAAGCCCAGGAAATGCAGGATGTCTATGCCCGGATGGACCGCAGCCTGGCCGACCTGCTGGACATGCTGGAGCGGAAAATCGGGCTGCAAAATGTGCTGCTCTGCGTGGCCTCCACGGGATACGTGGACAACACCGCCCCCGACCTCGACCTCTACCGCATACCGGGAGGGGAATTCCACCTCAACCGTTGTGCCACCCTGCTCAACATGTTCCTGATGGCCACCTACGGCGAGGGGCAATATGTCGAGGCCTACTATGACCAACAAATCTACCTCAACCACAAACTCATAGAAGACAAGCAGCTGGACCTGGCCGACGTGCAGGAGAAGGCGGCCGGCTTCCTCGTCCAGTTCAGTGGCGTGAACGAAGTCTATTCGGCACACCGCCTGCTGCTGGGCTCGTGGTCGCCCAAGAACGACCTCATCCGCAACGGCTTCCATCGCTTGCGCTCCGGAGACCTGCTCATCGGGGTCTTGCCCGGATGGACCATCATCCAGGAGGACGGGGCTTCGCAGCACACCGTGCGTGCCGCCGGCATCCCGGCCCCTGTCATCCTGCTGGGCGCCGGCATCGGGGCGGAGACCGTCCGCATCCCCGTCAGTGCCACACGCATCGCCCCCACCCTGGCCGGAGCGATGCGCATCCGGGCACCGAACGCCTGCACGGAGGCACCTCTCGACCTCTAAACACATTTTTCACACGATTATAACCCGCCGGATGCAGGTTATCTGCAAGGAATTAAGTAACTTTGCCGCGCAATTCGCAGATTGCGTGCCAATCTTTTTATGAATAATAATAATAACAGTATATAATAGAATGGGATTCAATCAATTTTTAAGCTCGATTTTCGGCAACAAGTCCACGCGTGACATGAAAGAGATTCAGCCGTGGGTGAACAAGGTGAAAGCCGTTTATCCGGAAATACAGCAGTTGGACAACGATGCCCTGCGTGCCAAGACGCAGGAACTGAAGGCTTATATCCGCGAGTCGGCCACCGAACAACGGGCCAAAGTGGACGAACTGAAAGCAAAGGTGGAAAGCACCGAGCTGGAGGACCGTGAAGAACTCTTCAACCAAATAGACAAGCTGGAAAAGGAAATACTCGATATCTATGAGAAAGCGCTGGACGAGGTGCTGCCCACGGCCTTTGCCATCGTGAAGGACACTGCCCGCCGCTTCTCGGAGAACGAGGAAATCGTGGTGACCGCCAACGACTTCGACCGCCAGCTGGCCGCCACCAAGGATTTTGTCCGCATCGAGGACGACAAGGCCATCTACGTCAACCACTGGCAGGCAGGCGGCAACGAGGTGACATGGAACATGGTACACTACGACGTGCAGCTCTTCGGCGGCGTCGTGTTGCATAAAGGCAAGATAGCCGAAATGGCCACGGGTGAAGGCAAGACGCTCGTCGCCACCCTGCCCGTATTCCTCAACGCCCTGACCGGCAACGGCGTACACGTGGTGACGGTGAACGACTACCTGTCCAAGCGTGACTCCGAGTGGATGGGACCGCTCTATATGTTCCACGGCCTGAGCGTGGACTGCATCGACAAGTACCAGCCCAACTCCGACGCCCGCCGCAAGGCCTACCTGGCCGACATCACCTTCGGCACAAACAACGAATTCGGCTTCGACTACCTGCGCGACAACATGGCCATCAGTCCCAAGGACCTGGTGCAACGCCAGCACAACTACGCCATCGTCGACGAGGTGGACTCCGTGCTGATTGACGATGCCCGCACGCCGCTGATCATCTCCGGTCCTGTGCCCAAGGGAGACGACCAGTTGTTCGAGCAACTGAAGCCCTTCGTGGAGCGTCTGGTGGAAGCCCAGAAGAAACTGGCCACGCAATACCTGGCCGACGCCAAGCGGCTCATCGCCTCGGACGACAAGAAGCAGCAGGAAGAAGGCTTCCTCGCCCTCTACCGCAGCCACAAGTGCCTGCCCAAGAACAAGGCCCTCATCAAGTTCCTGAGCGAACAGGGCATCAAGGCCGGCATGCTGAAGACCGAGGAAATCTACATGGAGCAGAACAATCGCCGTATGCACGAGGTGACAGACCCGCTCTACTTCGTCATCGAGGAAAAGCTGAACAGCGTGGACCTGACCGACAAGGGCGTGGACCTCATCAGCGGAAAGATGTCAGACCCCGAATTCTTCGTCCTGCCGGACATCACCGCCCAACTCTCCGCCCTGGAGAACGAGACCAACCTGACCGACGAGGAACGTCTGGCCAAGAAGGACGCCCTGCTGACCAACTACGCCATCAAGTCCGAACGCGTGCACACCATCAACCAGTTGCTGAAAGCCTACACGATGTTCGAGAAGGATGATGAATATGTGGTCATCGACGGGCAGGTGAAGATTGTGGACGAGCAGACGGGCCGCATCATGGAGGGCCGCCGCTACTCCGACGGCTTGCACCAGGCCATCGAGGCCAAGGAAGGCGTGAAGGTGGAAGCCGCCACGCAGACCTTCGCCACCATCACCCTGCAAAACTACTTCCGCATGTACCACAAGCTGTCCGGCATGACCGGTACGGCCGAGACGGAAGCCGGCGAGTTCTGGGACATCTACAA
>CALNEX010000094.1 GCA_939791845.1 uncultured Mediterranea sp. | reverse complement strand
TCTACGGCCTGATTGTCTTCCTGCTGAAGTTCGTGGCACCCATCGGCATCGCCTTCATCTTCATCAATGAACTGCATCTGATATAATATGTATAAGAGACTCCCCCTACTGCTTCTGCTGCTGTGCTCCACCCTGTGGGGCACGGCACAGGCGCGCGTCATCCCCGGCGACGAGCGCACCAACCAATACTTCCCCCTGCTGCAGGACAAGCGCATCGCCATCTTCAGCAACCACACGGGCATGATAGGCGACAAGCACCTGCTGGACGTGCTGTTGGAGAATCATTTCAACGTGACCGCCATCTTCTCGCCCGAACACGGCTTCCGTGGGCAGGCCGACGCGGGCGAACACGTCAACAGCTCGGTGGACCCGCAGACGGGCGTGCCCATCCTCTCCCTCTACGACGGAAAGCTGGGCAAACCCTCGGCCGCCTCGATGCAAAAGTTCGACCTGCTCATCGTGGACATCCAGGACGTGGGCCTGCGCTACTATACTTACTACGCCTCGATGTGCCGCCTGATGGACGCCTGCGCCGAACACGGCAAGCAGATGCTCATCCTTGACCGCCCCAACCCCAACGGACACTACGTGGACGGCCCCATCCTGGACATGAAGCACAAGTCGGCCGTGGGCTGGCTGCCCATCCCCACCGTGCACGGCATGACACTGGGCGAACTGGCCCTGATGGTGAACGGCGAAGGCTGGCTGCCCGGCGGACGGACGTGCGACGTCACCGTCATCCCCTGCCTGAACTACACGCACCAGACGGAATACCGCCTGCCCATCCCCCCGTCGCCCAACCTGCCCGACATGAAGTCCGTCTACCTCTACGCCTCGCTCTGCTACTTCGAGGCAACCCCCGTCAGCCTGGGGCGCGGCACGGATCTCCCCTTCCAGGTGTACGGCCATCCGCGGATGACGGGCTATGACTACACCTTCACCCCGCGCAGCCGGCCCGGCGCCAAGAATCCCCCACAGCGCGACAAGCTCTGCCACGGCGTCAACCTCAGCACCCTGGACGAAGCCGGACTGCGCACGAAAGGCATCGACCTCAGCTACCTCATCGACGCCTACCGCAACCTCGGGCTGGGCGACAAGTTCTTCACCTCCTTCTTCGAGAAGCTGATGGGCGTGTCCTACGTGCGCCGGATGATAGAAGAAGGCAAGGGCGCGGACGAGATTGAAGCCACGTGGCAGGACGATGTGGCGCGGTTCAAGGCGCAACGGAAACCTTACCTATTGTATAATGAATAAATCCCACTCCTGATGACTGCTTGGATCATCCTCCTCACCATCGCGGGCTACTTCGCCCTCTTGTTTCTCATCTCCTGGCTGACAGGCCGCAAGGCCGACAACCGTAGTTTCTTCACCGGCGGGCGCAAATCGTCGTGGCTGATGGTGACGGTGGCGATGATAGGCGCCAGCATCTCGGGCGTGACGTTCATCTCCGTGCCGGGCGCGGTGCAGGCGGGCGGCCATGCCTACATGCAGATGGTGCTGGGCTTCTTCGTGGGGTCGGTGCTGGTGGCGTGGGTGCTGATACCCACGTTTTACCGGATGAACCTGGTCAGCATCTACGGCTACCTGGAGCGGCGTTTCGGCCTCTCCACCTACCGCACGGGAGCATGGTTCTTCTTCGTGTCGAAGATGCTGGGGGCGTCGGTGCGCTTCTTCGTGGTGTGCGTGGTGTTGCAGACGCTGGTGTTCGGCCCGCTGGGCGTGCCCTTCACGGTGAACGTGGTGCTGACCGTGGCGCTCATCTGGCTCTATTCCTTCCGGGGAGGCGTGAAGTCGCTCATCTGGACGGATGCGCTGAAGACGCTGTGCCTGGTGCTGTCCGTGGTGTGCTGCATCGGCTACATCGCCCATAGCCTGGGACTGGGCTTGACGGAATTGCCCGGTGCCGTGGCCGCCCACCCCACCAGCCGCGTGTTCTTCCTGGACGACCCCAACGACGGCCGCTACTTCTGGAAGCAGTTCATCGCGGGCATCTTCATGGTGATTGCCACTACGGGCCTGGACCAGGACCTGATGCAACGCACGCTGAGCTGCCGCAACTTCCGCGAGTCGCAGAAGAACATGGTGGTGAGCGCCTTCGTACAAATCTTCGTCATCGGGCTCTTCCTCGTGCTGGGCACCCTGCTCTACATGTACGCCGACGCCCGCCTGCCGGAAGGGGCCACGGGCGATGCCCTCTTCGGGCGGGTGGCATGGAGCGAGGAGTTCCCGCTGTTCATCGGCATCGTGTTCATCATCGGGCTGATTGCCGCAGCCTACTCCGCAGCCGGCTCGGCACTGACGGCACTGACCACCTCGTTCACCGTGGACATCCTGCAAGCCGACCAGAAACAAGAGGAGCGTGACCTGACGCTGACCCGCAAGCTGGTGCACGTGGTGATGTCCTTGCTGATGGTCATCGTCATCGTGGTCTTCTACGAACTGAACGACGACAGCGCCATCAACGCCGTCTACAGCCTGGCCTCGTACACCTACGGCCCCATCCTGGGCATGTTCATCTTCGGCCTGGCCTGCCGGCGACCCGTGCGCGACCGCTGGGTGCCGCTGGTGGCGGTGGCCTCTCCCCTGCTTTGCTACGTCCTGCAAAGCCACAGCGAGGCGTGGTTCGGCGGCTACCAAATCAGCTTCGAACTGCTGCTCATCAATGCGCTGGTGACAGTCGCAGGGCTTTGCCTGCTGATGAAAAAGGGACAAAAATAGATACCCCTCCCTCTTGACCACACGGATGAAAATACGTACTTTTACGCCCGCATAACCGTTATGACATAATATATGGAAGCAACCCTAAACAACGCGTACACAAACTTCCTGCACGACGCCCTCGGCATCATCCCGCAGGAACGTATCTATACCGACGAGCTGCGCCGCCTGGCCTGGGGCACGGACGCCGGCTTCTACCGCCTCATCCCGCACATCGTCATCCGCTCGAAGGACGAGGACGAAGTGTCCCAACTCCTGCGCCTGGCCACGCGCCACAAGCTGCCCGTCACCTTCCGCGCGGCGGGCACCAGCCTGTCCGGACAAGCCATCAGCGACTCTGTCCTCATCGTCGCCGGCAAGCATTGGGAGCAATACTCCATCAGCCCCGACCACGAACAAATCACCCTGCAACCCGGCCTCATCGGCCAGCGCGTCAACGAGCTGCTGGCCCCCTACGGCCGCAAGTTCGCCCCCGACCCCGCATCGGTCAAGAGCGCCATGGTGGGCGGCATCGTGATGAACAACGCCTCGGGCATGAACTGCGGCACGCACGCCAACAGCGACAAGATGATGCTTTCCGCCCGCATCGTCCTAGCGGACGGTACCGTGCTGGACACGGGCGACCCCGTCAGCCGCGCGTCGTTCGAAGTGACCCACCGCGACTTCCTGCAACGCCTCTGCGCCCTGCGCGACGCCATCCGCGCAGACGAGGAGCTGGCCGAGCGCATCCGCTACAAATACGCCATCAAGAACGTCACGGGACTCAACCTGCTGCCGTTCGTGCGCTTCGAAGACCCGTTCGACATCATCGCGCACCTGATGGTGGGCAGCGAAGGCACCCTCGCCTTCCTCTCGCAGGTGACGATGAAGACCGAATACGACTATCCCTTCAAAGCCAGCGCGATGCTCTACTTCACCACCATCAAGGAAGCGTGCCGCGCCGTGGTGGCCCTGAAGAAGCTGGTGAACGACCGCGGCGAGTGGCTGGTGAAGAGCGCCGAACTGCTGGACTACAAGAGCCTGTCCTCCGTGGACGATGCTCATTACCTGAGATACAAGAGCGAAGTGCCTGACGCTTCCGGCCTGACCGCCGTCTTGACCGAAACCAAAGGCAAAACAAAGGAAGAGCTTTCGCAACACATTGCCCGCATCACAGAAGCACTTTCCGCCTTCTCCACCTACGTCCCCGTGCGCTTCACAGACGACCCGGCCGAATATGGCCAATACTGGGCCATCCGTTCGGGCATCTTCCCCTCGGTGGGCGGCACGCGGCGCCCCGGCACCACCTGCCTCATCGAAGACGTGGCCTTCCACATCAACGACCTGCCCGAAGCCACCGCCGACCTGCAACAACTCATCGCCCGCCACGGTTATGACGACGCCTGCATCTACGGCCACGCCCTGGAAGGCAACTACCACTTCATCCTCAACCAGAGCTTCTCCAGCGAAGCCGAGGTGAAACGCTACGCCGACCTAATGGATGATGTCAAGACGCTGGTAGTGGACAAATACGACGGCTCGCTGAAAGCCGAACACGGCACAGGCCGCAACATGGCGCCGTATGTCCGCTACGAATGGGGCGACAAGGCGTACGAGTGCATGAAGGAAGTGAAGCGCATCTTCGACCCGGACGGCCTGCTGAATCCGGGTGTCATCTTCAACGACGACCCGCAATGCCACCTGAAGCACTTCAAGCCGCTGCCGCCCGTGTGGGAAAAAGTGGACAAGTGCATCGAATGCGGCTTCTGCGAGGTCAACTGCGTGTCGTGCGGCTTCACGCTGTCCTCGCGTCAGCGCATCGTCATCCAGCGCGAGATAGCCCGCCTGCGCCAAAGCGGCGAGGATCCCGAACGCCTGTCCTTGCTCGTCAAGCAATACTACTATCCCGGCAACCAGACGTGTGCAGGCGACGGCCTATGCTCCATGTCCTGCCCGATGGGCATCAACACGGGCGACCTGACGCACCACGTCCGCCAGCAGCTCTTGCCGCCCGACAGCATGGGGTATAAGACGGGAGACTTTGCCGCCCGACACCTCGCTGGCATCGAAAGTGCCCTGCGCCCCGTGCTCACCTTGGCGGACACGGCGCACGCCATCCTCGGCACACCGGCGATGAGCAAGCTGACCCGCGGCCTGCACCACCTGCTGGGCATACCGCAATGGACGCCCGCGATGCCGAAGGCGTTCAGAATGAAGGATGAAGAACAAAGAATGAAGCATGAAGCATCCGCTAAAAAGGTGGTTTACTTCCCCAGCTGCATCAACCAGACGATGGGCCTCGCCCGCAAGTCGCCCGTGGAGCAACCGTTGGTGAACAAGATGATGCATCTCCTGCGGAAGGCGGGCTACGAAGTCATCTTCCCCGAAAAGATGAGCAACCTCTGCTGCGGCACCATCTGGGAGAGCAAAGGCATGCCCGACATCGCCGACCGCAAGAGCAAGGAACTGGAAGACGCCCTGTGGCGGGCGAGCGAGGAAGGCCGCTACCCCGTCCTTTGCGACCAAAGTCCCTGCCTGCACCGGATGCGCCAGACCATCCACCAGATGAAGCTCTACGAACCGGCGGAGTTCATCTACACCTTCCTGCGCCCGCACCTGACGTTCAAGCCCACCGACCGCCCCGTGGCCGTGCACATCACCTGCTCCACGCGCGAGATGGGCCTGGCCGACACGCTGGTGGAGCTCGCCCGCCTCTGCACCACGGGACAAGTCTTGGTGCCCGAGGAGATAGGCTGCTGCGCCTTCGCCGGCGACCGCGGCTTCACGCATCCCGAGCTGAACGCCTACGCCCTGCGCAAGCTGCGCCCGCAGATAGAGGCCGCCCACATCCAGATTGGCTACAGCAACAGCCGCACGTGCGAAATCGGGCTGACGACCAACAGCGGCATCCCCTACGTGTCGATTGCTTACCTGGTGGACGAATGCACTGAAAAGGGAGATAAATAGGAATTTAGTTTAGGCGCGGATTACGCGGATTTCACGGATATATTATTTGTGAAACCATTGGCATTCATAATTCTATGATAAAACTTAATCCGTGAAATCCGTGTAATCCGCGCCAAAAAACACCGATAAATTATCATTTATGAAAACACTGATAGCAGACAGCGGCTCCACCAAAACAGACTGGTGCCTGGCAGAAGACGGGAAAATCCTCCGGCAGATAAAGACGGACGGCATCAACCCGGTGTTCCTAACGGACGAGGAACTGCGCAACGCGATGGAAGACGTGGCGCGGCAACTGGAGGACATACGCCCGGAGGCCATCCACTTCTACGGTGCCGGATGCATCCCCACACAGACGGAACGGGTGAGGCGCGCCTTGGCATACGCCTTCACAAGCGCAGGGAGTGTGGAGGCGGCTTCGGACATGCTGGGCGCAGCGCGGGGGCTCTGCGGCCGCCAGGCGGGCATCGCCTGCATCCTGGGCACGGGCAGCAACTCGTGCTCCTATGACGGGAAAAACATGGTGGCGAACGTATCTCCCCTGGGCTTCATCCTCGGCGACGAAGGCAGCGGCGCGGTATTGGGCAAACTCCTGGTGGGCAGCTTGTTGAAAAACCAACTGGCACCGGGCTTAAAAGAGGAGTTCCTTGAGCGATACGCCCTCACTCCGGCGGACATCATCGAGCGCGTCTACCGCACCCCCCTGCCCAACCGGTTCCTCGCCGGCCTGTCGCCTTTCCTTGCGGAGCATCTGGACGATGCGGGCGTGCATCAGTTGGTATTGAACGCCTTCCGCGACTTCCTGCGACGCAACGTGATGCAATATGACTGGCAGGCGCACGATGTACACTTCTGCGGCTCCATCGCCTACCATTATAAAAAGATACTGGCCGAAGCGGCTGCCTCGTTGGGCATCCGCATCGGCCAGACAGTACAAAGCCCGATGCAAGGGCTGGTCCATTATCACTTCACTCCACCTCCACAATGTCGCCGATGACAAAGTCAAACGTCAACACCGAGCAACCGGGGATGGAATTATTGTCGCTCTCACCATAACCCACGCTGTAGGGCACGTAGATGAGCCAACGCTCGCCCGTGCGTGCGTGTTGCAGCACCCACTTGACGCCGCCCACCAATCCGCCTGCCTGCATCGTGGCGGGCAGGTCGAAGTCCGTGGGGTTCTTCATCTGCGTGGGGTCGAGGGGAATCTGCTGGTCAAGGGCACCATAGCCTTCGAAATTACCATCGAAACTCGTGCCGTTGATGAGGGTGCCGTAATAGTACATCTCCGCATAGTCCGTGGCCAAAAGGCGCGTGCCTTGCGGATTGTCCACCAGCTTCTTGGCATAGGTATATTCCAAACCCGCACTGGTGCTGCCATCCTGCACCTCGATGGCGTAGAGCTTGCCCAGTTCCATCGGCGTCTGTCCCAGGTCGGTCGTGACGCGGGTGGCAGGATTGCGCCACACCAGGTAGTTCTCGCCCGTCTCCGTGCGGATGGAGTCTATGAAGGCATCGTTGCGCTCGCGCCAATTGTCATACTCGCCCGGCTCGGTGGTCTCCTCGCAGGCGGCGAAGGCGAAGGCCAACGCCACCAG
>CALNEX010000093.1 GCA_939791845.1 uncultured Mediterranea sp. | reverse complement strand
CCCACAACGGGCAGGTCGCAGTTGGTCACTTCCAGAATCTTATTGTCCCTGATGAGCACCGAGCCGTCTTTCAGCCAGCCCTGCGGGGTAAGAATACGGGCGTTAATAATCTGTGTTAACATAAAGATGAGGTAATTTTGGATTTTTTCTGCTGCAAAATTAACCATTATCCCAATCCATTATACCGCCCGCGATTACTTATTTTAGGGGCAGGAAACGTTAATTATATTAAATCCATGCTTTGACCGCCACAAGAAGGCACTTTGACGCCCGCAAAGCCTGACTTTGAAGGGGCGCAAGCAGGCGTACCGCCGGGCGCGGACGGCGGTACGCCCGGACACGGGCAGCGGTACGCCCGCTCACGTCCGGCGGCACGCCCGCATAATGCCCCCAATGACAAAAAGAAAACCCGCCGGATATGGCATATTCGCGCAAAATCTTTATCTTTGTCCCTCAAGCACGGCCATGCGGCCGTTTCAACCTGAAACAGATAGACTTATGAATATCAAGCAACTCTTTCTCCTCTGCCTGGGGGCTCTCCTGCCCCTCGTTCTTTGGGCCCAGTCGCCCGATGCATCCAACCGCCACCCCAAGCGCGAATTCCGCGGCGCGTGGATACAGGCCGTCAACGGGCAATTCAAAGGAATGCCCACGGATCAAATGCAGCAGATGCTCATCCGCCAGCTCAACTCCCTGCAAGAGGCGGGCATCAACGCCATTCTCTTCCAGGTGCGCCCGGAGGCCGATGCGCTCTATGCCTCGCGCCTGGAGCCTTGGAGCCGCTACCTGACAGGCACGCAAGGCCAGGCACCCGCCCCTTATTGGGATCCCCTGCAGTTCATGATAGACGAGTGCCACAAGCGCGGCATGGAGCTGCACGCCTGGATCAACCCCTACCGCGCCAAGACCTCGCTGGGCAACCAACTGGCGCCTACACATATTTATAATATACACCCGGAGTGGTTCGTCACCTACGGCAACCAGCTCTTCTTCGACCCCGCCCTGCCCGAAAGCCGCAAGCACATCTGCCTGGTGGTGGCGGACATCGTGACGCGCTATGACGTGGACGGCATCCACATCGACGACTACTTCTACCCCTATCCCCAGGCGGGAGTGGAGTTCGACGACAATGCCTCCTTCGCCCGCTATGGACGGGACTTCGCCAACAAGGCCGACTGGCGCCGCGAGAATGTCAACCTGCTCATCCACGAACTGCACGCCACCATCCGCGAGGCCAAACCGTGGGTGAAGTTCGGCGTGTCGCCCTTCGGCATCTACCGCAACCAGAGCAGCGACCCGCTGGGCAGCCGCACCAACGGCCTGCAAAACTACGACGACCTCTATGCCGACGTGCTGTACTGGGCACGCCTGGGGTGGATAGACTACAATATCCCCCAAATCTATTGGGAGATCGGCCATCCGCGCGCCGACTACGACACCTTGGTGCGCTGGTGGGCCTTGCACTCGGAGAACCGCCCGCTCTTCATCGGCCAATCGGTGGACAACACCGTCACACACGCCGACCCGGAGGATCCCAATATCAACCAGCTGCCCCGCAAGATGGCCCTGCAGCGGATGTTTCAATCCATCCAGGGCAGTTGCCAATGGTATGCCGGGACGGTGGTGGAGAACAAGGGAAACTACCGCGATGCGCTCATGGCCGAATATCACAAGTATCCTGCCCTCGTCCCCGTCTTCGACTTCATGGACGACGAGGCGCCCAAGAAGGTACGCAAGCTGAAGCCCGTCTGGATGGAAGACGGCTACATCCTCTGCTGGACGGAGCCGAAATACCGCCACGAGATGCAACGCGCCGTGCGCTACGTGGTGTATCGCTTCGCGGACAAGGAAGACATGGATCTGGACGACCCCAGCCACATCGTGGCCATCACGAGCACGCCCTTCTACAAGTTGCCCTACAAGGACGGGCAGACGAAGTACCGCTATGTGGTGACGGCATTGGACAGGATGTGGAATGAGTCGAAGTCGGTGTCGAAGAAAGTGAAGCTATGAACAAGCAACACGAAATAGACGAACAAAGCCTCCGCCAGGCGCAACGCCTGTTTGAATCCGGCGACATCCGGCAGATAGAGGCAGGGACGACGAAAGGATTGTGCGACATACACCGCTACTTGTTTGAAGGACTGTATGACTTTGCCGGGAAAATCCGCACGATGAACATCGCCAAGGGTGGCTTCCGCTTCGCCAACGCCATGTACTTGGAGGCCATCCTCCCGGTCATCGAAAAGATGCCGGAGCGCACCTTCGAGGAAATCATCGCCAAGTATGTGGAAATGAATGTCGCCCACCCTTTTATGGAAGGCAACGGACGCGCCACGCGCATCTGGCTCGACCTGATGCTGCGCAGAAAACTGGGCAAGGTCGTGGATTGGCAGCGCGTGGACAAGGACCTCTATTTGCAAGCCATGGAGCGAAGCCCCATCAACGACCTGGAGCTGCGCGTATTGCTCCAACCTGCCCTGACCGACAGGGTGGACGACCGTGAAGTGATATTCAAAGGCATCGAACAATCCTATTATTACGAAGGTTACACCAAAGAGTAAGCATTATGTCAGAATCCAAATCCATCCTCATAAAAGGCGCCCGCGTCAACAACCTGAAGAACATCGACGTGGAGATACCCCGCAACAAGCTGGTGGTCATCACCGGCCTCAGCGGCTCGGGCAAGTCTTCGCTGGCTTTCGACACGCTCTATGCCGAGGGACAACGCCGCTACGTGGAAAGCCTCAGCAGCTACGCCCGCCAGTTCCTGGGACGCATGAGCAAGCCGGAGTGCGACTACATCAAGGGCATACCGCCCGCCATCGCCATCGAGCAGAAGGTGAACAGCCGCAACCCGCGCTCCACCGTGGGCACCTCGACGGAAATCTACGAATACCTCCGCCTGCTCTATGCACGGGTGGGACACACCTTCAGCCCCGTGAGCGGACGGGAGGTGAAGAAACATACGCCCGAAGACATCGTGAACTGCATGTTGGAGCACCCCGAAGGCACGCGCTACACCGTCCTGGCCCCCATCGTCCTGCGCGAAGGCCGCACCCTTGCCCAGCAACTGGACACCTGCCAGAAGGAGGGCTTCACCCGCTTGGAAGTGAACGGACAGATGACCCGCATCGATGAATACACGCCCCAAGACGGAGATACGGTGTTCCTCCTGATAGACCGCCTGACGGCCTCGCACGAGAAAGACGCCCTGAGCCGCCTGACCGACTCCGCCGAAACGGCCATGTACGAGGGCGACGGGGCGTGCCTCCTGCGCTTCTGGCAGGCGGACGGCAGCACCAGCCTCTTCCGCTTCAACACCAAGTTCGAGGCGGACGGCATCACCTTCGAGGAGCCTACGGACCAGATGTTCTCCTTCAACTCCCCCATCGGCGCCTGCCCCGTGTGCGAAGGCTTCGGGCGCGTCATCGGCATCGACGAGCACCTGGTGGTGCCCAACCGCGCCCTCTCGGTGTACGACGGGGCCGTCGTCTGCTGGCGGGGCGAGAAGATGGGCGAGTGGCGCGAGATGGTCATACGCGGGGCGGAGAAGGCGGGCTTCCCCATCTTCACCCCCTACTACGAACTGACCGACGAGCAACGCCGGATGCTGTGGGAAGGCACGCGCTACTTCGAGGGCATCAACGCCTTCTTCAAGATGCTGCAAGAGAACCAATATAAGATACAATACCGCGTGATGCTGGCCCGATACCGGGGCAAGACCATCTGTCCCGCCTGCCACGGCACGCGCCTCAAACCCGAAGCCAACTACGTCCGTGTGGGAGGCAAGAGCATCTCCGAGCTGGTGGACCTGCCCATCACGGAGTTGAAGCAGTTCTTCGACCACCTGAAGCTGAACGCCCACGACGCCCAAGTGGCTGCACGCATCCTGGCGGAAATCAACAGCCGCATCCGCTTCCTGCTGGACGTGGGCTTAGGCTACCTGACGCTGAACCGGCTGAGCAACTCCCTCTCCGGCGGCGAAAGCCAGCGCATCAACCTGGCCACCTCCTTGGGCAGCAGCCTCGTGGGCAGCCTTTACATATTGGACGAGCCGAGCATCGGCCTGCACAGCCGCGACACGGACAAGCTGATCCGCGTCCTGCGCCAACTCCAGCAACTGGGCAACACGGTGGTAGTGGTGGAGCACGACGAGGAAATCATCCGCGCGGCAGACTACATCATCGACATAGGCCCCAAAGCCGGACGGCTGGGCGGCGAAGTGGTGTACCAAGGGGACATGAAGGACCTGAAGGCGCACACCAACAGCTACACCGTCCGCTACCTGCTGGGCGAGGAAACCATCCCCGTCCCCGCACAACGCCGCCCGTGGAACAATTACATCGAAATAAAAGGCGCGCGGGAGAATAACCTGAAGGGCGTGGACGTGCGTTTCCCCCTGAACGTGATGACCGTGGTGACCGGTGTGAGCGGCTCGGGCAAGTCGACCTTGGTGCGCGACATCTTCTACCGCGCCCTGAAGCGCGAGCTGGACGAATGCACCGAGCGACCGGGCGAGTTCGTCTCCATCGGGGGCGACCTCCGGGACCTGCGCAACGTGGAGTTCATCGACCAGAACCCCATCGGCAAGTCCTCGCGCAGCAACCCCGTCACCTACCTCAAAGCCTACGATGACATCCGCAAGCTCTTTGCCGACCAGCCGCTCTCGAAGCAGATGGGCTACACGCCCGGCACCTTCAGCTTCAACAGCGAGGGCGGACGATGCGAGGAGTGCAAGGGCGAGGGCACCATCACCGTGGAGATGCAGTTCATGGCCGACCTGGTGCTGGAGTGCGAATCCTGCCACGGCATGCGCTTCAAGCCCGACGTGCTGGAGGTGCGCTTCCACGATGCCAACATCCACGACGTGCTGGAGATGACCGTTGACCAGGCCATCGAGTTCTTTACCCAGCACAAGCAGAAGAAGATAGCGAAGAAACTCCAACCCCTGCAAGACGTCGGCCTGGGCTACATCAAGCTGGGACAGTCCTCGTCCACCCTGTCCGGCGGCGAGAACCAGCGCGTCAAGCTGGCCTACTACCTCAGCCAGGAGAAGGCGGACCCAACGATGTTCATCTTCGACGAGCCCACCACGGGCCTGCACTTCCACGACATCCGCAAGCTGCTCGAAGCCTTCGACGCCCTCCTGCGCCGCGGCCACAGCATCACCATCATCGAGCACAACATGGACGTCATCAAGTGTGCGGATCATGTCATCGACCTCGGCCCCGAAGGCGGCGACCGGGGCGGACGCATCGTGGTGACCGGCACACCGGAGGAAGTGGCTGCCTGCGCCGCCAGCTACACGGGACAGTTCCTGCAGGAAAAATTGAGGGTACCCCCTCAAGCATAATTGAGGGTACCCCCTCAAGCATAATTGCGGGCACCCTCTCCAGCATAAGGGTGGGCACCCTCTCCAGCATAAGGGTGGGCCCCCTCTCCAGCATAAGGGTGAGGACCCTCTCCAGCATAAGGGTGAGGACCCTCTCCAGCATAAGGGTAGACACCCCACCCGAACCGAAACAGACATACCACATTCTATTAACATAAATAAAACAGTACAAGAACCATGAGAAAGTATGTAACCCTCGGCCTGGCGGCCCTGCTCAGCCTCTCGGCAAACGCGCAGACGTTTACCGAATGGCAGGATGCGGGCGTCAACGCCGTCAATCGTGCCCCGATGCACACCGATTACTTCGCCTACGAGACACCCGAACTGGCAGAGAGAGGCGAACGTGAGTCCTCCACCTACTACATGTCCCTCAACGGGCTGTGGAAATTCCACTGGGTGCGCCATGCCGACGCCCGCCCCACCGGCTTCTGGCGGGCTGACTACAATGACAAGGGCTGGGACGAGATGCCCGTGCCCGGCGTATGGGAACTGAACGGCTATGGAGCCCCCCTCTACGTCAACGTGGGCTATCCCTGGCGCGAACAGTGGAAGAACAATCCACCGCAGGTACCCACGGAAGAAAACCACGTCGGCTCCTACCGCAAGAGTTTCACCGTGCCTGCCTCGTGGAAAGGCAAGGACATCATCGCCCACTTCGGTTCCGTCACCTCCAACATCTATTTGTGGGTCAACGGCAAGTTCGTTGGCTACAGCGAAGACAGCAAGCTGGAGGCCGAATTTGACTTGACACGCTACCTCAAGCCCGGCCAGGAGAACCTCATCGCCTTCCAAGTGTTTCGCTGGTGCGACGGCACCTACATGGAGGACCAAGACTTCTTCCGCTACTCCGGCGTAGGACGCGACTGCTACCTCTATGCCCGCGACAAACGCCGCATCGAAGACATCCGCGTCACGCCCGACCTGGACGCGGAGTATAAAGACGGCACCCTGACCGTGGACGTGCAGCTGAAGGGCAGCGCCATCGCCACGCTGAGACTGGAGGACGCGCAGGGCAAGGAAGTGGCCTCCGCCACCACCCGCGGCGAGACCGTGACCATGCAGGTCAGCAATCCGCACAAGTGGACGGCCGAGACACCTTATTTATATACACTCTACGCGCAGATTGGCGAACTGGCTCCGAAGGAGGTCATCCCCGTCAAAGTGGGCTTCCGCAAGATTGAGCTGAAGGACGCGCAGGTGCTGGTCAACGGGCAGCCCGTCCTCTTCAAGGGCGCCAACCGCCACGAGATGGACCCGGACGGCGGCTACGTGGTGTCCCGCCAGCGGATGTTGCAGGACGTGCAGATCATGAAGGACCTCAACATCAACGCCGTGCGCACCTGCCACTACCCGGACGACCCGTACTGGTATGCCCTGTGCGATGAATACGGCCTCTACGTGGTGGCCGAAGCCAACGTCGAATCGCACGGCATGGGCTACGGGGACGAGACCCTGGCCAAGCGGGACGACTACCGCCTGGCCCACCTGGAGCGCAACCAGCGCAATGTGCAGCGCAACTTCAACCACCCGGCCATCATCTTCTGGTCCCTGGGCAACGAGGCCGGCTACGGCCCCAACTTCGACGCCGCCTACGACTGGATAAAGGTCGAAGACCCCAGCCGCGCCGTACAATATGAACGTGCGGGATATGACGGCAAGACGGACATCTTCTGCCCGATGTACTACCGCTACTGGGATTGCGAAACCTACAGCCAGGACGAGTCGAAGACCAAGCCCCTCATCCAGTGCGAATATGCCCACGCCATGGGCAACTCGATGGGCGGATTCAAGGAATACTGGGACATGATTCGCCAATATCCCAAGTACCAGGGCGGCTTCATCTGGGACTTCGTGGACCAGGGCATCCACAAGACAGGCACCAACGGCAAGCTCATCTATGCCTACGGCGG
>CALNEX010000092.1 GCA_939791845.1 uncultured Mediterranea sp. | reverse complement strand
AAGTTGTACTACCTGCGCGCCCTCACCGGCAAGAAGGCCAGAATCAAAGAGAAAAGAGTATTGGGCTAATAGGACTTCACTCTTTCTTCTTTCCAATTATAAAAAAGGGAATCGGCACAACCGGTTCCCTTTTTTAATGCCCGGCACGTTTCAGACATTCCTCCACTTCCTCCGGAGTGACAGTGAGCGCCACTCCCCCACGCAACTTGCGACAGACCAGACGACCCACTTCCAATGCCTCCTGCTCCGTGCGGAAAGCCAGCCTGCGGCCTATAGCCGGAACATAAGGTTGCTTTATCAGCGTGTCTTCCCGATGCAGAATCACATATCCATATCCTCCCGGCACCGGCACGGCACGACATTGTAACCGGTCACCAGAAGTACAAGACAGGCACGCCGCCAACCAAAGCGACGCGCCTGTTCCAACCAATAGCCTACCAATGGGCTTCATTATCACACACAATAATCCTCCAACTCATAGGGCAACAACTCGTACATGTCATCAAAGTAGCTGTTGCCGGACTGGCCGGTCACCACAAAGCCCCGTGTACCTGTCGAGAAACTAACGGCCTGGCTACGCGATGAACCACCCGTGCCATAGTGCACGGACGTCAGCGGGGTGAAGCCATCGTCCGCATCGCCATACCACAAATCCTGCCCGGGGTCATACACCCAATAGTCGCTGGTGACACCGCTACGGTCGCCTGTGGCCACATACCCCTTGCCATCGATGACAAAAGCCACGGCATAGCTGCGGGCAATGGCATAATCATCGTCATAATCCTCATCATCATTGGTATTGGCAATGTCGCGCAGGCGAGTCCACGTGGCGCCGTTGAAACTGTAGAAATCCTCCGCATAGGCACTGTTATTTTGGCCAAAACCCACATAAGCCACCTCATCAATGACAAAAGCCAAGCCATTGACACGCTTTCCGCCCTCGAACCCGTTCACTATCTGCCACTGGCTGCCCGCCGCCGCATTCGGGTCGAAGCGGTAAAAGTCCTTCAGGTAGTTACCGTCATAGCCCGTGCCCACGTAACCATATCCACCCACCGAAAAGCCGATGGCGCCACGGCGCATCCCGCCGGCAAAGTCGTCCTTCTGCGCCCAAGTGTCCGATGCAGGGTCATACTCCCACGTGTCGGCCACGTAATCCGGCTCGTCCTTGATGGCACCAGTACTCACATATCCCTTGCCGTTCAAGGCGAAAGCCGCGGCTTCGTGCCTGCCTGACGCTTCATCAGGCATGTCGGCACACTGTGTCCAATAGTTTCCCTCGATGTCGTAGGCCCAGCAGTCCTTCAGCAGGTCACGATTGGAGCCACGATAACCGCAGCACAGGTATCCCTTTCCATCGATGGTGAAACTACTGGCCCCGCAACGCGCCACGCCGTCAAAGTCCGAGCGACGTATCCATTGTCCTTGTGTGTACTCCTCGTCCTCCGTGCAGCCGGCAAGGAAACTCAAGGCTGCCAGCACGATTCCCAGTGTTGTCTTCTTCATTTCTTATACATCTTTTAGGTTCAAATTTATTGCGCGAAAATAGGCGTAGCCCGCACCGCCGCAAGAAAAACCGACGAACCGGCGGAAAAATCCGTCAAACGCCCTTCAACGGGGAAAAGGGACTGACAGTCGATTTCTGTAGGAAAAGCCGAGGCAATCGCATTCCTTTGCCGGGGTAAATAAGAATTTATATAAAGAATGAAACGATTTTTGCTTTTATGCCTTCTTTCTGTAAGCCTCTGTGGCTGCGTGGACGAGAACTCCCACTTGGGACATACGTTGGTGGAGAGTTCATTTTATAATGTGCATGTGGACACGTGCACTGTGGACATCAGCACGGTGCTCGAGGACTCCATCGTGACACGGGGAGACAGCATCTGCCAAATAGGCCATTACCGGGACGACACGTGGGGCATGGTGACAGCCGCCTATTACGCGGAATACTCCACAGCCAGCTTCACACCCAATGAGAACTACAGCTATACGCTCGACTCGCTCGTGCTGGTGATGCGGCACAGCGGACACTATTGGGGCGACACACTGACCCGCCCCCTTGTCCACATATACCGTCTGGAAAAGCCCATCGAACTGACGGACGATGAAGACCTGTACAACCGCACCGTGCTGGCCACAGAAGCAACGCCCCTCTGCAGTTTCATCTACCGTCCGAGGCCCGGCGAGACGAAGGTACAGGAAATCCGCCTGCCCGACGAATGGGGGCAGCAGCTACTGGATGACCTGGTGAATCAGGAGGAGTACCTCGAAGAACAAGAGAATTTCAAACACGAATTTCCTGGACTGGCCTTTGTGCCGGACGAAACCGGACAGTGCATCAGCGGGTTTTTGGTTAATGATTC
Source organism: uncultured Mediterranea sp. (assembly GCA_939791845.1). Lineage (GTDB taxonomy): Bacteria > Bacteroidota > Bacteroidia > Bacteroidales > Bacteroidaceae > Bacteroides. The sequence goes on along the minus strand of CALNEX010000092.1, from coordinate 5,020 downwards.
CTCCATGTGCCTCACCCTGCACTACCACGAAATCTCCACCCTGCGGACGGAACAGGAAGTGACGTTCAGCGTCAACATGGATTATGCCCATACCGGCATCCGGCACGATTGCACGGATTCTCCCCTGACCGACGTCCGCAGTGGCATCGAGAACCTCGTACACTCCACCTCGCTGGGACACCGGGCCTACCTGCAAGGCCTGACCGGCTATTACAATCAGCTGGAGTTCCCCTATCTGAACGAATTGCAGGACGCGGGACAGATTGTCTCCATCGAAAGCGCCACCCTCTACCTCTACCCCTTGAAAGGCAGCTACAACCGTATCAACCAATTGCCGGACGACATACGCCCGCTACGCCTACCTCAGCGACCGGAGCAGCAGCACGACCGCCAACCCCAACCGCATCAGCCTGGGATTCCGCGTGATGAAACACTGGTACATGATGCTGGGGACCGCGCCCTACAGCAGCGTGGGCTACCTCATCCGCACCGAAGAGCCCGTGGAAGGACAGCCCGGCCAGACCCTCCATTCCACTTTCCAAGGAGAAGGCGGCCTCTACCGGTGCTACCTCACGAACGCCGTCCGCCTGACCCGCCGGCTGTCTGTCGGGCTCAACCTCGGGATGGTTTTGGGCAACGTCACGCAGAGCGAGTCACAGGAGAGCGCCACCGTGGAACATGAATCGAAGAAACGGGCTTTCCATGCCGAAGTGGGACTTCATTACGACTTCCCTTCCAAGCGAGGGCCGCAATGGTCCATGGGAGCGGTTTTCTCCCCATCCCTGCCCTTGGCACACGACAACACGCTGACCTATGACAATTCATCCACCAGCGAGGATTTGGAGAAGCCCTATCACGAAAGCCAGCAATACCTCCCCCTGCACATAGGGCTGGGGCTTGCCATGTCCACCCGGCACTGGCTGCTGACCGCAGACTACAACTATACCGGCTGGAGCCACAACGCCTCCTCGCAGGACGGCTTCGGCCATGAGGACCAGCACCGGATGAATCTGGGGGGATGCCTTGCACTCTTTCCCCGCCGCCCACGCTCCACGGAACTGATGATGGGAATAGGGTACGGCAACTCGCACATCAGCATGAAAGGCAAGAAAATGAATTACCTGGAAGCCAGTGCAGGCATCAGCCTGCCCATCCGCTCCTCCTACCTCTCCATAGGGGCCACCTGGCGCCGGCAGATGAACCGCGACAGCCGCGTCATGCAGGAATGCCGCTGGAGCCTGGACCTGAACCTGACTTTTGGCGAAAGGATATCCAGGAGCAAAATCAGGTAAGGGACCGCCTCACAACAAGGTCAGCCCCGACAAGCAAGCTTTCAGGCGCTCCCGGTAGGCATCGCCTATCGGGAGTTCTTTCGTGCCCACGCTGACCGTGTTGGCGCCAATGACATCCATGGCCTGCCTGCGCACCAGGAACGAACGATGAATGCGTATGAAGTCCGCCCCGGCCAACTTCTCCTCCATGCTCTTCATCGTGCAAAGGCTCATGAAAGGGCGAGGCTCGTCCCGGCAATAGACCTTCACATAATCACCACAACTCTCTATGTAGCGGATGTCCTCCACCTGCAAACGCAGAATGCGGCTGTCCGAACGCAGGTATATCACCTTCAGGACCTGATCCGTCCGGTTTTCCTGATAGGATGGAACCGCATGCCCCTCCTTCAACGTAAACCAGCGCAGCGCCTTGCTGGCCGCCTGAAAGAAAATGGAGAATCCGAAATCGCCCACCAGGTAGTCCAAGACATCCAGCCGATAGCACGCCGCCGCATACTCATCCGTGGCCGCCACGACAATCACCCGCGCATGGGACGACAACAGACGGCAAAAATCCATCCCTCCAATCCCGCCTTCCGCCGCGGGGAAAAGCCCCACGATGTACACGTCCACCTTGGACACGTAATACTCCTTCAACGCGGCCAAAGGGTCGCCATGGCTTCCACACAAGGTCAGGAAAGGAACATTTCCCACAAAGCCTTGCAGTTTCTCAAGCATCTTCGCATCGGTATGCAACAGGGCGCAACTCAAGTTCATAAGCAATCGTTTTTTACATAAAAGACGCACGTCCGGAAAAAGACTGCAACAAATGAACGACATTTAACGGGATTAACGGCACAAAGTCGACCAAAAGGCCTTGAATGCCGACCAATGCCAAAGCAAGACATCCCCCTGGCATGCCCTCCTCCCCACACAAAGAGAGTCCCTTCCCCGGCCCGCACGGACCGGAAAAGGGACTCTTTCCCCTGGGAACGGAACGACCTTACTTGAGGTCTTTCAACTCCCAACCCAATGCACTGGCACCCAGCACGGCTGCATCAGAGTCTTTCAGCTCGGACATCAGCAGTTTGGTCTTGCCTTTGTAGATGGTCAGGATGTTCTCGTCGATGGCTTTCTGGATGGGCTTGAAGATGTAGTCGCCGGACTTGGCCAGACCGCCGAAGAGGATGATGGCCTCGGGGCTGGAGAAGGCGATGAAGTCTGCAATGGCTTCACCCAGAATCTGACCGGTGTAGTCGAAAATATCTTTCGCCAACTTGTCGCCCTTCACGGCTGCATCATACACGTCCTTCGACGTGATGTTCTCGGCCGGAATAGCACGCAACAGGCTGGGTTCGGTACGTGCAGCCAGGAACTCGCGGGCCGTGCGGGTCACGCCGGTTGCCGAGCAGTAGGTTTCCAGGCAGCCTTTACGTCCGCAGCCACACTGACGTCCGTTCTCGCGGCGGATGATAGTGTGACCCAGCTCACCGGCAAAACCGTCATGTCCATACACCATCTGGCCGTTGATGACGATACCGCTACCGACACCCGTACCGAGAGTGATCATGATGAAATCCTTCATACCACGGGCAGCACCATACGTCATCTCACCGATGGCGGCAGCATTGGCGTCGTTGGTCAATGCCGTGGGGATGCCCAGGCGTTCCTCGAACATAGCGGCCAGGGAGATGATACCCTTCCAGGGGAGGTTGGGTGCGAACTCGATGGTTCCACTGTAATAATTACCATTAGGTGCACCGATACCGATGCCTTTTATCTTGTCCGAACCACCGTTGGCCACGATCAAGGGCAACAGATTCTTGCACACGGCATCCACATACTCGTTTACATCAGGATAGGCGCCGGTCTTGATAGAACCGCTTGCAATGATTGTACCACGCGCATCCACTACGCCGAAAACAGTGTTCGTACCACCAATGTCAATGCCCACTACATAGGGCTTCTCCATGTTTGAGTTCATGATAGATTTGTTTTTAAAGGGTTTTTGTTGATCTTAATTGGTTACAAAAGTCACAAAACTAAATGAGACCGCAAAATCTTTCTGCAAAAAATTTCGCTTCCACTGCAACTTTTCGTAACATTGCAGCGTCTAATGAGGCAAAATAACCATTTTAGTGACTTAAAACCACTCGACAGTGATACGCTTAGAAGACATCAACAAGACTTATTACAACGGCGCACCCCTGCATGTGCTGAAAGGCATCAACCTCCATATCGAACGGGGAGAATTCGTCTCCATCATGGGAGCGTCGGGTTCGGGGAAGTCCACCCTGCTTAATATATTAGGTATATTGGACAATTATGACACGGGAGAGTATTACCTGAACGGCACGCTCATCAAGGGCCTGAGTGAGAACCGGGCCGCCGAATACCGCAACCGCATGATAGGCTTCATCTTCCAGTCGTTCAACCTCATCTCGTTCAAGAATGCCGTGGAGAACGTGGCCCTGCCGCTGTTCTACCAGGGCGTGGGACGCCGCAAGCGCAATGCCCTGGCCCTGGAGTACCTGGACCGCCTGGGGCTGAAGGACTGGGCGCACCACATGCCCAACGAAATGTCCGGCGGACAGAAGCAGCGCGTGGCCATCGCACGTGCCCTCATCACCCGGCCGCAAATCATACTGGCCGACGAACCCACCGGAGCCCTGGACAGTAAGACCTCCGTCGAAGTGATGCAAATCCTCAAGGACCTGCACCAGACGGGCATGACCATCGTCGTCGTCACCCACGAAAGCGGCGTGGCCAACCAGACGGACAAGATTATCCACATCAAGGACGGCGTCATCGGCAGCATCGAAGAGAACCTGCGGCACGACGCGTCGCCCTTCGGCCAGGGAGGGCTGATGAAATGATTGACCTTTGGCAAGAAATCTACGGCACCATCCGGCGCAACAAGCTCCGCACCTTCCTGACGGGCTTTGCCGTGGCCTGGGGCATCTTCATGCTCATCGTGCTGCTGGGCGCGGGCAACGGCATCATCCACGCCTTCGAGGAAAGCTCCGGCGAACGGGCCTTGAACTCGATACGCGTCTACGGCGGATGGACCACCAAGCCCTACGACGGCCTGAAGGAGGGACGCTCCATCGACCTGGACAACCGCGACCTGGAGGACACCGAGGCCTACTTCACCGACCGCGTGGAGAGCGCCGGCGCCACCCTCTACCAGATGGCCACCGACATCAGCTACGGACCGGAGTACGTCAACCTCTCCCTCAACGGCGTGCACCCCAACTACGTGGAGGTGGAGGCCGTCAAGGTGGTGGAGGGCCGCTTCGTCAACCAGACGGACATCCGCGAGCGGCGGAAGTCCATCGTCCTGCACCGCAAGTCGGCCGACGTGCTCTTCGGCAAGACGCACACCGACCCGCTGGGCAAGTTTGTCAACGCCGGAGGAGTGGCCTACCAGGTGGTGGGCATCTACGACGACGAGGGCAGCAGCGAACCCAGCTCGGCCTTCATCCCCTTCAGCACCCTGCAGACCATCTACAACAAGGGCAAGGACCTGAACAGCATCATCTTCACCACCAAGGGCCTGACGACGGAAGAGAGCAACGAGCAGTTCGAGGCGGACTACCGCCGCGTCATTGCCGCCAACCACCGCTTCGACCCCACGGACGACGGCGCCATCTGGCTCTGGAACCGCTTCACCAGCTACCTGCAGGCCATGGCCGCCATGGGCATCCTGCGCACGGCCATCTGGGTCATCGGCATCTTCACCCTGCTGA
>CALNEX010000091.1 GCA_939791845.1 uncultured Mediterranea sp. | reverse complement strand
TGTTCAATAATCCGTTTCTGATTTGGGGCAAATACAAACGGCATTGGTGGAAACGGACATTGACTGTTTCCTTTCAGTTCCACCATACACAGATGGACGGGGCACATGCTGCACGTTTCTTGGAAAATTTACAGAAAGAAATCAAAGAACTAAATGTATAAACACTATCTTTGCGCAAACCTATCAATAGTATAGCGCAATGGAACAGGAAACGGCCAATCAGTTGACCACTTCACGTTTGATTCTCCGTCCTTGGCGGGAATCGGATGCGGAAGCCTTGCACAAATACGTCAAAGCCCCTGCCATCCAAGTCCGGACTCTGCCTGTTATAAGCGATAAGAAACATTACCTGCCCCTTTTCGCATACCGTGGCCGACTTTTTCTTAAAGAATTATGACCATCCAATTATGGAAGATGGCAAGGTGCTGAAAGACATGATTTATTTTAAGCGTAAGATATAAGAGTATAATTCATACAATACAATATGGAACAGAAATACTTGCAAGAAAAAGACTTGGGCCCGCTGAAGCTCATCTTCAATTACGAGAATGTGTTCTACAGTTTCTTTTATGACGATGTGGCCGCTTGCGTGCATCGGTCACGCGAGTATGCTGTGAACTACGTCTGCTCCGGCGAGATGGTGCTGGACAACGGCGAGGAGCAAATCCACGTGGGCAAGGGCGAATGCGTCTTCATTCCCCGCGACCACCACATTACCTTATATAAGAAGCCGTGCAACGGCGAGCGTTATTGCGGCATCTTCCTGAGCTTCACGCGCCACTTCCTGCGCGAGATGTACGCCCAGGGCGGTCCCTACAAGGTGCCGGTCCATACGCCCAAGCTGAAGTCCGGCGTCATCAAACTGCCCCGGACGGCGGAGCTCACCAGCCTGTTTTCTTCGCTTACCCCCTTCTTCGACCCGGAGGTGAAGCCGCAGGGCGACTTCATGCGCCTCAAGATGCAGGAGGGACTGCTGGCCTTGCTCCACATCGACAAGCGGTTCGCCCCCACGCTCTTCGACTTCAACGAGCCGTGGAAGATTGACATCCTGGACTTCCTGGACAAGAACTATATGTACGAGTTCACGCAGGAAGACCTGGCGCACTACACGGGCCGCAGCCTGGCCACCTTCAAGCGCGACTTCAAGAAAATCAGCGACCTGACGCCGGAGAAGTGGCTCATCCGCAAACGTCTGGAGGTGGCCTACGCCCTGATGCGCGAGGGAGGCAGGAAGATAGCGGACGTCTGCACCCAGGTGGGCTTCAAGAACCAGTCCCATTTCTCCGCCGCGTTCAAGCGGCAATACGGCGTCGCGCCCACGGCGGTGACCGCTTCCTGAAAATTGAGCTTTTCAGCAATCGTCTTTGAGCCTCACAGCAAACGCGTTGTGGGGCTTTTCTTTTACCTTTGCCGATGCAAATCGACACTTAAAACAAGAAACCGTATGAACAGATTATTTACCACCGCCCTCTGCCTCTCCCTCCTCCTCGCCTCCTGCGGCAGGAAGGGCGGGCAAGAACAGGACAATCAACCCGTTAAAACCAATAACACAATGGAAGAACAACTGACACTGACCCAAGAGTGGGACAAGGTATTCCCACAGAGTGACAAGGTGAACCACACGAAAATCACCTTCCACAACCGCTACGGCATCACCCTCGCCGCCGACCTCTACATCCCCAAGGACGCCACGGGCCAGCTGCCCGCCATCGCCGTCTGCGGCCCGTTCGGCGCCGTGAAGGAGCAAGTGTCCGGCCGCTACGCGCAGACGTTGGCCGAACGCGGCTTCCTGACCATCGCCTTCGACCCCTCCTTCACCGGCGAGAGCGGCGGCCAGCCCCGCTATGTGGCCTCGCCCGACATCAACACCGAGGACTTCTGCGCCGCCATCGACTACCTCTCCACGCGCCCCGACGTCCATCCCGGGCAGGTGGGCATCCTCGGCGTGTGCGGCTGGGGAGGCTTTGCGGTGAACGCCGCCGCCATCGACACGCGCATCAAGGCCACGGTGGCCGTCACGATGTACGATATGACCCGCGTCACCGCCAAGGGCTACAACGATGCCGCCGACAATGCCGACGCCCGCCACGCGATGAGGCAGCAGCTCAACGCCCAGCGCACCGAGGACTACCGCAACGGCACCTACGCCCTGGCCGGAGGCGTGCCGGACACGCTGCCCGCCGATGCCCCGCAATTTATGAAGGACTATCACGCCTTCTACAAGACCCCGCGCGGCTACCACAAACGCTCCCTCGGCTCCAACGGCGGGTGGAACGTGACGTCCTCGCTCTCGCTCATCAACCAGCCCATCCTGGCCTATGCCCCGGAAATCCGCAGCGCCGTCCTCCTCGTCCACGGCGAGAAGGCCCACTCCCGCTACTTCAGCGAGACCGTCTACAAGGAATTGAAGGGCGACAACAAGGAGCTGCTCATTGTGCCCGGTGCCGTGCATACGGACCTGTATGACAACCTGGAGAAGATTCCGTTCGACCGGATAGAAGGGTTCTTCCGCACCTATCTGAAGTAGGCAGGGCGGCCGTGCAGGCCGGAGATTTGACCTTGAACTCCTTTGCCGTGCAAGGAGAAATCACTATCTTTGCGGCTGAAGGCAAAAGAGGTGGCACCTTTTTGCAGTAAAGGTGCCACCTTTTTAGGATAAAGGTGCCACCTTTTTATAGCAAAGATACCACCTCTTTTTCCTCCATCTACGAACAAGGCGGAGTGATGTTGCCTGCCCGGCTGCGTCAAGTTCCGCACTAACTATAGAGAAGGAGGTCTGATATGGCATTTTTCAAGAAACGGAAACTGAGTGACGGCAAATGGCATGCCATTGCCGCAAATCTGCAACGTCCCGCCACGATAGACGATGTGGCCGACGAACTCGCCGCCCGCTCCACCGTGAGCCGTGCGGACACCTACGCCGTGCTGGTGGAGCTGGGCGATGTGCTGGGCCAATTGATGGCATCGGGCCGTTCGGTGAAGCTGAAGGGTGTGGGCACGTTCTATCTCACCTGCCAGACGAGGGGCAAGGGCACCGACACGCCCGAGGAGCTGACGCCGGAGATGATCACGGACGTGAAGGTGCGCTTCATCCCTGAATACAGCCGCGGACACCGCAAGCAAATCACGGGGCGCACGATGCTGGACAAGTGGCTGGAGTGGATTGAGGTGTAGTTTTTGGGCGCGGATTACGCGGATTGCACGGATAATCTTTTCATTGTAAAACGCTGGATTCCATTGACTATGCAAATAATAAATCCGCGTAATCCGCGCCTAAATCTTGCTCTTTTCGTACGCGATGAGCAGCCCCACGACCTGCGAATAGCTCTTCCGCCCGCCCTCCACGCGGTTGCCCCGCAGGTAGAGTTCGTAGAGCTTGCTCTGCGCGTCGCCGATGAGGCGGTTGTATTTCCCCTGCCAATACTCCTGGCTTTCGCGGGCCAGGCGGAGCACTTCGGGGCGGATATCTCTGCAAAGTATGTCGTATTCCCCGGCGGGCAGCAGGCGGTAGGCATTGTTCAGCACGTGGGGCAGGATGGACATCAGGCCGCTGAAACGGATGGCCTGGATGCTGGAGCGCGTGCAGACCTGGTAGGCGTAGAAGTTGGCTTCGCCCTCGTTGGCGATGCCCAGCAGGTGGGCCAGTTCGTGGGCATAGGTGGCGGGATATTCGGCCGGGGGGACGTCGCCGTTGATGGTGAACTCGCAGAAGAAGGGTCCCATGCTGCCCTTGACGCCCACCATCGAGGCGAGGGGCGAGAAGAGCATCGTCTTGGCCTGTGGCCGGTCGTCGAAGGGCGGGTGTATGCCCAGGCCGGGGGCGAGGTGGCGGTAGGCGACCACCACTTCCCGGCGCAGGACGTCGGCATTGACGGCGGCGTGGGGCGTGTATGCTTCGTTCAGTTGCCTGATGTAGCGGCGGGCAAAGTCGCGGAAGCCGGCTTCGGTATATTCGGCGGGGGCGATGCCCGTCCGGCGGTAGAAGTCGGACTGTGCATAGTTCAGTCCCCAGGCCAGATAGAACCACACGTAGACCCACGCCAGGTATTCGGCGGAGCCCAGCAGCCCGGTGCGCCATTTCTTCTTTCTATGAAAACGCAGGTAGAACGGCCACGCCACCACGCCCACGAGGCTCAGGGCGATGAACAGGTCGCCCACGGCAAAGGGCACCGGCCCGGACAGGTCGGACAGCAGTTCGCCGACAACCGGGTAGACGTGCCGCGCATAGGCGTCGCCCCAGCCTGGGATGGTTTGGGCGAGGATGACGGTCAGCAATAGTACGGCCAATGCCGCCAGGCGCACGAGGCGTCCCTTGCTGTTGATGGAGAAGGATGTCTTCATACTCCGAGACATGGCTTGGATTAAGACAGCCCGGCGATGTCTTCCGGAGAGAGTCCGGTGGCTTGGATGATGGCTTCCGCTGGCAGTCCCATTTGCTTGAGGTTGCGGGCGATTTCCAGTTGCTTGTTGTGTTCGCCTTTGGCAATTCCTCGTTCTATGCCTTCGGCCATCCCTTTTTCTATTCCGGCTGCCATGCCTTCCGCCATCCCTTTCTTCATCCCCTCATTATACCTGCGCTTGATGCTGCCGATGAGGGTGCGCTCCACGCTGATAATGTCCCAGAACTTGTCGTAGCCCAGCAACTCGGCATCGGTGAAGGCCGATTCCTCCAGTTCGGTCAGGGCTTTGTGTACTTCGGGATTGTCCAGCAGCTCTTGGGGAGCCTGGCGGGTGTGCTCGGAGATTTCGGTGAGGTAGCGGAGCCACAGCACCTGCATCTTCTTCTCGCTGTAGTTATGGGGCTTGAACTTGGGCAGTTCGATGAATACCAAGTGCAGGCCGTCTATCACCTTGTCCGTGCGTTCGCTGTGCACTAAGCGGTAATAGTGGTAATACTGCTCCATGTCCGGCTCGAAGATTTCGTTCACCAGGTTGAGCGAGTAGACAGGTTGCAACAGTTCGTAATCCTCGCCCTCGTGCAGTTGGCGGACGTAGGCTTTCGAGGCATTGAACAGCACGCGCATCTTGAACTCATGCGACCATACCATCTGCATCTCCACGATGAACTGGCGGCCGCGAGCGTCCTTGCAGCGCACGTCCACGATGCTATTCTTGCGCAACGGGTTCTCTGGCACCATCTCGGCAGGCAGGTATTCCACGCTCACCACCTCCTCTTCCGGTTGGTCGAAGGGAAGCAGGGCGTTGAGCAGGCTGATGACCAGGTCGGGGTGCTCGCCGAAGACTTTCTTGAAGGTCAGGTCGGCTTTGGGGTCCAAGTATCTCATAGGTGTATCTCCTTAATTTAATAACGATTCGCAGCGGCAAAGATAGTGCAAACCTGAGGCAATACAAAACAAGTGGGCTTGTTTTTGCAGCAAAGGCGCATTCGGTCCCCCCTAAACAAGGATACTTCGCTGAAACCTGCGCCCGGTCGTGTTGGTTTTGAAGATAATTTCGTAATTTTGCGCCCGTTATCAACCTAATCAACAAAGAAATGGAATTAGCAAGCAAATACAACCCCGCCGATGTGGAGGGAAAATGGTACCAGTACTGGCTGGACCACCATCTTTTCAGTTCCAAACCCGATGGCCGCGAGCCGTACACCATCGTCATTCCGCCCCCCAACGTGACGGGCGTGCTCCACATGGGCCACATGCTGAACAATACCATACAGGACATCCTGGTGCGCCGCGCCCGCATGGAGGGCAAGAACGCCTGTTGGGTGCCCGGCACGGACCACGCCTCCATCGCCACCGAAGCCAAGGTGGTGAACAAGCTGGCTCAACAGGGCATCAAGAAAACTGACCTGACACGCGACGAGTTCCTGAAGCACGCTTGGGATTGGACGCACGAACACGGCGGCATCATCCTGAAGCAGCTCCGCCGCCTGGGTGCCTCCTGCGACTGGGACCGCACGGCCTTCACCATGGACGAGACTCGCAGCAAGAGCGTCATCAAGGTATTTGTAGACTTATATAATAAAGGTCTCATCTATCGCGGTGTGCGCATGGTCAACTGGGACCCCAAGGCACTGACCGCCCTCAGTGATGAGGAAGTAATCTACAAGGAAGAGCACGGCAAGTTCTATTACTTGAGATATTATATAGACGGCGATGCCGAAGGCCGCTACGCCGTCGTGGCTACCACCCGCCCGGAGACCATCATGGGCGACACTGCCATGTGCATCAACCCCAACGACCCCAAGACGCAGTGGCTGAAGGGAAAGAAAGTCATTGTGCCGCTGGTGAACCGCGTCATTCCCGTCATCGAGGACGAATACGTGGATATGGAGTTCGGTACGGGCTGTCTGAAGGTGACGCCCGCCCACGACGTCAACGACTATATGCTGGGCGAGAAGCATAACCTGCCGAGCATCGACATCTTCAACGACAACGGCACGCTCTCCGAAGCCGCCGGGCTCTACGTGGGCATGGACCGCTTCGACGTGCGCCGCCAGATAGAGAAAGACCTTGACGCTGCCGGACTGCTGGAGAAGGTGGAGGCCTATACCAACAAGGTGGGATTCAGCGAGCGTACCAACGTGCCCATCGAGCCGAAGCTCTCCATGCAGTGGTTCCTCAAGATGCAGCACTTTGCCGACATGGCCTTGCCGCCGGTGATGAACGATGAGCTGAAGTTCTATCCCGCCAAGTACAAGAACACCTACCGCAACTGGCTGGAGAACATCAAGGACTGGTGCATCAGCCGCCAGCTGTGGTGGGGACACCGCATCCCGGCCTACTACCTGCCCGAAGGCGGATACGTCGTGGCCGAGACGCCCGAACAAGCCTTGGAGTTGGCACGGGCAAAGTCTGGCAAAGACCTTAGCTTGGCAGACCTCAGGCAGGACGAGGACTGTCTCGACACGTGGTTCTCGTCGTGGCTGTGGCCCATCTCCCTCTTCGACGGCATCAACAACCCCGGCAACGAGGAAATCAAATACTATTATCCCACAAGCGACCTTGTCACCGGCCCGGACATCATCTTCTTTTGGGTGGCCCGCATGATTATGGCCGGCTATGAGTATATGGGCGACATGCCTTTCCGCAACGTCTATTTCACCGGCATCGTGCGCGACAAGCTGGGTCGCAAGATGTCCAAGTCGCTGGGCAATTCGCCCGACCCGCTGGAGTTGATAGACAAGTTCGGTGCAGACGGTGTGCGAATGGGCATGATGCTCTCCGCCCCGGCGGGCAACGACATTCTCTTCGATGAGGCCCTGTGCGAACAAGGACGCAACTTCTGCAACAAGATATGGAATGCCTTCCGCCTCATCAAGGGTTGGGAGGTGAGTGCTGAAGTGGCTGTGCCCGAAGCCTCAGCCTTGGCCATGCAATGGTTTGAAGCCAAGCAAAGCGCCGTGGCCGCCGAAGTGGCAGACCTCTTCTCAAAGTATCGCCTGAGCGAGGCCCTGATGGCTGTCTACAAGCTCTTCTGGGACGAGT
>CALNEX010000090.1 GCA_939791845.1 uncultured Mediterranea sp. | reverse complement strand
GTTTCGACTCCTCGTCGTTGGGCAGGTAGTTGCGCATCACCTTGCGCACGTGGAAGTCGTTGGAGAGCTGGAAGGTAAGCACGGGGTCGTAGATTTCCTTCTGGCGCACCTTGTCGATGTATTCCTTGGGGCGCATCTGGTCGGCATACTTGTGGTAGTTGGGGATGCGGCCGCCGAACATGATGGCCTTCAGGTTCAGTTCCTCGCACAATTCCTTGCGGTATTCGTACATGCGGCGGGCCAGGCGCAGGCCACGGTAGTCGGGGTGCACGAAGACTTCGATGCCATAGAGGATGTTGCCCTTGGGGTTGTGGGTGTTGAAGGTCTCCTTGCCGGTCACTTGGGCGTAGGTATGGTCGTTCTTCACCTTGTCATAATCCACGATGATGGAGAGGGCGCAACCCACGATTTTCTCGTCCACCACGGTCACGATTTGTCCCTCGGGGAAGATGCGTATCAGCTTCTCAATCTGCTTGTGCGTCCAAAACACGTCGCTGCCGTCCGTATAGACGCGGGTGAAGGACTGCGCCAACTGGTCATAATCTTCTATTTGCAGATTGCGAATCTGCACTTTGTTGATTTTCAATGAATCCATGTTACTGTCTCTTTATTTTTTCAAAAACCGTGCAAAGGTACGGTTTATAGGCACAGGTTATACCGCCCGGCCTGATTTTTTTAAGAAGATGAGGGGAAATGCAAGGGGAACCGTCCAGATATAGAAAATGGCCATCTATCACAGACAGCCATTCCCCTTTGTTAACCTTAAATCTAATACTATGAAAAACACACACTGCAAAGATACGGGAATATCCCATTCCAACAAAGAATTTCCCGAAAAAATTCTCCCAATAACACGGTTTAATAGTAAGAGCAAGTCTTTAACAGAAAAATAGGTGGGAAACAAAAAAATCACTACCTTTATCGCCGATTACCAAACTTCATACCAAAAACGAACCGATATGATTCATTCCATCCTGGATACAGACCTATACAAGTTCACCACTTCGTATGCCTACATCAAGCTGTTTCCGTATGCGAAGGGCACGTTCAGCTTCACCGACCGCGACGAGACGGCCTACACGGACGACTTCCTGGAGCAACTGAAAGCCTCCATCGGCCACCTCGCGCAAGTGGCCCTCACGCCGGAAGAGCTGGAGTACATGACCGCCCATTGCCGCTTCCTCCCCCGCGTCTACTGGGAGTGGCTCTCCTCCTTCCGCTTCCACCCCGAGCGGGTGGACATCCGCCTGGACAAGGAGCACCACCTGCACATCGAGGTGACGGACTACCTCTACAAGGCCACCCTCTACGAAGTGCCCTTGCTGGCCATCGTGTCCGAAATCCTCAATGAATCGCTGGGGCGCGTGGCCGACCCCGACCTGGTCATCCGGCGGCTGGAGAAGAAAGTGGAGCTGTCCAATGCCAACCGCCTCTTCTTCTCCGAATTCGGCACGCGCCGACGCTTCTCCTTCGAGGTGCAGGACAAGGTCAACGGATTCCTGAAGGAGCACGCCCGCTACTGCACGGGCACCTCCAACTGCCACTTCGCCATGAAATATGACGTCAAGCCGATGGGCACCCACCCGCACGAATGGTTCATGTTTCACGGCGCGCAGTTCGGCTACAAGCACGCCAACTACATGGCCTTGGAAAACTGGGTGAACGTCTACGACGGAGACTTGGGCACCGCCCTGGCGGATACCTACACCACGGACGCCTTCCTCAGCAACCTCAGCCGCAAGCAGGCGAAGCTGTTCGACGGCGTGCGGTGCGACTCGGGCAACGAATTCGACTTCACCGACCTCCTCATCAAACGCTACCAGGAGTTCGGCATCGACCCCACCACCAAGACCATCATCTTCAGCAATGCCCTGGACTTCGACAAGGCGCTCGAAATCCAGAAGTACTGTGCCGGACGCATCCGCTGCTCCTTCGGCATCGGCACCAACCTGACCAACGACACGGGACACAAGCCCCTGAACATCGTGATGAAGCTGACCCGCTGCAAGATGAGCAACAGCCAGGAATGGCGCGAGTGCATCAAGCTCTCCGACGACCTGGGCAAGCACCTGGGCAGCCTGGCCGAAGTGCAGGCGTGCCTCTATGAACTGCATCTTATCAATAAGTAAATGATAATTTAACGGTATTTTTTGGCGCGGATTACGCGGATTTCACGGATATTTTTATTCTAAATCGTTGGATTCCATTGGCTATATAAATAATAAATCCGTGAAATCCGTGTAATCCGCGCCTAAATTAAATTCCTAATTTATAATACAACAATGACCCCAACCGACATCCTCCGCCAACTCTACCTATTATATATAGGCCACGAACCGGAAAGCATCGAGGCATTCCCCTCCTCCGGCTCCAACCGGCGCTACTTCCGCCTCGCGGGGCAACCCACGCTGATAGGCGTCCGTGGCGAATCGGCCGAAGAGAACCGCGCGTTCATCTACCTCGCCGACCACTTCCGCAAGCAGGGTCTGCCCGTGCCCCAAGTGTATGCGCACTCCGACGACTTCCTCTATTATTTGCAGGAAGACTTGGGCGACACGCTTCTCTTCGACAAGCTGGGCACAAAGTCTCGCGAAGGCGAGGCTTCCGCAGAACTTTGCCAACTCCTCCGCCAGGTCATCCGCCTGCTGCCCGTCCTGCAATGCAAGGGTGCCGAAGGACTGGACTTCAGCCAATGCTATCCGCAACCCGCCTTCAACCGCCGCTCCGTGCTGTGGGACCTGAATTATTTCAAATATTGTTTCCTGAAGGCCACAGGCATCGACTTCCAGGAAGACCGTCTGGAAGATGATTTCCAGGCCATGGCCGACGTCCTGCTGGAAGAAGGCACGCCCACCTTCATGTACCGCGACTTCCAAAGCCGCAACGTGATGCTCCGGGGGGACGCGCCTTGGTTCATCGACTTCCAAGGCGGACGGCGTGGGCCTGTCTACTACGACGTGGCCTCCTTCCTGTGGCAAGCCAAAGCCAACTTCCCCGACGACCTGCGCCAAGAGCTTGTCCACGAATACATCAATGCCCTACGCGCTTTCCGCCCGGTGGATGAAGCGGATTTCAAGGCCCGCCTGCGGCATTTCGTCCTCTTCCGCACGCTGCAAGTGTTGGGCACCTACGGCTTCCGGGGTTACTTCGAACGGAAACCTCATTTCCTCCAAAGCGTGCCCTTCGCCTTGGCCAACCTCCGGCACCTCCTGCAAGAACCCTACGGGGAATATCCCTACCTGTCCGGCTTGCTCCAGCGGATGACGGAGCTGGAGCGGTTCTCCCCCACTCCGCCGACGGACCACCTGGTGGTGCGCGTCACGAGCTTCGCCTACCCCAAAGGCATCCCCGAAGACCCGTCGGGCAATGGCGGAGGCTTTGTCTTCGACTGCCGCGCCATCCATAACCCCGGCCGGTATCAGCCCTACAAGCTTCTGACGGGATTGGATGAGCCGGTCATCCGCTTCCTGGAGGACGACGGGGAAATCTTCGCCTTCCTCGACCATGTGTATGCCTTGGTGGATGCCTCCGTGCGCCGGTACCTCAAGAGGGGGTTCACCAGCCTCTGCGTCTCCTTCGGCTGCACCGGGGGCCAGCACCGCTCAGTGTATGCCGCCCAACACCTGGCCCAACATCTCAACGATGCCTTCGGCGTGGAGGTAGACCTCTGCCACCGCGAGCGAGGCATCCGGCAAGTTTTTCCACCTAAACATATAGCCGAATCATGAAAGCCTTGATATTTGCCGCAGGAATGGGCACGCGCCTCCGCCCCCTCACCGACCGTATGCCCAAAGCCTTGGTGCCCGTGGCCGGTGTCCCCCTGCTTCAACGGGTCCTCCTGAAACTGAAGGATGCCGGATTTGACGAAATGGTCATCAACATCCACCACTTGGGGCAACAAATCATCGACTTCCTCCAAGCCAATGGGAATTTCGGAATGAACATCCACATCAGCGACGAACGCGCCCTCCTGCTGGATACCGGCGGGGGCATCCTCCACGCCCGCCCCTTCCTGGACGGGGACGAGCCTTTCCTGGTGCACAACGCCGACATCCTGACCGATGCCGACCTCGGCGCCCTCATCGACGCGCACCGAAGCAACGGGGCAGAGGCCACCCTCCTCGTGGGACAACGCCCGACCTCGCGCTACCTCCTCTTCGACGACTCCCTCCGCCTGCACGGGTGGACGAACAAGAAGACCGGGGAGATCCGCCCCGCCGGACTGACAGGCACTTACCAAGAATGGGCCTTCGCCGGCATCCATCTGCTCGCGCCCTCCATTTTCCAATACATGGACGAGGCTCAATGGCAAGGCCGCCCGTTCTCCATCATCGACTTCTATCTGCACATTTGTCCGCACGTGCAAGTGTCCGGCTGCCCCATCCGGGCCACCCATTGGTTCGACACCGGCACACCGGACACACTGAGTCGGGCAGCGGCGTGGTATCAACAGGAACTTGACGCCGCCAAAGAGGAATTTTAGTCTACTAAAGAGAGTCTTTTGCCGACTAAAATCCCTCTTTGGGAAATTCCTGTTGCTCTTTCACTAAATAAGTCGTAACTTTGCCTGGTGCAAGCGTCCAAGAGGCCGCACACATTATTAATTATATAAAGGAACGTACGCAATGGAAATAACATCCGCAGAATTTATAATCAGCAACACCGACTACCGGAAGTGTCCCGACACGAACTTCCCCGAATATGCTTTCATCGGACGCTCCAACGTGGGCAAGTCCAGCCTCATCAACATGCTGACCGGGCGAAAGGGACTGGCCATGACCTCGGCCCGTCCGGGCAAGACGATGCTCATCAACCACTTCCTCGTCAACAAGAACTGGTACCTGGTGGACCTTCCGGGCTATGGCTACGCCAAGCGCGACCGGAAATCGCAAGAGCAAATCAAGCAAATCATCGAAAGCTATATCCTCCGGCGGGAGCAGATGACCTGCCTCTTCCTGCTCATTGACAGCCGGCTGGAGCCCCAGCGCATCGACCTGGCTTTCATCGAATGGTTGGGCGAGAACGGGGTCCCCTTCGCCATCGTCTTCACCAAGGCCGACAAACTGGGAACCGGCAAACTGAGAACCAACATCCAGACCTACCTCGAGAAACTGAGCGAGCAATGGGAGGAACTCCCGCCCCACTTCATCACTTCTTCCGAGGACCGCACGGGACGCTCTGAAGTCCTGGATTACATTGAATCCATCAACAAAGAACTTAAAAAATAACGTACAATGAGAAAATCTGTTTTCGTACAACTGCTGATGGCCGCCCTCCTGCTGGCCACTTCAGCCAACCTTCAGGCCCAATCCCTGAAGGACCTGCTGAACAAAGGAAACATCGAGAAGGCCGTCAATACCCTCACCGGCAAGAACACGGCCAGCATGACCGGCACATGGACATTCAGCGGATCGGCCCTGGCCTTCGAGTCGGACAACCTGCTGCAGAAAGCCGGAGGCTCCCTGGCCGCCAATGCCGTGGAAAAGAAATTGGACGGTTTCCTGGGAAAAGTCGGCATCGAGCCCGGTGAGATGAGCTTCACCTTCAACACAGACAGCACCTTCCAGACCCAGATCAAGGGAAAAACCCTGAAAGGCACCTACCGCTATGACGCCGACACGCAGAAAGTCAACCTTAAGTTCGCCAAGCTGGTAGGACTGAACACCACGGTGAACTGCACCTCCGAACAGATGGAACTGCTCTTTCCCTCGGACCGCCTGCTGGATCTGGTCACTTTCCTAGCCAGCAAGAGCAACAACGCCACCCTGCAATCCATCAGCTCCCTGGCCGAAAGCTACGATGGCATGATGCTGGGCTTCACATTGCAAAAACAACCCTGACACCCTATTTTTATGCACAGACAGCATACGAATGTGAAAGGAAATTCATACCTTTGCAAAGTCTTTAACATTTAGGAAACATTCTATTACACAATGAGCGAAAAAGCACCCTTTATGGTATTCTCGGGCACTAACTCGAGATACTTGGCAGAGAAAATCTGCGCCAGTCTCAACTGCCCGTTGGGAAACATGAACATCACCCACTTTGCCGACGGTGAGTTCGCCGTGTCTTACGAAGAATCCATTCGCGGAGCACACGTCTTCCTGGTACAGTCCACTTTCCCCAATTCGGACAACCTGATGGAACTTCTGCTGATGGTGGACGCCGCCAAGCGCGCATCAGCCAAGAGCATCGTTGCCGTCATCCCCTACTTCGGCTGGGCCCGTCAAGACCGCAAGGATAAGCCCCGTGTTTCCATCGGTGCCAAACTCGTGGCCGACCTGCTCTCCGTGGCCGGCATCGACAGACTGATCACGATGGACCTGCACGCCGACCAGATTCAGGGATTCTTCAACATCCCGGTGGACCACCTCTATGCATCGGCCGTGTTCCTGCCCTACATCGAGTCCCTGCACCTGGACAACCTGGTCATCGCCACCCCCGACGTGGGCGGTTCCAAGCGTGCCAGCACCTTCTCCAAATACCTGGGCGTGCCCTTGGTGTTGTGCAACAAGACCCGCGAGAAAGCCAACGTGGTAGCCTCCATGCAAATCATCGGCGATGTGAAAGATAAAAATGTCGTGCTCATCGATGACATTGTGGACACCGCCGGCACCATCACCAAGGCAGCCAACATCATGATGGAAGCCGGTGCCAAGTCCGTGCGTGCCATTGCCAGCCACTGTGTGATGTCCGACCCCGCTTCCTTCCGCGTGCAGGAATCCGCCTTGACCGAAATGGTCTTCACGGACAGCATCCCCTACTCCAAGAAATGCGCCAAGGTGAAGCAGCTGAGCATCGCCGACATGTTCGCAGAAACCATCCGCCGCGTGATGAACAACGAATCCATCAGCTCGCAGTACATCATCTAAGAAACCGGAAAGATTTGGCAAATAAATAACAAGAGGCTGTATCCCGTCATGGCGATACAGCCTCTTTTCTCGTCTTGCCTCCTATATAATGCCTACCTATTACAACGAAGAAATCACATCCTCCGGAACAGCTTCTGCAAAGGTACAAAACTTTATCCGTTTTCACGAATTTCCCAAAAACTTTTTTCATTCCTTTCTTAGTCCCATTGCTATTTTGGTTCTGTTCTGAAAACGGCTTCCGGCTTGATGTGCGCAAGCCCATTTCAGAAGCGGCACAAGCAAAGAAAAGCCCACGACGACCACAATGTCACAAGTGACACTGCCACCGTCGTGGGCACTTCTTTGTGCAGGTTTCACGAAACATCCGTGAAACCTGCACCTATATCAGAATCACACAAACATCTTTCAGTTGCGGAATACCAGCCCGTCGTCCTTGCCGTCGGCATCCACCACGATAGGCTTGTTGCGGTCCACCTCCTGGGCCAAGAGCTTCTTCGACAGGTCGTTCAGCATGTAGTGCTGGATGGCACGCTTTACAGGACGGGCGCCGAATTCGGGGTCGTAACCCACCTTGGTGAGGAAGTCCGTGGCGGCCTCGGTCAGCTTCA
>CALNEX010000089.1 GCA_939791845.1 uncultured Mediterranea sp. | reverse complement strand
AAGAGATTATCATTGCCGACGGCAAGGGGGTGGAAATCATCGTTTTCCCGGAACTGTGCCTCACTGGCTACACGTGCGGGGACCTGTTTGCCCATCAGCTCTTGTTGGAGGGTGCCGAGATGGGGTTGATGCAAATCCTCAACAACACGCGCCAGCTGGACATCATCTCCATCCTGGGAATGCCCGTGCCCCTGAACGGGATGCTGCTCAATACGGCAGTGGTTATCCAAAAAGGCAAGGTGCTGGGCGTGGTGCCCAAGACCTACCTGCCCAATTACAAGGAATTTTATGAAAAACGTTGGTTCACGTCGGCCGCGGAGGTGGGCGAGCAGACGGTGCGCCTCTGCGGGCAGAATGTTCCGTTGGGCAGTCGCTTGCTGTTCGACACGGCGGGGACCACGTTTGGTGTGGAGCTGTGCGAGGATTTGTGGGCACCCGTCCCGCCCAGTTCGGTCTTGGCTTTGCAGGGGGCGGAAATCATCTTCAACTTGTCGGCGGACAATGAGGGAGTGGGCAAGCACGCCTATCTGCGCTCGCTCATCGCCCAACAGTCCGCGCGTTGCATGGCGGGTTATGTCTTCAGTTCGTGTGGCTTTGGTGAGTCCACCACCGATGTGGTGTTTGCAGGCAATGCCCTGATTTACGAGAATGGTTCCTTGCTGGCCGCCGGTCGGCGTTTCTCTCTGGAGGAGCAGGTGGTGATCAGCGAGATAGATGTGGAACGCCTCCGCACGGAGCGTCGTGTCAATACCACGTTCGCCTCTTGCAGGGCTTGCATGGCTTCGGGTGTGTTCCCCCGCATTGCCACGGAGTATGTCAATCCGCGCGACCTCCAGCTGACCCGTGCCTTCGATCCGCATCCCTTCGTGCCCCAGGGGCCTGCGCTGGACGAGCGTTGCGGGGAAATCTTCTCCATCCAGGTGTCCGGCTTGGCGCAACGCTTGATGCATACGCATGCCAAGTCTGCCGTGGTGGGCATATCGGGCGGACTGGATTCCACGCTGGCCTTGCTGGTGTGCGTGCAGACGTTCGACAAGCTGGGCCTCTCGCGCAAGGGCATCATCGGTGTCACCATGCCCGGATTCGGCACCACGGACCGCACGCATACCAATGCCGTGGACCTGATGGAGTCGCTGGGCGTCACCGTGCGCGAGGTGAGCATCAAGGCAGCCTGCCTCCAGCACTTCAAGGACATCGGCCATGACCCCGAGTCGCACGATGTGACCTACGAGAACTCCCAGGCCCGCGAGCGTACCCAAATCCTGATGGACATCGCCAACCAGACGGGAGGCCTTGTGGTGGGCACGGGAGACCTTTCCGAACTGGCTTTGGGCTGGGCCACGTACAACGGAGACCACATGTCCATGTACGGCGTCAATGCCGGTGTGCCCAAGACGTTGGTGAAGCATCTGGTGAAGTGGGTGGCTGAGCATAGCGTGGATGAGGCTTCGCGCAAGACTCTGCTCGACATTGTGGATACCCCCATCAGTCCCGAACTGATTCCGGCGGACGAGAACGGGAACATCCGGCAGATTACGGAAGATTTGGTGGGTCCCTACGAGTTGCACGACTTCTTCCTTTATTATTTCCTGCGCTTCGGGTTCGCGCCCTCCAAAATCTACTTCCTGGCCGTCCGCACCTTCAAGGGTGTGTATGACGAGGAAACCGTCAAGAAGTGGCTCCAGACCTTCTGCCGCCGCTTCTTCAACCAGCAGTTCAAACGTTCGTGCCTGCCGGACGGTCCCAAGGTGGGCAGCGTGTCGCTCAGTCCCCGTGGTGACTGGCGGATGCCGAGCGATGCGTCTTCCGAGACGTGGCTCAAGGATGTAGCGCCTCTTTAGCCGCCTGTCGCCCGGCTTCTATGATTTCCTCTGCGCGGAAGAACTCCATCATGTCGTAGTCTTCCCCGCAGAGCCGGATGAGGAGGTCGGGAGGCGTCCGGGCCAGTTCGTGGCGCGTGATGGCCTGCATCATCAGACGCGAGGATTTGGTCATCAGCTGGTAGGGGTTGAGGCGTTTCCGTCCCTGCTTGCCCGCAGGGGCGTTCACGTCCACGGCCACCAGCAGGTCGCCCGGCGTGCGGATGGCGTGGTTCAGGGGCAGGGGATTGAGGATGCCTCCGTCCACCAGCCGTTGTTCGCCCCGGCGGAATGGACGGAACAGCATCGGGATGGAGATGGAGGCGCGGATGGCGTCGAACAGGTTGCCGCGGTCGAAGCGCACTTCTTGCTCGCTCACGAGGTCCGTGGCCAGGGCCACGTAGGGTAGGGGCAGGTCCTCGATGTTCATCTCGGGCAAGAGGCCTTTCAGTTCCCGGATGAAGCGGTCGCCTTTCACGAGGCCGTCATGGCTCAGGCTGAGGTCGGCCAGTTGCCACATCTTGCGCTTGTTCCACGTGCAGAGCCATTCCTTGCAGGCCTCCAGCTTGTCCGTGGCATACATGGCACCCACCATGGCGCCCATCGAGCTTCCGGCGATGGAGGTGATTTCATAGCCCTGTGCCAGCAGTTCCTCGATGACGCCGATGTGTGCAATGCCCCGTGCCCCGCCCATGGAGAGGACAAGGGTAACATGTTTTTTCTGGTTCTTTACATTGGTTTCCATAGCTGGTAAGTGTTTAAACTTAGGGCAAATGTAGTGAATTTCGTCCAAAAGTGTTCCTTTACGAAGATAAAACAAAGATGAAAATACTGATATTGAATGCCAGTCCCCGTCCGGACGGGAATATCGCCCGTATGCTGGATGTTATGAGGCAGGAGGCCGAGGCATGCGGGGCGCAGGTCTTTTGCGAAACCATCTCCCGCTTTCATGTCCGTCCCTGCACGGGCTGCATGAAGTGCCGTTCCGCCCGGCAATGTGTCCTTCCGGCGGATGATGCGCAGCGCGTCCTGGAGTTGATACGTGTGTCCGATGTTCTGGTCGTTGGTTCGCCCTGCTATTGGGGCAACATGCCCGGCACGCTGAAGGTGCTTTTCGACCGGATGGTCTATGGCCTGATGGGGGAGAGCCCGCGTGGTCTGCCCCGTCCCTTGCACAAGGGGAAGCGGGCTATCCTGTTGGTCACTTGCACCACCCCTTGGCCTTTCAATGTCTGGTTCCGCCAGTCTCGGGGGACGGTCCGTGCCTTGCGCGAGATATTGAAGTGGAGCGGGTTTAAGATAGTGCGCTCCATCGAGCGGGGAGGCACGAAGACGCATCCCCTGACGGAACGGGACTTGGAGCGATGCCGGCGGACCGTGCGCGATAGTACTACCGTTGCTTGTCGATAGCTCTATCGAAAGGCTGCGATAGCCGTAGCACAGGTTGCTGTCAGTTGTCGACGGGCAAAATCCGGACACATCGCCAGGGACAGCGGAGTGCTAGGCGGATTGATGCCGCGCACTTCCTTGAATCCGGCTTGGAGCAGTTCCGCCTCGTCCGCTACTTGTCCGGCCAGCAGGATGACGGGGACATGGTGTCGGCGGGCTTCCTCCAGGATGCCGGCGGGCACCTTTCCCATCAAGGTTTGCCGGTCAGCCCTGCCTTCACCGGTGATGACCAGGCTGGCATCATGCAGGAGCGCGGGAAAGTCCGCGGCGGCCAATACCAGTTCGATGCCGGGCCTCAGGTCTGCGTGCAGGAAGGCAGATAACCCTCCGCCCATGCCACCGGCCGCTCCCGCCCCGGGCAAGGAGGAGATGTCCGTGCCGGTGTGCAGGCGAACCACCTCGGCAAAGTGGTGCAAGCCTTTGTCCAGCCTGTCCACCATCTCCGGTGTGGCCCCTTTTTGCGGGGCGAAGATGCAGGCCGCCCCCTCGGGTCCATGCAACGGATTGTGGACATCGCACGCCGCGATGAAGGTAGCCTCGCGCACCTCGGCCATCACGCCGGAGGCATCCACCCGCTCCACTCGTTCCAAGGCCTGCCCGCCGAGGCCTGTATCCGCTCCGGTTTCATCCAGGAATCTGAATCCCAATGCCTGGAGCATCCCCATGCCCGCATCGTTCGTGGCGCTTCCGCCCAGTCCGATGAGTACACGTTTGCATCCCCGCCGCAGGGCATCGGCCATCAGTTCCCCGGTTCCGTAGGTGGTGGTCAGCAGCGGATTGCGCCGCTCTTCGGGCACCAAAGGCAGCCCGCTGATGCGGGCCATCTCGATGAAGGCGGTCCGTCCGTCGCCCGACAGCCCATAGCAAGTGTCTCGCACTTCCATCAGCGGGCCGTGGGCGCGGCAACTGACGAGGCTTCCGCCTGTGACGCCCACCAGGGCTTCCAGCAGTCCCTCGCCCCCGTCGGCCACGGGCACCACCCGCACTTGACAATCGGGGCAAACTTGCCGGATACCGCTGGCCACGGCTTCGCCCGCCTCCTGGGAGGACAGGCAACCCTTGAAGGAATCTATGGCTATGATGACTTTTTGCTGCATGACATGAAACACTCCTGAAAATGAAGCGCGAATCACACGGAATCCTTCCGCGCAATCCGCGCTCATCATTTTATACTAATCTGTGGAATTACAGTCTGGCCTGGATAGCTTTGGATTCCTCCTCATAGCCCGGCTTGTTCAGCAGGGCAAACATGTTCTTCTTGTAAGCCTCCACGCCCGGCTGGTTGAAGGGGTTCACGCCGAGGATGTAGCCGCTGATGCCGCAAGCCTTCTCGAAGAAGTAGAGCAGGCCGCCGATGCTTTCCTCGTTCAGGGCGGGGATGGTGAGGCGCAGGTTGGGCACGCCGCCGTCCACGTGGGCCAGTTGGGTGCCGAGTTCGGCCATCTTGTTCACCTCGTCCACGTGCTTGCCGGCCAGGAAGTTCAGGCCGTCCAGGTTCTCTTCGTCAGAGGGCACCTGCAGGCTGTGATTGGTCTTCTCCACGGAGATGACTGTCTCGTAGATGCTGCGTTCGCCTTCCTGAATCCATTGGCCCATGCTGTGCAGGTCGGTGGTGAAGTCCACGGAGGCGGGGAAGATGCCTTTGTTCTCCTTGCCCTCGGATTCGCCGTAGAGCTGCTTCCACCATTCGCTGACATAATGCAGTTTCGGGTTGAAGTTCACGAGGATTTCAATTTTCTTGCCGTTCTTGTAGAGTTCGTTGCGCGTGGCGGCATAGAGGGCGGCAGGATTCTCGGCAAAGGGAACGTCCTTGCCGCAAGCCTTCTCCATGGCTACGGCGCCGGCCACCAGCTTCTCGATGTCGAATCCGGCCACGGCGATGGGCAGCAGGCCCACGGGGGTCAATACAGAGAAGCGTCCGCCTACGTTGTCGGGGATGATGAACGACTTGTAGCCTTCCTTGTCGGCCGTGGTGCGGGCAGCGCCCTTCTTGGCGTCGGTGATGGCTACGATGACCTTACGGGCCGTTTCCTTGCCACGCTGGTCTTCGCACTGCTTCTTCAGGAGGCGGAAGGCCAGGGCTGTCTCCGTGGTTGTTCCGGACTTGGATATGTTGATGACGCCGAACTTCTTGCCCTTCAGGTATTCGGTCAGCTCGTACAGGTAGTCCTCGCCGATGTTGTGTCCGGCAAAGAGGATGACGGGACCGTCCTTCTTCTCTTGCAGCCAGGCGAAGCTGTTGCTCAGTGCCTCGATGACGGCACGTGCGCCCAGGTAGCTGCCGCCGATGCCGGCTACGACTACGACGTCGCAATTCTCGCGCAACGTCTGGGCCGTGGCCTTCAGGTCATTCAGATGCTCCTGCGTGATGGAGGAGGGGAGGTGCAGCCAGCCCAGGAAGTCGTTGCCCAGGCCCGTGCCGTTCTCCAGCATTTCTTGTGCGTCCTGTACCTGCTTTTCGTAAGCGTACACATTCTCCTTGGAAATGAATCCGAGGGTCTTTTCGATGTTCAAAGTAATCATAGCTCTCAAAGTTTATAAGTAAAAGTAAATGTCTTGATCGTCTTACCGGAACGAGTCCGTCAGCAGTTTTATCTCGATGCTGGGCGAGATGCGTTCATAGAGGATGTTGTAGACGGCATCGAGGATGGGCATGTTCACGTGGTAGTGCTTGTTGATTTCCTTGATGCATTTGGTGCCGTAGTAGCCCTCAGCAATCATCTCCATCTCTATCTGCGCGCTCTTCACCGAATAGCCCTTTCCTATCATGGTGCCGAACGTGCGGTTGCGGCTGAAGTTGGAGTAGCCTGTCACCAGCAAGTCGCCCAGGTAGGCCGAGTCGTAGACATTGCGGTCCAGCGGGTGGACGGTGGTGAGGAAGCGGCTCATCTCCTGCACGGCGTTGGACATCAGCACGGCCTGGAAATTGTCGCCATACTTCAGCCCGTTGCAGATGCCTGCGGCGATGGCGTAGACGTTCTTCAGCACCGAGCCGTATTCGATGCCCGCCACATCGTTGCTCACCGACGTCTTGATATACGAACTGGCGAAGCGGTCGGCCACGGCTTGCGCCTTGTTGGTGTCCGGGCAGGCGATGGTGAGGTAGGAGAGGCGCTCCAACGCCACTTCCTCCGCGTGGCAGGGACCGGCGATGACGGCTATGCTCTCGGGCGGCACCTTGTATTCCTCCGTGAAGTATTCCGACACGATGAGGTTCTCGTCCGGGACGATACCCTTGATGGCCGAAATGATGAATTTGTCCTTTATCTTGGTCTTCAGCTTCTTCAGGTGCGACTTCAGGTAGGGGGACGGGGTGACGAATATCAGCGTGTCCGATTCCTTCACGATGTCGTTGATGTTGGAACTGAAGTGGATGCGCTTGACGTCGAACTTCACGCTGGTCAGGTACGCGGGGTTGTGCCCCAGGCGTTTGAAGTCGGCGATGCGGTCGTCGCGGCGCATATACCAGTTGATGGTCTCGGTTTTCGAGAGGACAATCTTGGCGATGGCTGTTGCCCAACTGCCTCCGCCCATCACGGCTATCTTTCCGGGGAGTTTCATTGTGCTATTTTTTCAATCCAGGCTTGCACGTCGGCCACGGTTGGGTTGGCCAACTCCAGTTTGTATTTCTTGTTGATGCCGCAGATGTCCATGTGGAGCTTTTGCGGGTTGACGTCCTTCATGTCGCTCACCAGGTTATACCCGGCTTTCTGGATGACGGGCACCCAGTCGGCGGGGATGCCCAGCTCGGTGTACTTGGCGGGGGCGTCCTTCGGGGCCACCTTCTCCGGGCGCATTTGCGGGAAGAAGAGCACCTCCTGGATGAAGGGCTTGCCCGTCATGAGCATGGTCAGGCGGTCGATGCCGATGCCGATGCCCGACGTGGGCGGCATGCCGTATTGCAGGGCCTTGAGGAAGTCTTGGTCGATGAACATGGCCTCGTCGTCGCCCTTCTCGCTCAGGCGAAGCTGCTCCTTGAAGCGTTCCTCCTGGTCCAGCGGGTCGTTCAGCTCACTGTAGGCGTTGGCCAGCTCCTTGCCGTTCACCATCAGTTCGAAGCGTTCGGTCAGGCCGGGTTTCGAGCGGTGCATCTTGGTCAGGGGCGACATCTCCACGGGATAGTCCGTGATGAAGGTGGGCTGGATGAAGGTGCCTTCGCAGAACTCGCCGAAGATTTC
>CALNEX010000088.1 GCA_939791845.1 uncultured Mediterranea sp. | reverse complement strand
AGACATGATTCCTTATCTGAAAGACGAACGCTGGAGCGAAGGCATGGTAGCGGGCATCCGCGCCACTTGTGCCCGTCTGGACGGTTCGATGGAAAACGACGGCAGTACATCCGAAGACGGAGACCTAGGAACCGCTGTTGCCATCATCTTTGCCTTCATCCTCTTCGCCATCGCCATCAGCATTGCAGCTGCCAGCCGCAAGACCCGTTGTCCCCGGTGCAAGAAGCACACCCTGAAGCGTGCGAGCAGCCAGGTGATCTCCTTCCACAACGGTGTGAAGACGGAAGACGTCACCTACATCTGCCGTAACTGCGGCCATGTGGTCAAGCGCCGCGAGCGCCACGGACAGGACAACAACCGCGGGCGAGGCGGAGGCTGGGGAGGCCCGGTCATCTTCGGCGGAGGATTTGGCGGCGGATTCGGAGGTGGCGGCGGATTCGGAGGCAGCTTCGGCGGCGGAAGCGGAGGAGGCGGAGGAGCAGGCTCCAGGTTCTAAATGAAGAATTAAGAATGAAGAATATACGAATCCATTAATTACAATCAAAAGAAGAAGCGAAGTATGAAGAAGACATCTACCATTATCATCATCGTCGTCATTGCCGTACTGGCCATCTGGGCCGTAACGGGTTACAACGGACTGGTATCAATGGACGAGAAAGTAAGCAACCAGTGGGCCAACGTGGAGACACAGTACCAGCGTCGCGCCGACCTCATCCCCAACCTGGTGAACACCGTCAAGGGCTATGCCGCCCACGAACAGGAGACACTGGAAGGAGTCATCGAAGCCCGCAGCAAGGCCACGCAAATCAAAGTAGACCCCGCCGACCTGACACCGGAGAAGCTGGCCGAATACCAAGCCGCACAAGGACAACTGGCCTCGGCTCTGGGCAAACTGCTGGCCATCACCGAGAACTATCCCGACCTGAAGGCCAACCAGAACTTCCTGGAACTGCAGGCCCAACTGGAAGGTACGGAGAACCGCATCAACGTGGCACGCAAGAACTTCAACGATGCCGCGAAGGAGTTCAACACCGCCATCCGCCGCTTCCCCAAGAACATCCTGGCCGGGCTGTTCGGCTTCGAGAAGCGCGCCTACTTCGAGGCACAGGCCGGGGCAGAGACAGCGCCAACGGTGGAGTTTTAAGGGTAATACATTTGATATTCCGATAAATAGCTGTATCTTTGCGCTATGAGAAAAGAATTTGGGAAATGGCTGATGGATATCGCCAAGTACATACTGACGGCTGTCATCATCTCAGCAGCGTTTCGAGGAATGGACGAGATATGGCTGTATATCCTCGCCGGATTTATTGTAACCATCACCGTCAGCCTGGGACTATGGCTTGTACGGGACAAACAAAAGGAGGAATGAATTATGACCAACAATGAATTAGGCTTTCTTATCATGTGCGCTACCATCTTGTTGATAGCCATTACAGGTTTCCTCTATTTCTATATACAGGAAAAGAAGGGAGAACGCCGCCACGCCAACTGACCCCATTGTCAATAAACAAAAAGAACCGGAAGCCCCATCGGACACTTCCGGTTCTTTTTTTGTGCCTCAACGGATGAAGTTCGTCCTTACCCCCGGCTCCGCCTGCGGGAAGTCAATCCCCGCCCGACGGCCCGCCTCGATGCAACGCAAGAGCCACGCCATGTTGCGCCCCAGCGTGCGCATCGTCTGCATGCCCTCCAAGTCCTGGCGCACTTCGTCGGGCGTGTTGCCGTGCACCTGGTTCCAGTATTGCGACGAGACGACGGGCATCGAACTGATGGTCAGGTATTTGTTCAGTTGGTCGAAGGCGGCGGAAGCACCACCCCGGCGGCAACTGGCCACCACTGCCCCGGGCTTGCCGGCAAAGACGCCCCGGCGGTTGCCCGCATAGAAGGCGCGGTCGAGAAACGAGGTGATGGTCCCGCTGGCCGCCGCATAGTGTACGGGCGAGCCGAACACGAAGCCGTCTGCCTCGGCCGCCTTGTCCAGGAACTCATTCACAATATCGTCGCGGAAACACCGCTTCTCCTTGGCGCAACTGCCGCAACCGATGCACCCCGCCAGGGGATGCACGCCCAACCACACGATTTCCGTCTCCACACCCGCCTCGCGCAGCATCGAGGCCACCTCTTCCAATGCCGTATAAGTGCAGCCCTCGCGGTGGGGACTGCCGTTCACTAAGAGTACTTTCATAATCTGTCTGTCTTTTATTATTAATTTGCTTAAGCAAGGTAGTGGCAAATTTAGATATAAATCACGATTTATATGCCAGTGCGATAAGAAAAAGTCAAGGGCATTCCATATCTTTATGGTGTATTTCTTCATCTGTGTTCAAGTATACCACCGCCCGTGTCCGCAGGCACCTCCGCCCGAGCACGGAGGTATCCCTGTGCACGGGCGGGGATATGCTTAAGCAATCGAAGTCTATTCAAGCTGGTTATGAACGACTTATCACATATTAGGCCTAAATTCTTTTTCCTTCTCTCACTCAATGCAGATGTGCTCATTTGGAACACTAATCAAACATTTTCGAGAAAAAATTTTGAAGAGTTCCAAAAAAGCCTTTAATTTGCATCGTATAACAAGTCAAAACAGCAAGGGACATGTTTGAAAAAGCAGTAACCAACAGTTGTTTTTACAGGTCTATACGGAGAGTTTTTTCACTAAGTCCAGACTTTTGAGGTTCAAGCAATGCCTCAGGGCAGTGCCCCAACTTCGAAAAGATGGACATTTTTATTAATCAATAAATAACAGTTATTATGAGAAAGTTTAAATGTCTGCTGTTGCTGGCCTTCATCGGGCTGACAACGTCTGCTTTCGGGCAGAGCATTTGGAACACGGTTAATACCGATGGGTACAACCGTATTTATGTGGGTTATAATGGCGTAAAGGCTAAAGTTGATTGGCCCGGTGCTGATGACCTGAAGTATCCCGGTTTCTCTATCGGCTATTTGAGAGGTATTGGTTTGACTCAGAAAGCGCCTTTATATTTGGAAGTAGGTGGTGAACTCGTCTACAACCGCTATAAAGAAGATTATTATGATGATTATGACGATGTCACCTATGACTATAAGGAGAAGATGTTTGCCTTGAAGATTCCCGTAAGCTTGGCTTATCGTCTGAACATCAACGATGATTTCGCTATCACTCCGAGATTCGGCTTTGATTTCCGCATCAACTTGACTGGTAAGGCAAAGGTAGAAGCTGAAGGAGAATCTTTTGATTGGAGCTTGTTCGATGATGCAGAGATGTTGGATTACCATAATTTTGCAGAAAAGGGCTACAATCGCTTCCAAGCTGGCTGGCACATTGGCGTAGGCTTTGACTACAAAGCTATCCACTTGGGCGTAGACTACGGCACTTCGTTCAACGAAATCTACGACAAGGTTAAATTGGCTACGACTTCTGTAGTAGTTGGCTGGAACTTCTAAAAAACATTATTCTATACAAATGGATAAGCCAATCGGTCGCAAGGCCGGTTGGCTTTTTTGATTTCAAGCCATCGTAAGTTTGGATATTCGGCGGGATATTCGTTACTTTGCAACACAGAACCAATCCGGAAGGATTTTCTATCAACAAACATAACTAAAATCACAGGTTTACCTTATGACAAAACATCAGATTTGCAGCAGGATATGGACGGTAGTTTGCCTCCTCCTGCTGGCCGCATCGCCCCTCCGGGCCGAAAACAAGAATGAGAACAAGAACGAGTTTACCGTCCTCCAATGGAACATCTGGCAGGAAGGCACGATGGTGAAAGGCGGCTACGAGGCCATCGCCGACGAGATTGCCCGCCTGAAGCCGGACTTTGTGACCTTCAGCGAGGTGCGCAACTATCACGGCACGCGCTTCTGCGACCGCATCGTGCGTTCCCTGGCCGAACGGGGCGAGACATATTATTCCTTCTACAGCTATGACTCCGGCCTGCTGAGCCGCCACCCCATCACGGATTCACTGACCGTCTTTCCCGAGAACGGCGACCATGGCAGCATCTACAAGCTGGAGAGCACGGTGTGCGGACGCAAGATTGCCGTCTACACCGCCCACTTGGACTACCTGAACGATGCTTATTATAATGTACGTGGCTACGACGGCTCCACGTGGGAGGAAATCCCCATCCCGCAGACTGTCCTCGAAGTGCTGCAAGTGAACGATGCCTCGCTGCGCGATGATGCCATCCGCCTCTTCATCGAGGAGGCGCGCAAGGACGTGGCCGAGGGCGACATCGTAATCCTTGGCGGAGACTTCAACGAACCTTCGCATTTGGACTGGATCCGCGAAACAAAGGACTTGTATGACCACAACGGGCTCATCATTCCCTGGACGGTGCCCCTGATGCTGGACAACGCGGGCTTCGTGGACGCCTACCGCACCTGCCACCCCGACGTGCTGGCCTGCCCGGGCTTCACTTTCCCCGCCGACAATCCACTGGTGCCCGTCGAGAAACTGACCTGGACACCCAAGTCCGACGAGCGGGACCGCATCGACTACGTGTTCTACCACCCCTATCCGGGACTGGAGGCCACGGAAGCCCTCATCTACGGCCCGAACGGCAGCATCTGCAAGAGCCAACGAATCAAGGAAGAAACGCAAGACCCCTTCCTGCCCCATCAAGGCATCTGGCCCACCGACCACAAGGGAGTATGGGTCACGTTCCGTTTCCGTTGACGGAAAGGCGC
Organism: uncultured Mediterranea sp.; assembly: GCA_939791845.1. Lineage (GTDB taxonomy): Bacteria > Bacteroidota > Bacteroidia > Bacteroidales > Bacteroidaceae > Bacteroides. The sequence goes on along the minus strand of CALNEX010000088.1, from coordinate 2,899 downwards.
GTGTTTTCGAACTAAATTCGTACTTTTGCCGTCCGAATGCATAAAAGCGATTGTTTATGAAGATATTTCCTACTACTTGCATCAAGCAACTGGATGCCTATACCATAGAGAATGAACCCATTGCGTCCATCGACCTGATGGAGCGCGCCGCCCGTGCCCTGGCCGGGGCCATAGCCGGACGATGGGGCACGGAGACACGGATGACCGTCTTTGCCGGGCCGGGCAACAACGGAGGCGACGCCCTGGCCGTGGCACGCCTGCTGATGGAGCGGGGGTATCAAGTGGAGACCTTCCTGTTCAACACCAAGGGAAACCTGTCGCCCGACTGCGCCACGAACATGGAGCGGCTGGCGGCGGTGCCCGACGTGGATTTCCACGAAGTGACCTCCCAATTCACCTTTCCCAAGCTGACGGAAGACGACATCATCATCGACGGGCTCTTCGGCAGCGGGCTGAACAAACCGTTGGCAGGCGGATTCGCCGCGGTGGTGAAGTTCATCAACGCCTCTCCCGCCAGGGTGGTGTCCATCGACATCCCCTCCGGCCTGATGGGCGAGGACAACACCTACAATACGGCTGCGGCCATCGTGCGGGCAGACCTCACGCTGAGCCTGCAACTGCCCAAACTCTCCTTCTTCTTCGCGGAAAACGAGGCGTATGTGGGCGAATGGCGTCTGCTGGACATCCACCTGAGCCGGGAAGCCATCGCCGAAATGCCGACGGATTACGAACTGACGGAGCCGGACACCGTGGCGGCCCTGCTGAGGCCCCGCGGGCGTTTTGCCCACAAAGGCAACTTCGGACGGGCACTGCTGGTGGCCGGCTCGCAGGGGATGGCGGGCGCATCGGTGCTGGCGGCAAAGGCCTGCCTGCGTTCGGGCGTGGGACTGCTGACGGTACACGTGCCTTTCTGCAACAACGACATCGTGCAGACAGCCGTGCCCGAAGCCATGACCGAACTGGACCTGAGCGACACTTGCTTCGCCACCCCCATCGACACGGACAGCTACCAGGCGGTGGGCATAGGCCCCGGCCTGGGCAACTCGGCCGAGACGGTTTCGGCCCTGTTGGAGCAGATGGACATCTGCGAAGCACCGATGGTGCTGGATGCGGACGCTTTGAATATCCTCGGCGAGAACCGCTCCTATCTGTCGCGCCTGCCCAAAGGGAGCATCCTGACCCCGCACCCCAAGGAGCTGGAGCGGCTGGTGGGCAAATGCCAGAACAGCTACGAACGTTTGGAGCGTGCCCGCGAACTGGCCCGGCAGGCCGAGGTGCACATTGTATTGAAAGGAGCCTATACCGCCGTCATCTCGCCCGACGGGAAATGTCGCTTCAACACCACGGGCAATCCCGGCATGGCCACAGGCGGCAGCGGCGATGTGCTGACGGGCATCCTGCTGGCCTTGCTTGCGCAGGGATACGCCGCTGGCGACGCTGCCTTGCTGGGAGTCTATGTGCACGGATTGGCGGGCGACCTGGCCGCCGACGAGCTGGGCCAGACTGGCATGACATCGGGCGATCTGGTGCACCACCTGCCCCAAGCGTGGAAAGAACTGGCTACCGCACGCGAGTCGTGATGTGGAAGCAGGCCTGGCGGATTTCATACTTCACGTAGCAACGCTCGGCCTGCTTCAAGTCGCGCAACACCTCGGCCAACACCAGTTTCAGCGTGTCGGCACGGACGTCCTGCATGGGGCGTCCGCCGGGGTCTTCCACCTTCTCGAAGCGTTTCCAGCTGATGTCGAACGTGGTGCCGTAGGCATGGGTGGAATTGGCGCTGGCATTGGTGTTGCGGCGGCGCAGACGCTTCACGTCGCTCTGCGTGCGCAACACGGAGGTGACGATGATCTTGTTGGGGTTCAACCCCTTGCAGGACAAGGAGTCCAGGAAGTTCTGCCCGATGGTGTCCAGCAGGGCGGCGGCCCCGGGGATGAGGTAAGGGATGGAGTGGGTCAGCGAATCCACGCTGTAGTGTTCGTTGTCGTCGATGAGGACCAGCTTGTCCGTCATCTTTTCCGCCGCCGCACGCGAGGCGATGGGAGGAATGCCGATGGCCTGCGCCACGGCCAGTTGGCGGTCGTTGCGGTCGCCGAAGGTGCGCCCGAAGTTGGAGACGCCGCGGATGTTGCGCGGCTCGTTCATCTTCATGGTCATGTCTTCTTTCTTCTTGCAGCCCGCGAAGGCAAACACTCCACACAGGCAGACGGCGAGTAGGAGGGGAAACAGTCTTTTCTTGTTATGCATAGTCAGTAGTGCTAAATGTTCTCTCTTTGATTCGCGCAAAGATACAACAACCTCCGCATCCGCGAAAGCCTTTCCGTTTTTTTCCGTACCTTTGCGCCCCGATTACGAACCCTAAAGACCGACAAGAAACCGTGCAACGATATTTCATGTATCTTTCCTACGATGGCGCGGCCTATCACGGCTGGCAAATCCAGCCCAACGGCGTGAGCGTGCAGGAGTGCCTGATGCGTGCCCTCTCCACCTTGTTGCGCCGCGAGACGGACGTGGTGGGGGCGGGACGCACCGATGCCGGCGTGCACGCCTCGCTGATGGTGGCGCACTTCGATGCCGAATTCCCCCTGGACACCGCGCTCCTGGCCGACAAGCTGAACCGCCTGCTGCCGCCCGACATCGCCGTCCACCGCGTCCGCCCCGTCCATCCCGAGGCGCACGCCCGCTTCGATGCCACGTCGCGCACCTATCATTATTATGTCACCACCGCCAAGACGCCCTTCCTGCGGTCCTACCGTTGCCGCCTGTTTCGCACGCCCGACTTCGGGCGGATGAACGAGGCGGCCGCCACCCTTTTCCACTACACTGACTTCACCAGCTTCAGCAAGCTGCACACGGACGTCAAGACCAACAACTGCCGCATCATGCACGCCGCCTGGAC
>CALNEX010000087.1 GCA_939791845.1 uncultured Mediterranea sp. | reverse complement strand
TGTCCACATTGCCGCGCTTCTTGCTGCGGGTGTAGAGCTTGCCGTCGGAGTAGGCCCCTGCTCCGCCCTCGCCGAAGCTGTAGTTGGACTCGGGGTCAACGGCCTGCACGCGGCCAATCTGCGCCAGGTCTTTCTTGCGTTCGCGCACATCCTTGCCGCGCTCCACGACGATGGGGCGCAGGCCAAGCTCTATCAGGCGCAAGGCGGCGAACAATCCGCCCGGCCCGGCTCCCACGACAACGACCTGCGGGCGGTCGTCCACGATGGGGTAATCCACCGGTTGGAAAACTTCGCCCGCCGGTTGCTCATGGAGGTAGACGCGCACCGAGAGGTTGACATAGACCGTGCGGTGGCGGGCGTCGATGCCCCGCTTCAGGATGCGGATGGCAGTGATGTCTGCCGGGGCAAGCCCCTTCTCGCGGACGAGGCAGGCACGGACACCCGCCTCATCGGCCGCCTCGCGGGGCAGGAGGCGCAGGCTGTATTCTTGAATCATACACGCAGGCGGTTAGAACGCATAGCCGAAGCCCACGTTCAGGTAGATGGGATACATGGCGAAGGTGATGGTGTCGAAGTCCTTCTGGAAGATGTCGTTCAAGCCCCATTGCAGGTCGGCATGGACGTTCAGGTGCTTGAAGGCACGCCAGGAAACACCAGCCTGCACGCCCCACTGATACTTGCGCAACTCATCGGAGAAATCATAGGGTGCCACGCTCTCGCCTTCGAAAACTACCTTGTTGCCTGTCGGGTCACCCTCGCGCAGGTAGCCTTCGTACACGTGGCCGGAGAAGTCGCCGCTGGTCCTGAATGAGACATACGGACCGGCACTGAGGCGCACGCGGTCGCTCACCTTCATGGCAGCCAGCACGGGCACCGTGAAATAGGAGGCGCGGAACTTGGTCTTCACCATGCCCGTCCAATTGCCTCCCATGCGCTTGCCGTCCATGATGATTTCCATGCTGTAGTTCTTGGTACGGGCCTCGGCCTCCATGCCTTTGGTCTCCAAGCGCAGGCCGATGATGAAGCCCCACTTCTCCTCCTTGCCCAGCCATTTGATGATGTCTCCCTCGATGGCCAGGTTGACATTGGGCGAATAGCCTGTCAAAGCACGGATTTCCTTGGGCAAAGGCAAGGGCGAAGTACCGCCAATGTTGAAGCCAGCCTTGACCTCATATTCCAGGCCGCGCAAGGCCGACTGAATGATGCCGCGGTTGCGGTCTTCCTGCGCTTGCAGGGTGTTGGCCGCACCTGTCACGAGAAGCAGGAAGGCCAAGACTATATGTTTAGTTTTCATCGTTCGCATGTTAGAAGATTATTCATTTGCCAAGTCTTCATAAACCAGATCCACCTCGTCGATGCAGAGCGTGCTGCCCGGGGCACCCTCGAAGTAGTCGCCCCGGATGCTGGAGGCAAAGACAATGGCCAGACAATAACGCCCGTCCGCCAGTTTCTGGGGATCAACGGTCTTGCCCTCGCGGGTCACGAAAGGAATCTCGAAGTAGGTCCATTCATCTGTCTCCTGCGCATCTTCCTGGGCAATCACCGCCGTGGAGATGACCTGTTCGTTATCCTCCGACAAGGCATCGGTGGCATCCAGGATGGGACGTTCCTCGGTGCTCTCGTAGAAGATGCTGTAAATATTACACTGGTCCTTCAGGCCGGGCACGGGACGCAACTTGTCTTCAGCAGTCTTGTCCAGCTCATAGAAAGTCTCGCCGGCCTTGTACTTGTAATAGCCGCTTATACGGACAGGCACGTATTCGAACTGCGTGCCGAACAACGTGGAAGTCAACGGGTCATTCAACGCGTTGAGCACATCGAAAGTCCCGATGAACAGATTACCCGAAGCGATGGGCATGTTGACCAGTTCGCCCAAAGCGCCCGTGCGCCGTGTGATGAGCGTCAGGCATTTGCCCTGATAACCGTCATTTCCTTGGAAAGTGGGGAAATTCAGCGGGTCTTTCTCATTGGCATCCGTCAGCGCAAATCCCGGATTTCCGCTGGCCCATGCCCAGGATTCCGCCCCATACTGGTCTGCCTCATAAAAGACATGATACTTGCCATTTCCATCCAGCCGGACATTTTCAAAACTGTAATGCGTGTTCAAGCCACTGATGCCGCCTGTGGTCACGTAGATGCGGTAGTGACGCTGCCACTGACCGTCTTGCGACGTGACGAGGTAATCCTGTGGAGTGGTGAAATCCAGCACCGTACCGCTGGCCGGGGTCACCGTGGCGCCTTCGGTCAGCTCCAGGACGGGAGCCAAATGCGTGATGTCCGTGTCTTCCTTCACATGAAGGGTGACGGGGTACACCCGACTGCCATCCGGTGTGGAAAAAGCATCGCCGAATGCCGCCGGACGATTTAATACATCACCCGGCAAAGTCACGCCTTCAATGTCCGCCTCCGTGTTCAACGCCTCTTCCTGAATGCACGCCGCAAACAGGCCGAAGACCATCAGCAGGCAGAGTGTCAATTCTTTCAATCTCATACTATAACGTCTTAATGTTCTGTCTTTATTCCCATTATCGGCGCAAAGGTAATACAAAAAAGCGAGAAACACCGCCTATCCATGGAACAAACGGAAGACTTCCTGGCAAAGAATCCAACGTTTTTTCACCCAACCCGCTCCACCAGCACCGTGGCATACGCAGAAATTCCCTCCTGCCGCCCGGTGAAGCCCAGCTTCTCCGTCGTGGTGGCCTTGATGGACACATCGTCCTCGTCCACCCCCATCACGGCGGCCAGCGTCTGCTGCATCCGCGGTATGTGCGGATTCAGCTTGGGATGCTCGGCGCAGACGGTGGCATCCACATTGCCCACGCGATAGCCCTTGGTGGCAATAAGTTGCACGGTTTTCTTCAGCAGAATCTTGCTGTCTATGTTCTCGAACTCGCCCGCCGTGTCGGGAAAGTGATAACCGATGTCGCGCATGTTGGCCGCGCCTAACAAAGCATCGCAGATGGCATGGATGAGCACATCGGCATCCGAATGCCCCAGCAAGCCCTTTTCATACTCCAAGCGTATGCCGCCCAGCCATAATTCACGGCTCTCCACCAGACGGTGGACATCATAACCGAATCCTACGCGTATCTTTGCCATATATCCCTATCTTATATAAAAGTCCAATACATTTTCTTCCCCCAAATAGCCTTGCAGATGTTGCCCCACAGAAACAGGTTCCACACCGGCAGGTGTGCCAGTGAAGAGCAGGTCTCCCATCTTCAGCGTCATATAACGGCTGACGTAAGCAATGATGTCGTCTACCCGGTGCAGCATGTCCGACGTATGTCCGTGCTGCACAGTATGTCCGTCAATGTCCAGTCGGAAATCCAATTGCTGCACATCGCCTCCCAGTTGCTCCAAAGGCACGAACCGCCCGATGGCCGCGGAATTGTCGAAGCCCTTGGAAAGCTCCCACGGCAAGCCTTGGGCGCGGAAACGGCTTTGCAAATCACGCGCAGTGAAGTCTATGCCCACCGTTACCGCATCGTAGTAGCGATGGGCGAAACGCGGGGCAATGCACTTGCCCAAACGGCAGATGTGTACCACCACCTCCGCCTCGTACTGCAAATCCATCGAGAAGTCAGGCAAGAAAAAGGGTTTCCCCTCCCGCAACAATGCCGAATCGGGTTTCATAAAGATTACCGGCTCGCTGCCTGTCTCCGTATGCCCCAACTCCTGATTATGCCGGGCATAATTCATTCCTACGGCTATGATTTTCATTTTCTGATGTTTATCGTTTAATGTACTTGTAGTGAAAGGCAAAGATACACCTTTTTCTGCTTCCCGTTGCCGACTCCCGCAGAAAAATGCTACTTTTGCAATGATAAATAGGAATTTAGTTTAGGCGCGGATTACACGGATTTCACGGATTAATTATTTATATGGCCAATGGAATCCAACGATTTAGAATAAAAATATCCGTGAAATCCGCGTAATCCGCGCCAAAAAACACCGATAAATTATCATTTATGGCCAAGAACAAGAAATCCAACGACTGGAAAGACCGCCTGAACGTGGTCTACTCCACCAACCCCGACTTCCAGTATGAGACCGAAGCCGAAGAAGAGCCCTCCACCCTGCCTCCGGCGCAACAACGCCTGCGCGTGCAATTGGACCGCAAGAACCGCGGCGGCAAGACCGTGACCCTCGTCACGGGATTCATTGGCGCAGAAGACGATTTGAAGGAATTGGGCAAGCTGCTGAAAAGCAAATGCGGCGTGGGCGGCACAGCCAAGGACGGCGAAATCATCATCCAAGGAGACTTCAAACAGAAAGTGGCGGAGTTGTTGCAGAAAGCAGGATACGCACAGACGAAAACTGTTGGATGACGGCTGTAATCACATACTTATCAGCAAGTTAAATGATCAGTTGACGGCTATCCGAGTGTTCAACTGACCGCTGGGGGTAGTGTTCAACTGAAAGCTCGACAAGTGTTCAATAGATGGCTTGCACAGCCTTCTATTGAATCAAAAAAGCCGGCAACGAATCGCTTCGTCCCGGCTTTTTATCTATGATTGAAAAATCAGCTATGCTTATTCAGCACGCAGCGTGAAACGCTTGAAGTCCAGCACCGTCAAGTCCTTGTCCTGCGACTTCAGGTAGTCGGCAATGGTCATCTTGGCATCCTGGATGTACTCCTGGTTCAACAAGCAATTCTCCTTGTAGAACTTGGCCATGCGGCCCTTGGCGATATTCTCCACCATCTGTGCGGGCAGGTTGGCAGCCTTTTCAGCAGCCACCTTCTCTTTCAGGTCGCGGATTTCCTGTGCCTGAGCCTCAGTGATGTTACCCTTCATGATGCCCTCGTTCAGGTGCTCTTCGTTCTCAGCAATATAGAGGTTGAAACCAGCTTTCTTCAGAGCGGCTTCCACAGCCTTCTGGATTTGCTCCACCTTCGTCTTCTCGATGGCCACCTGCATTTCGTTGGCCTTTACCTCTTCGGACACGCCAGCCTCGTTCACGGCGATGGGGTTCATGGCAGCAATCTGCATGGCCACTTCCTTGCCCACCTGCGCATCGGCTTCCTTGTTCAGCACAACCATCGTGCAGAGGAAGTTCTTGTTTTGGTGGTTATAGGTGGCGATGTTCGGACCCTCTACCGTCAGGTAGCCGTCCAATTCCATCTTCTCGCCCGTGATGCCGCTGCGGTCCGTAACAGCCTCGGCCACGGTCATTTCGCCCAGTTTCAGAGCCTTCACTTCGTCCAGCGTCTTGCACTTGTTGGCAATAGCAGCGTCCAGAATGTCCTGGGCCAGCTTCACGAAATCAGCGTTCTGAGCCACGAAGTCCGTTTCGCACTTCAAGGCGATCATGGCACCAAAACCATCCACAGCCTTTACCAACACACAACCTTCGGCAGCTTCACGGTCCGAACGCTTTGCAGCCACAGCCTGTCCTTTCTCACGGATAATCTTGATAGCCTTGTCGAAATCGCCTTCAGCTTGGGTCAAGGCATTCTTGCAATCCATCATACCAGCACCCGTCATCTTGCGGAGCTTGGTTATATCAGCCATTGTTACAGCCATACTTCTTATTCTTTTTAAAGTTAAAGGGTTATTCTATTAAAATAAAAGTAGTTAGTAGCAAGCAGAACCGTAGTAAGTAGAGCTATGGCCTGCACGTTGCAAGTCTTTCTACCGGCTACCGACTACTGACTACTAACTACTTCAGTATATATTAAGCCTCTTCGTCTTCCTTGATGAAGGCAGCAGCCTTGGAAGCGTTGATGGCCTCTTCGTCAGACTTGTCCAGACGAGCCTTGGAAGCACGTCTCTTGCCCTTGTTGGCATTGCCCTCGCCGGCAGCTTCCATGTCCACCTTCTCGGCCTTGCGCTCTTCCAAGCCTTCCTGCATAGCGGCACAGCAAGCATCGAGAATCACTTCTACAGACTTCGTGGCGTCATCGTTGGCGGGAATAACGAAATCTACATTCGTCGGATCGGAGTTCGTATCCACGATGCCGAATACAGGGATGCCCAGACGGTTAGCCTCGCGAACGGCAATGTTCTCCTTCATCACGTCAACCACAAACAAGGCGGACGGCAGACGGGTCAGGTCGGCGATGGAACCGAGGTTCTTCTCCAACTTGGCACGCTGACGGGAGATTTGCAGGATTTCACGCTTCGACAAATTTGCATAGGTGCCGTCGTTCGTCAGCTTGTCGATGGTAGCCATCTTCTTGACGGCCTTGCGGATGGTGGGGAAGTTGGTCAGCATGCCGCCCGGCCAACGCTCGATTACAAAAGGCATGTTCACAGAGGCAGCCTTGTCAGCCACCACTTGCTTGGCTTGTTTTTTAGTAGCAACAAACAGGATTTTCTTTCCTGACTTAGCGATTTGCTTCAAAGCTTCAGCAGCTTCGTCTATCTTGGCAACCGTCTTGTTGAGGTCGATGATGTGAATACCGTTGCGCTCCATGAAGATATAGGGAGCCATGGCGGGATTCCATTTTCTCTTCAGGTGGCCGAAGTGGCATCCTGCTTCCAGCAGGGTATCAAAATTTGTTCTTGACATAAGATTCTTTTCTAAAAAAATTCGTTTACTTTCTTTTTTGTTTTCTTCTGAACCAACCGCCGGGTAGCCTTCTGGGAATCTCCGGAAAGAGTCCCGGTGGTTTAGATACTAAACGTATTCAGTCTTCGGAGTTATCAGTTGACCGGCCAACAAGGAAAACCTCGTCAACCTGTTAACCTGTCCACGTATTAACTTGAGCAACTGATTAACGCTTACTGAACTGGAATCTGCGACGTGCTTTCGGACGACCCGGTTTCTTGCGCTCAACGGCACGGGGGTCACGCGTCATGAAGCCTTCGGCACGGAGGGCAGCCTTGTCTTCGGGATTGATCTTCACCAATGCGCGGGCAATGGCCAAGCGGAGAGCCTGGGACTGGCCCGTGAAGCCGCCGCCACAGAGGTTGACCTTGATGTCATACTTCTCGGCTACGCCCAGCTTGTTCAGCGGCTGCTTTACTACATACTGAAGGATGCTCGAAGGAAAGTATTCTGCCAGATCTCTCTTGTTGATCGTAATCTTGCCGGTACCTTCGCTCACGAAAATACGCGCAATGGCACTTTTGCGTCTGCCTAATGCATTTACTACTTCCATTATCTCTTATTTAAGTGCGTTAATATCAATCATTTTGGGGCTTTGAGCGGCATGTTTGTGCTCGCTTCCGGCATATACATACAAGTTGCCCAGCAACTTGGCACCCAGCTTGTTCTTGGGCAGCATGCCTTTCACCACCTTTCTCAGCAACCGGTCTTCACCGTTGGGCTTTGCCATCAGGCGGGCGGGAGTCATCTCACGCTGGCCGCCGGGATAGCCCGTGTAAGACAGATAGATTCTGTCCGTCCACTTGTTTCCGGTCATTTTCACTTTGTCGGCATTGATAATGATGACATTATCGCCGCAATCCACGTGAGGGGTAAAGTTGGGTTTGTACTTTCCTCTCAACAGTTTCGCAACTTTCGCGCCCAGGCGACCCAGCACCTGGTCCGTGGCGTCAACGATGACCCATTCCTTCGTCACCGTAGCCTTGTTGGCAGAAATGGTCTTGTAACTTAAAGTATCCACTCTAAAAAAGTTTTTTAAATTGT
>CALNEX010000086.1 GCA_939791845.1 uncultured Mediterranea sp. | reverse complement strand
TCAGTTGAGCTAAGGAGCCTTTCGTTTTGACGGGTGCAAAGGTACGCATTTTTTTTAAACCGGCAAGCGTTTGACGAACTTTTTTTCAAAAAAACTATTCGATGAACCGGTAGTTGAACAATTGCCAACCGATGGTGAGGCCCACATTCCACTCCTTTCTGGGTGAACTATAATGATTTAAGTAGGCCGCGATGGCTCCAAAGGGCAAACGGCACACCACAGACACCTCGCCCATATATTCCACCCGCGAGAAGACTTTTCCGTAATAAGCCTGGTTTTGCGCATCCCGCAAGATGGGAAAGATGGGCATGAATCCATAGAATTCTGCACGAACGTGGAAGCGGTCGTTGATATTGTAGATGGGTTTGATGCCTGCGGCCACGAACTGGTTGGCACGGAAAGCGGCATTGTACATCAGTTTGCTGTGCGGGGTGGGCGCGAACTCGCCCGCCTGCATCATGGTAGCAGTGTAGTTGGTGGAGAAGTTTTTCGACGAATAAAGGGCCTCAGCCATCCAACCCAGCGTGAAGTGGGGGCTCATTGTGTGATAAGCTTCTTTCATATACGAAATCTGAAGCCAGGACTGACGCTCGCGGAGGTGCATCCGGGGCTGTTCGATGAGCGAGCTTTCCCCCGGCGAGAAGTGTTCCTTGCCCGTGAACACCTGCGCTATCAGCCGTTCATAATAGCCGCGTGTGGCATATTGGCGGGAATCCAGCGTGCTCCCGTAAAATCCCACGGCTCCTCCCAGCAGGTTGTACGAAGTGCGGTCTGAACGGTCCTGTTCGAAATTGATGGTGTTCGACTGGAAATAGTTGTCCACCAGATAGCCATAGCCCAGGCTGATTTCCGCCCGCTTGTTGGACAGGAAAGGCAAGGCCACCATGAGTTTGATGAATTTCTCGTCCTTCGAGTTGAACGAGGGACGGTCGTTGCGCGAGAAGAGCTTGTCCTTGCGGTAATAATCGAAGGTGCTGAACGAGGCAATGAACCTGTAGGAGGTGGGCACCCGTGTGGGCAAGTCAATGCGCCCCATCAGCTGGGCATTGTTGTATATCTTGCCGATTTGCCCGTCCACACGGATTTCCTTGGAATAATAATTCAGGTTCTGGTAGCCCGCGCCCAAATAGATTTGATTGGAACTGGAGGTGGACACGTTGCCCCCCACGCGGATGTAGAAGTTGTTTTCCACCTTCACCCGCAGGTGCAGTTCATACAGGTTCTGCTCCTTGTTGTAGACGGCATGGGGGATGATTTCGGAAATCATGTCATCGGCCAGGAGGCGGAAGTAGCCCCGCTTCACGTCTTCGTAGGTGAAGATTTTTCCATCCTCCGCGTCAAACTCCTTGCGGATGTAGGCTTGTTGCTGGGGGTTGGCTCCCTGGATATGGATGTCCCGGAAGAGGAATTCGGGCAGGTTGCGCTTGTAGATTTCCCTCCGCAGGCGGATGTCCTCAGGATTGACCCTCCGGTGAATGCGGGCTTTTATGGAGTCCATCAGGGAGAGGGTGCGCCGGTAACCGATGTCGTGCAATTCGTCCAAGCGATCGAAGTCCAGCAGGTTGACGTCGCTGTACTTGAAGGTCATCAAGATGCCGGCCGAGTCGGGGATGGAGTAGTCCGTCTTCTGCATGATCATGTTCTCCAGTTGGCTCATCAGGTTTCCTTGTTCGGGTTTCTTGGGATTGCCCGCCACCACGCTTCCGATGATCACGTCCGGATGGAAATCATCGCGCATCACGTCCGTGGGAAAGTTGTTGTAGATGCCCCCGTCATACACCAGCACGCTGTCCATCTCGATGGGCTTGAACACGAAGGGGAAACTCATCGACGCGCGCACGGCGTCGCCCAGGTCTCCTTGGCGCATCACCAGCGGGCGTTTGTTGTAGACATCGGAGGCCACGCACCGGAAGGGCACGAAGAGGTCGTCGAAGTCTCCCCCGCAGGCGGCCGTGGCCTGACCGTAGAGGCCCACGAAGGCCAGGTTCATCTGGATGGGGTTCACCATGCTGGCGGGGATGTTGAAGCGGGGCTTGGTGCGCAACGAATCGCGGAAACTGAGCGAGAAGCGCAGGTTGAAGAATTCCGGCGTGAGGCGGTTTTGCTTGAAGTAGTAAGCATATTGGGGTTCCACCACGCCGGTGTACCATCTCCGGAAGTCGGGCGAGCGCAGCAAATCCTCCATTTCATCGGGCGAATAGCCCATGGCATAGAGCGAACCGATGATGGCTCCCATGGAGGTGCCGGTGATATAGTCGATGGGGATGCCGTTCTCTTCCAGCGCGCGGATGATGCCGATGTGCGTCATGCCCTTGGCACCCCCGCCGCTCAGCACGAGGCCCACACGCTGGGCACGTGCCGGCAGGAGGAGCGTGAAAAGCATCACTATCAGGAGGAAAGAAGATTTCTTCATGGACGAAAACATCTGGTTATTGAATTCAATCCCAAATGTAGGAAATGTTTTTCATACGGACAAAAAAAATCGGCACGAAGGATGACCTTTTGCACCCCTGTGCCGATTAAATTTACTTAACAGGTTGTTATCCAATCAGTTCCACGCTGCGTTTCAGGAAGTTGTTCAGTGCTTCACCTTTCAGCATGCCGTTTTGGAGCAGGGCCAGGTCGATGAGCTGGCGCACCACCTTGTTCTTCGAGGCATAGTCGGCGAAGACCTTTTCCTTCTGCTGCTTCAGGTCGTCCCACTTCTTGTCGAGGTCGTTGAGTTCATCCTTTTCCACGGTGGGGATTTCGTCGGCTTTCTTGCCTTCGTGCGCCTTGCGCAGGTCTTTGCGGCGGGCGTCCGTGGCGTCCAACTCTTGTTGGATGGGAGCGATGGATGCGGTGCATTCGGCGTTTTCATCTTCCAGGACCTCCTTCACCAGCTTGTGGTCGGAGTTGAGGATGAGGTTGAACATGTCGGGCATCTCGCCATAGAAGCTCATGCCGGACTGTATGTTGGACATCTCCTTCATGCGGCGCATGTATTCGCTCTGCGTGATCATCACGGGGAAGGCGTTCTCGCCCAGCGCCTCGGCCGAGATGTGGAACTCAGCCTTTTCCAGCGTGGGCAGCTGGCTCTTGAACATGGCGGAGAGGGCTTCCTGCTTGTCCGCTGAGAGGACTTCGGATTTCTGCTCTTCCTTCACGATGAGCTTGTTCACCACGTCGCTGTCCACGCGGGTGAAGCGGCATTTCTCCAGCTTCTGCTCCAGCATGCTCACCACGGCAATGTCCAGCTGGCCGTCCATCAGCAGGACGTTGTAGCCCTTGGACTTGGCCGCCTCGATGTAGCTGTATTGCTCGTCGCGGTTGTTGGCGTAGAGGTAGATGAGAGTGCCGTCCTTGTCCGTCTGGTTGTCCTTGACGAGGGTCTTGTATTCCTCGAAAGTGTAATATTTCTTGTCCGTGTCCTCCAGCAGGGCGAAGTCCTTGGCGCGGTCGTAGAAATCTTCCTGCGTCAGCATGCCGTAGTCGATGAAAATCTTCAGGTCGTCCCATTTCTCCTCGAACTGCTTGCGGTCGTTCTTGAAGATGGATTGCAGGCGGTCGGCCACCTTCTTGGTGATGTAGGTGGAGATTTTCTTCACGTTGGAGTCACTCTGCAGGTAGGAGCGCGACACGTTCAGCGGGATGTCCGGCGAATCCAGCACGCCGTGCAGCAGGGTGAGGAAGTCGGGCACGATGCCTTCGACGGAGTCGGTGACGTACACCTGGTTGCAGTAAAGCTGGATCTTGTTTTTGGTCAGCTCGATGTTGCTCTTCACCTTGGGGAAGTAGAGCACGCCCGTCAGGTGGAAGGGATAGTCCACGTTCAGGTGAATCCAGAAGAGGGGTTCGTCGGCCATCGGGTAGAGGTCGCGGTAGAACTTCTGGTAATCCTCGTCCTTCAGTTCGCCGGGCTTCTTTGTCCAAAGCGGGGTGGTGTCGTTGATGACGTTGTCCTCGGCCGTTTCCACCTGCTTGCCGTCTTTCCACTCCTTCTTCTTGCCGAAGGCCACGGGGATGGGGAGGAAGCTGCAATACTTCTTCAGCAGGGCGGAGATGCGGCTTTCCTCGAGGAACTCCTTGCAGTCATCGTCAATGTGGAGGATGATGTCCGTGCCGCGATCGGTGCGGTCGGCATCTTCCAGGGTGAACTCAGGGCTTCCGTCGCACGTCCACTTGACGGCCTTGGCGTCCTCGCGGTAGGACTTGGTGATGATTTCCACCTTCTTGGCCACCATGAAGGCGGAGTAGAAGCCCAGGCCGAAGTGGCCGATGATGGCGTTGGCGTCGTTCTTGTACTTCTCCAGGAAGTCGTTGGCGCCGGAGAAGGCTATCTGGTTGATGTATTTGTCGATTTCATCGGCAGTCAGACCCAGGCCGCGGTCGGACACGGTCAAGGTGTCCTTGTCCAGGGAGACGTGGATGGTGAGGTCGCCCAATTCGCCTTGGAAGTCGCCCATCGAGGCGAGGGTTTTCAGCTTCTGCGTGGCGTCCACGGCGTTGGACACGAGTTCGCGGAGGAAGATTTCGTGGTCGCTATACAAGAATTTCTTGATGACGGGGAATATGTTTTCTGTGGTTACCCCAATGTTTCCTTTTTGCATATCTGTATGTTGTTTTAAATTGTAATTTGTCGATGATGACACGCAGATGGGAGGGACAAAAAAAGTGCCAGCCCTCGCGGACTGACACCTTGTCATGCGGATATGTCAAATTGTGTCGGATCAGTCTTTCTTGCGGATGTCCAGCTTGTCTTCCGCGGCGGAGACAAGGATGGTGTCGCCCGGGGCCACCTGCCCGGAGACGATGAGCTCGGAGAGCCCGTCCTCCAGGTAGTTCTGGATGGAGCGGCGCAGGGGCCGCGCGCCGAACTGCACGTCATAGCCCTTGGAGGCCAGGAAACGTTTGGCCGTGTCGTCCAGCTCGATGGTGTATCCGTTGGCCGCGGTGCGTGCCAGGAGCCCTTGCAGCTCGATGTCCACGATGCGGGTGATGGAGTCCAGCGAGAGCTGGTCGAAGGTGATGATTTCGTCCAGGCGGTTCAGGAACTCGGGCGAGAAAGTCTTGTTCAGTGCCTTCTGTATCACGCCGCGGGCGTACTCCTTGTCGTCCGCCCCGCGGTTCTGGGCCGCGAATCCGATGCCGCGCCCGAATTCCTTCAGTTGGCGCGTGCCGATGTTGGAGGTCAGGATGATGACCGTGTTCTTGAAGTCGATGGTGCGGCCCGTGTTGTCCGTCAGCCGGCCTTCGTCCAGCACCTGCAGGAGGATGTTGAACACGTCCGGGTGCGCCTTCTCGATTTCGTCCAGCAGGACAATGGAGTAGGGTCTGCGGCGCACCTTCTCGGTCAGTTGTCCGCCTTCCTCATAGCCCACGTAGCCGGGAGCGGCGCCCACCATGCGCGACACGGTGTACTTCTCCATGTATTCGCTCATGTCGATGCGTATCAGGGCGTCGTCCGAGCCGAACATGTAGCGGGCCAGCTGCTTGGCCAGGTGCGTCTTTCCCACGCCCGTGGGGCCCAGGAAGAGGAAAGTGCCGATGGGGCGGTTGGGGTCCTTCAGGCCCGTGCGGCTCCGCAGGATGGCCTTCACCACCTTGTCTATGGCGTTGTCCTGGCCGATGACCTTGCCTTGCAGTTCCTCCCTCATGCCTGCCAGTTTGGCGCCTTCGGCATTGGCCATGCGCTGCACGGGCACGCCGGACATCATGGACACGACGCGGGCTATTTCCTCCTCGTCCACCACCTGGCGGGCGTCCTTCAGGCCTGCCTCCCAGTCGGCCTTCATCTTTTCCAGGCGCCGGGCCATCTCTTTCTCCTGGTCCCGATAACCGGCTGCCAGCTCGAAATTCTGCGATTTCACCGCGTCGTTCTTCTTTTGGCGCGTCTCGTCTATCATGCGTTCCTGCGCCTCTATCTCCTTGGGGACGCTGATGTTGGTCAGGTGCACGCGCGAGCCTGCCTCGTCCAGGGCGTCGATGGCCTTGTCCGGGAAGTTGCGGTCCGTGATGTATCGTTCCGTCAGCCTGACACACGCTTCCAGGGCCGCGTCCGTGTAGGTGACGTTGTGGTGGTCCTCATATTTGTCCTTGATGTTGCGCAATATCTGCAGGGTTTCCCCGGCGGTGGTGGGCTCCACAATGATTTTCTGGAAGCGGCGCTCCAGGGCGCCGTCCTTCTCGATGCTCTTGCGATACTCGTCCAGGGTGGTGGCCCCGATGCACTGTATCTCGCCGCGCGCCAGGGCGGGCTTCAGCATGTTGGCCGCATCCATCGAGCCCGAGGCGGCGCCTGCGCCCACGATGGTGTGTATCTCGTCGATGAAAAGGATGACATTGGGGTTGCGCTGCAATTCGTTGATGATGGAGCGGATGCGTTCCTCGAACTGGCCGCGGTACTTGGTGCCCGCCACCACGCCTGCCATGTCCAGCATGATGACGCGCTTGTCGAAGAGCACGCGCGACACCTTCTTCTGCGTGATGCGCAGGGCCAGTCCCTCCACGATGGCGCTCTTTCCCACGCCCGGCTCGCCGATGAGCACGGGGTTGTTCTTCTTCCGGCGGCTCAGTATCTGCGCCACGCGCTCTATCTCGCGCTCGCGCCCCACCACGGGGTCCAGGCGTCCGTCGGCGGCGGCGCGGGTCATGTCGATGCCGAAGTTGTCCAGCACGGGTGTGTCGTTGGTGGGATGTCCCTGCGCGGTCTGTGCGGAGGTGTTGCCGTGGGGCTGGCGTGCCAGGTTGTCCATCTCGTCATCCTCCTCGTCCTCGTCGGGATAGCCCATGCCTGCGTGCGGATTGGCCGATTTCATCGACACCATGTCGAACACCTGGCGGTAGTCCACCCCGTTTTCCGCCAGCACGCTGGAGGCCAGGTTGTCCCCATCCTTGAGGATGGCCAGCAGCAGGTGCTCGGTGTCCACCGAGTCGCTCTTGAGCAGGCGCGCCTCGAGCATGCAGATTTTCAGGATGCGCGAGGTGACGGGCGACAGGGGTATGTCCGCGTCGGGCTGCTGGTTCTCGTCGGCTTGTATCTGCAGGTAGTTTTCGATGCGCGTCTTCAGGCGCAGGGCGTCCACATGCAGGCGTGCCAGGATTTCGGCGGCCTTGCCCTGCCCGTCGCGCAGCAGGCCCAGCAGCAGGTGTTCGGGCCCTATGCTGCGGCTTTTCAGGCGGTTGGCCTCCTGCTTGCCGTAGGTGATGATGTCCGAGACTCGTTGTGAAAATTGGTTGTTCATCATTGGGGTGTATTCTCCGTTTCTTTACTTCTTTTTTTAGTATTATGCGGCGGCAAAGATAAGCATAATATTTGGTTCGCGCATCGTTTGCCGCATTTTCTCGGAAATGTTTTGCAAAAAGCGTGCCAAAAGTCCGGTGTGACAAGGGTTTTGTTTCGCAGAAGCGATTTTTCATCATCTGTCACCCCGGGTGTAGCCGTGGGAGCATGGCAGATACTGCCACGCTTAATTGAGATTTGAGACAATTGAGATTCGGGATGATTTCTGCCCTCACACATGCCGCCGTCTCAATTGTCTCAAATCTCAATTAACGAAAACGATTTTTTAATGAAAGCACAAGTGGTATCTATATTTAGATATAATATATAATATATAATATATATA
>CALNEX010000085.1 GCA_939791845.1 uncultured Mediterranea sp. | reverse complement strand
TCACCGACCACCGCATCAACTACACCATCTACAACCTGGCGGCCTTCATGGACGGTGACATCCAGGACTGCATAGACCACCTCATCGTGGCGGAGAATGCGGAAAGGCTGAAGGAGAGCGAACTCTGACACCGGGACGAAGCCCGAAACGAGGACTAGACCTAGACCTCGCCGAGGACTAGACCTAGACGGTGCCGAGGACTAGACCTAGGCGGCACCGAGGACTAGACCTAGGCGGCACCGAGGACTAGACCTAGGCAGCACCGAGGACTAGACCTCCCTGACACCGGGACAGTAATGAACCTTTCACCCTCATAAGTACGAACCCTGACTAGACAACCGTAAGTTATGAAACAGAAGCAGATAAGCCATCTTTTCCGTACGCTGGGCGCCTCGTTCCGCCGATGCGCCGTGCGCTTCCCCGTGACCGTGGCCTTCACCTTCGCGCTGACGGTTTACCTCTGTCACCTGGTAGCCACCGAGGGGAAAGCCGCGGACGACAAGTTGCTGATGACCACAGGTTATTACCTGTCCGTCGGCACGCTGCTCTCCCTCAGCCTGCACTTGTGGGCGGAGGAAGTGAAGCGGCGGGGAATGCGCATAGGCGTGCAGGTGGCGGCACACCTGCTCCTGATGGCCGATGCCCTCTTCCTTTACCTCCACACCATGGGCGCGCGGATGATAGACATCGGCATCGCCCACGGGGCAGGCATCCTTGCCATCGGCCTGTCTGTCTTCTTCCTGCCTTTCTACCGCGAACGGGACGACATCCCGGCATGGAACTTCGCCCAATATGCCTTGGGGACGCTCGCCCTGACGGTCATCGTGGGCGCGGTGATGAGCGGGGGCATCAGCCTGCTGGCCCTTTCTTTGCACCAACTCTTCGGCGTGGACGTCAGCTACAAGTGCTATCTATATATATTAATAATGTGTAGTGTATGGCTGCCCCTGCTGATGTTCCTCGGCCTCCTGCCCGAAGGCGAGCGCAAGCACGACCGCGTGCCGCAGCCCACCGCCTTCCTGCACAACATCCTGCACTACCTCTTCCTGCCACTGGCTGGACTCTACCTGCTGGTGCTCTATATCTACGCAGGGACTATCATCGCCCGCTGGGAGTTGCCGGACGGGTGGGTGTCATGGCTGGTCACGGCCCTGATGGCGGGAGTCATCGGCATTGAAGGGGGACTGTATCCCTCGCGTGTCAAGAGCCATAAGCCGATGGACGAACGCATCGCCCGCTGGCTGCCCCTGCTGACACTGCCCCTGCTGGTGCTGATGACGGTGGGCATCGGCCGCCGCTTCCTGGATTACGGCATCACGCTCAACCGCCTCTACCTGGCGACGCTCAATGCCTGGTTCTACTTCGTCTGCATCGGGCTGGCGGTGGGCAAGGCGCGGCGCATCAGTTGGATACCCATATCCTTTTCCTTGGTCTTTCTCCTCACCTCGGTGCTGCCGGTGAACTATGCCGGCATCACGCGGAGCGTCTTGCGCGAAGATGTGAAGGAAGCCTTAGGGGACAAGCGAAACCTTTCGGAAGCGCAATATGAGGCATGGCTTCAATCCCTGCCCCAAGCAAAAGCCCGCGCTGTGGAGGACAAGCTGCATTACCTGCAAGACTGGTTCGGCAAAGAAAGCATACAGGACTTGGTGAAAGACGGCGTCTCCTATCGGCGCGTCATGGCCGAAGAAGAGCCGGGCACGGAATCCCTGGACTTTGAACAGACGGGGAACGTCACCACAGACATTCCGCAGGGGTATTCGCGCCTGACGTTCTTCCAATACAATGGCCGGCTCCGCAACGACACCCCCGTACTGTCCGTCCCGCTGAGCCAGACGGGGGACAGCCTCCGCCTGCCCATAGACTCCTTGCGCCGCTGGGAGGAAAGGGACCGGCTGCCCTTGCTCCGCACCGTTGGGGGCAATGCGTTCTGCCTGGTCCACTATCACATCTTCATAGATAAAAAAGAATGTGAGATGACCGCCGACATCAGTGGCTGTCTCTTCCACAACAACGAAATCAACCCATAAAGAATAACAAGTATGAACAAGCAACAACTCATCGACAACATCCGCCGCAAGCAGAGCTTCCTCTGCGTGGGACTGGACACGGACATCAAGAAAATCCCCGAACACCTGCTGGACGGGGCGGAACCGGTCTTCAACTTCAACAAGGCCATCATCGACGCCACCGCCGACCTCTGCGTGGCCTACAAGCCCAACCTCGCCTTCTACGAATGCCTGGGCGTGAAAGGCTGGCAGGCGTTGGAGAAGACCGTGAAGTACATCCGGCAGAACTACCCCGACCAATTCATCATCGCCGACGCCAAGCGCGGAGACATCGGCAACACCTCTGCCATGTACGCCCGCTCCTTCTTCGAAGACCTGCAAGTGGATGCCGTCACCGTGGCCCCCTACATGGGTGAGGACAGCGTGACGCCTTTCCTGGGCTATGACAACACGTGGGTCATCCTCCTGGCACTGACCAGCAACAAGGGTTCGCACGACTTCCAGCTGACGGAGGACGCGCAGGGCGAACGCCTCTTCGAGAAAGTCCTCCGCAAGAGCCAGGAATGGGCCGGTGACGACCGCATGATGTACGTCGTGGGTGCCACGCAGGGTCGCATGTTCGAGGACATCCGCAAGGTGGTGCCCAACCACTTTCTCCTCGTCCCCGGCGTGGGCGCACAAGGCGGCTCTTTGGAAGAAGTCTGCAAGTACGGCATGACCAAGGAGTGCGGCCTCATCGTCAACTCCAGCCGCGGCATCATCTACGCCGGCAAGGGGCATGACTTTGCCGATGCCGCCCGTCAGGCCGCCAAGGAAGTGCAGCAGCAGATGGCGGAACAGCTGAAAGCCGCCGGCATCGCCTGATTCTTTCCATGTCCACACAGGCGGAGGACGTGCCGAACAAGCACGTCCTCTTTCTTTGCCATCTAAGCATGTTACGATGACAAGACATTAACCATATATCAGTCGGTAAGCGTCCAGTTCTGGTTTTCAAAAAGCGGACTTGATTTTTATGAAAAGTTTTGGGAGGTCAATTCAGGGGAGTGGGCGGTCGACATGTCTTTTTTTTCAGACTGACCATCCTCTTGTGGTGATTCCGCTGCGATTCGAACGCAGGACCCACGCCTTAGAAGGGCGTTGCTCTATCCAGCTGAGCTACGGAACCAGCCTTGACACGTCACCGACAATCAGCAACGTCAGCGGAGAGAGAGGGATTCGAACCCCCGGTGCCTCTCAGCACGGCGGTTTTCAAGACCGCTGTAATCGACCACTCTACCATCTCTCCAATAAAACGATGGGAAGTTTTATCCAATGTCAAAAGCGGTGCAAAGGTACGACTTATTTTCAATTCTGCAAACTATTTTTCGCTTTTTCCTGAATTAGTCGTATTTTTGCGCCATGATTTACCCACAGAACTTTGAACAGAAGATAGGTTTTGACCAAATCCGGTCATTGGTAAAAGGGAAATGCCTCAGTCCGCTCGGCGAGGAACGGGTGGACGGGATGCAGTTTTCCTCCGTTTTCGGAGAAGTGGAAGAACGCTTGGAGCAGGTGGCGGAGTTTGTCCGCCTGCTGCGGGCGGAAGACAACTTTCCTGCCCAGTACTTCTTTGATGTCCGCCCCTCCCTGAAGCGCATCCGCATCGAAGGGATGTACCTGGACGAACAGGAGCTGTTCGACTTGCGCCGCTCGCTGGAGACCATCCGCGACATCGTGCGCTTCCTGCTCCGCGAGGAAGAGACGGAAGCCTCCCCCTATCCCCGCCTGAAACGACTGGCCGGTGACATCGACGTGTTTCCTGACATCATCACCAAGATAAACGCCATCCTCTCCCCCTACGGCAAGATGAAAGACAATGCCTCACCCGAATTGGCACGCATCCGGCGCGAACTGAGCGCCACGATGGGAAGCATTTCGCGCACCCTGAACAACATCCTGCGCAGCGCCCAATCGGAAGGCGTGGTGGACAAGGACGTGACGCCCGCCATGCGCGACGGACGCCTGGTCATCCCTGTGGCTCCCGCCCTGAAGCGCAAGATACGAGGCATCGTGCACGATGAGTCGGCCAGCGGAAAGACCGTGTTCATCGAGCCGGCCGAAGTGGTGGAAGCCAACAACCGCATCCGCGAGCTGGAGAGCGACGAACGGCGCGAAATCATCCGCATCCTGACGGAATTCTCCGCCTGGCTGCGCCCCTCCATCCCGGCGGTGTTGCTGTCCTACGAGTTCTTGGCCGAAATAGACTTCATCCGTGCCAAGGCCCTGCTGGCAGAGGACATCCAGGCACTGAAACCCGCTTTGGAAGACAGGCAGGTCATAGACTGGGCCACGGCCGTTCATCCCCTGCTGCAGCTCTCCTTGGCCCGGCACGGCAAGAAGGTGGTGCCCCTGGACATCGCCCTCGACGAGCAGCAACGCATCCTCATCATATCGGGTCCAAACGCGGGCGGCAAGTCCGTGTGCCTGAAGACGGTGGGCCTGCTGCAATACATGCTGCAATGTGGCCTGCTCATCCCCCTGCACGAAAGCAGCCGGGCGGGCCTCTTCGAGAGCATCTTCATAGACATTGGCGACGAGCAATCCATCGAGGACGACCTCAGCACCTACTCCTCGCACCTGACCAACATGAAGGTCATGATGAAGCACTGCAACGAGCGGAGCCTCATCCTGATAGACGAGTTCGGCGGGGGCACGGAGCCGCAAATCGGAGGCGCCATCGCCGAGGCCGTGTTGAAACGCTTCAATCAGAAACGGGCGTTCGGCGTCATCACCACGCACTACCAGAACCTGAAGCACTTTGCCGAGGACAACGAAGGGGTGGTCAACGGGGCCATGCTCTATGACCGTCACCTGATGCAGGCCTTGTTCCAGTTGCAAATAGGCAATCCGGGCAGCTCCTTCGCGGTGGAGATTGCACGGAAAATCGGCCTGCCCGAGGACGTGATAGCCGATGCCTCGGCCATCGTGGGAAGCGACTACATCCATGCGGACAAGTACCTGCAGGACATCGTGCGCGACAAGCGTTACTGGGAAAACAAACGCCAGGCCATCCGCCAGCGCGAGAAGCAGATGGAAGAAACCATCGAACGCTACCAGCGGGAGGTGGAAGAACTGCAAAAGTCCCGCAAGGAAATCATCACTCAAGCCCGGGAAGAGGCCGAACGCCTGGTGAAGGAGGCCAACGCCCGCATCGAAAACACCATCCGCACCATCAAGGAGGCGCAGGCCGAGAAGGAGAAGACACGCCAGGCACGCCAGGAACTGGCCGACTTCCGCCAGTCCATCGAGGAGCAGGAAGCGGCCAAGGCCCGCGAACAGGAGGAGCGCATCACCCGACAGATGGAGAGGCTCCGCGAGAAACAGGAGCGGAAAAAGTCCCGCAAAGACAAGGACAAGGCCGCGCAGAGCGACGCCCAATCCCTGGCGGAGCGGCGCGCCCGCGAGGAGGCCCGCCGGCTGGCAGCCATCGTGCCGGGCGCCTATGTCCGGATGAAGGGACAAAACACCGTGGGGCAGGTGCTGGAGGTGAACGGCAAAAACGCCATCGTGGCCTTCGGCAACCTGAAGACCACGGTCAAGACGGACCTGCTGGAGCCGTCCGACCCGCCCCGCAAGGACGCGGACCTGTCCACCAAGAGCACCTTCATCAGCACCCAGACGCAGGACAGCATGCACGAGAAGAAACTCCACTTCAAGCAGGACATCGACGTGCGCGGCATGCGCGGCGACGAGGCCATCCAGGCAGTGACCTACTTCATAGACGATGCCCTGATGGTGGGCGTGCCCCGCGTGCGCATCCTCCACGGCACGGGCACGGGCATCCTGCGCACCCTCATCCGCCAATACCTCCAGACGGTGCCCGGCGTGCGACACTTTGCCGACGAGCATGTGCAGTTCGGCGGGGCGGGCATCACCGTGGTGGACTTATAAAAAAGAATGAAGAATTCCGCGGGAAGCACAAGGCCGCACAATCCTTCATTCTTCATTTTTAGTTCCTTATTCCATCAGACCAGGCGCCCGATCCACTCGTCGCGCTCTCCCGGCAGGAGGTCGATGACGGGCACCTCGATCATCGTATAGCACCCGGGCTGCTGGCGCATGGCGGCACGGGCCACACAGACCAGCACCTGGGCCGTCAGGGCCGGGTTGTTGATGCGCATGTTGAATTCGAAGAGCTGGTTCTGCGTCTTGCCGGACACGCCCTTGCGCGTCAGGTTCACGCCGTGGCCCATGTCCAGCAGGGCATCCACGTTGGGCACCTGTATCACGTGCGTCTCATCGTGCACGAAGTAAGGGTCGGCCTTGATGGCGGCGGCCACCTGGTCGAACGCATACCCGTCTTCCAGTTCGATGTACACCATGCGGCGGTGTATGCCCGTCCCCACAGGGATGGTCATGGAGAGGGCGGCCTTCACGCCGTCCACCGCCTTCACGGCCACCGTATGGCCCATGCTCATGCCCGGGCCGAAGTTGGTGTAGGTGATGCCCTTCGGCGCGATGGCCTCCAGCAGGGTGCGCACCACGGAGTCGCTGCCCGGATCCCAACCGGCGGAGATGACAGACACTGTGCCATGCGCCTTGGCCACCTCGTTCAGCGTGCGGCGCAGGGCGGGCACGTCGGTGTGGATGTCAAAGCTGTCCACGGTATGGATGCCCATGGCCAGAATCTTCCTGGCATACTCCTCCACCTTGCGGGTGGGTGTGCAGAGGATGGCCACGTCCACGTCATCCAGTTCCTCGATATCTTTCACCACGGGATAATCATTCAGTTCGGCGGGACGGTTCTCCGCACCGGCACGGCGCACCACACCGGCCACCTCGAAATCGGGGGCCGCTTGCAGGGCCTGGAGCACATAGTGCCCGATATTGCCATAGCCAACGATGGCTGCTCTTACTTTTTTCATACTTTTATCGTCTTTGGTTAGCATATTTCTTCAATTCGGGCGCAAAAGTAAGCATTTCTATTCAGATTTCGCCCCAAGGCAGTCCAAAAGTTCACTCGGTTTTTTCTTTTTTAATACATGGTTGCCCCATTGCCTTCACTGTCCTTTGTCTCATTTCTCCAGCCTGAAGCGACAAGCGCAACAGCACACCGGGTCGATGACATCGGGGAAGCATGAGATGCACACGCACGCGATGTGCTTGTCAATAGTGCGGACAAATCCTGCTGCATATTCCACCTCACCCGGCATTGGGGCGCGTTAGACCATAAAAACTGTGAGCGTATTGAACCACATCAGATAAGTCAGTTCTTCTTGGTAAAGCTTTCATTCTTAACTTGTTGCGAGGATAAAAAAGAAAGGATAAACCGTAAAAATGACGATTTATCCCGTAGAGTACCCGGAGCGGGACTTGAACCCGCACAGCCATTACTGGCCAAAGGATTTTAAGTCCTTCGTGTCTACCATTTCACCATCCGGGCGGCCTTATGGAAAGAGCGGCAAACGAGACTCGAACTCGCGACCCCGACCTTGGCAAGGTCGTGCTCTACCAACTGAGCTATTGCCGCAAATCTTGAAGAACGGCTGCAAAGGTAAGAAGTTTCCCGTTGTCGCGCAACTTTTTCCGTGCAAAAGTTGGGCAAGAGGCCGGATTACCGTCCCAGCAACGCCTTTTCTGCCGCCTCCATCCGCTCGAAGTGGAAGCCGTCCATCGTCTCCTGCATCAAGGCCGTGATGCGGTCGTTGCACAGGTTGCCGATGCTGCCCTCGTGCGTGTGGTGCACTT
>CALNEX010000084.1 GCA_939791845.1 uncultured Mediterranea sp. | reverse complement strand
CCCGACACCCTGCAAGGCACCGTGACGCTCAGCACTGCCAAGAAGAGCTACAAGGCGGGCGAGACCATCGACATCGTGGTGCGCGGACAGGGACTAAACGGGGTCAATGCCCTCAGTTTCGCCCTGCCTTACGATGCCACAGCATACGAGTTTGCGGGCATTGAGGCAGACGCCGTGGCCAACATGCGCAACCTGACCAACGACCGCCTGCACACCAACGGCGTGAAGGCACTCTATCCCACCTTTGTGAATATCGGCGACCGCAAGACCTTGCAAGGCGACAGCATCCTCTTCACCATCCGCCTGAAGGCGAAGAAGAACGTGAAGTTCGACCTCAAGGCCCAAGACGGTATGCTGGTGAACAAGACGATGGAATACATTGGATTCTGACCGGGAATCAACTGAAATAATCTGAAGAAGGTGTATCGCTTCATTGCGCTACACCTTCTTCTTTTTTATTCTATCCCTTGGCCAGGGTCTTACCACTTCATCAGCCCTTTCAGATAAGCCGTCAGTTCATTCGCCGTCTTCTGTTGCTGGCGCATGGATGGATGCCAATTGGCCCCATAGCCTAAATCTCCGGTCTGTGGAGAGAGGTCGAAACGATAAACCTCCACATCGCCGACCAATCTGCGTTCCGCAGCCACCGTATCCAACACACGTTTCACATCTTCCAAAGCCCGGCCGTTCATCATCGGCCCGGTCAGCAACACAATCTTGGCCTGCGGATAGATATCGCGTAAATGGGCGACGAAACGACGGTAAGCATCTTCCATTAACGCAACATCATATTTATTCTCACTTGTGTCATTCGTGCCCAAATTGAGGCATACCACATCGGGCGTATACCGGCTATGGTCCCACAACTCGGTCGAATCGGTGAACATCACCTGCCCGTACATGGCCGGCATGCAATCTTTGCTGCCCGACACCGGGGCACCATAATTGCGGTAAACACCGATGCCCGAACGCGCGATGGCATGATGTTGCGCGTTCAGGGCATGTGCCGTGCGCGCCGCATAGGTATAAAAATGATTCTCCGTCCTGTAGGTGAACGGATCGCTCTTGTCATTCGACTCTACGCCATAGCCGCAGGTGATGGAGTTGCCGATGAACTCAATGCGTCTTTCCGGCAATACCGGTGCTTCGGCCAAGGTACATCCCTCGTCCACATAGAATCCACGGAATACCGGCTTCAGTTCATAACCTTCCAGGATATACATCAAACGTGCGCGGTGTATCCCTTGAGGCAGACTCTCGGCAAGTGTCAGGATGGAATCCTGCCCCGTGAAACTGATGCGGTAGGGCAACTGGTCGTCTATCTCCACCATGAAGTCACCACTTCCCGGCTTTGCCTGCATCCGGAGCGAAGTTCCCTCGAAATCCGCAAAGATGCTGACACCCGGATAAGTAAATGTGACGGCATCAGGAATGCGATGACTGACACGTCCCATATACACAATGCGCGCATCGGTGGCCGAGATAAAAGTAGAGCCATCGGAGTGTGGGAAGGCAAATGCCGTGGTGCCGGCAAGCATGGCCAGCAACAAGCCGCCAAGGGCCTGCATCAAAAGTTCATGTTTGTTCATAACCGTATGTTTTTTTGCAAAGGTAGCAAAGTTTGTCAGGCGGCAATGGTACTATCTTATCAAATTTCATGCAAAATAGATCAAAGCTACCACCCGCGAAGACCACCCGGCCTGCAACATGCCCCAGTCTGTAGGGACTGCGCATCAAGGAACAACATTATTTGCAATAACATTGCCAACAACAGATACATTCCCTATCTTTGCACAAACCATTTAAAAGTAAACGGATATGAAAAAACTACTGATGGCAGCCCTGTTGGGCGGAGCAAGCCTCTTGTGCCTGAGTTCGTGTGAATCGAAAAGTCGCGTGGAGGAACTGAAAGATTTTGTAGAGAAAGTGCAGAAGGAAGGCAGCAGCTACACCGAAAAACAATGGAAAGAAGCGAACGAGGAGTTCAGCAAACTGCTGGATAAACTGAACGAATATGAAGACATGACACCCGAAGAAATCCAAGAAGTAGCCAAATTGCAGGGAGAATATGCCGCCAAAGCCTTCAAGGAACAGGCAGGCAAGGCCATGGAAAAGGCAGGTGCCGCACTTGATGGATTCATGCAAGGGTTGACGGGTGATGACGAAGAAAAATGAGGGCGGACCTTCGCTGTCTTAAGAACAAAAAAGAAAGCCGACTTATCCGTAAGATTGGATAAATCGGCTTTTTGTTTAAGAATATTCGTGGACCAGCCAGGGCTTGAACCTGGGACCTCCAGATTATGAGTCTGTTGCTCTAACCAACTGAGCTACAAGTCCGATGCATCCTTTGGCGGGATAGCGGGAACAAAAGTAGTGCTTTTTCCTGAGATATGCAAGATGCCGGGGCGGGATTTTAGGATTTTTCGCTCAGAACTTGTACTTGCGGCGGGGATTCTTGGGAAACCAGCCTTTGCGGACGCGCTCTTCCTGATCGAACACTTCCTTGATGGTCCAAAAGGAGGAGAAGGCAAAGACACCCAGCAACGAGGACAAGAACAAGTCTGCCACGCACACGGAAGCAGCCACGCCACCCACGCCCAACAACAAGAAAACCCACCAGCAGCGTGTGCCCCAATAGTATTCAGCCTTGATTACAATGGGGTGAAACAAGCCGATGATAAGAAAGGTACAGATGCCCAATGCCAGCCCTGCCACGCGGTATTCGGTCAGCCAATCCTCCATACGCGCTTATTCCGGACAAATGGGGATTTCCTTCTTGATGCTCTGCTCCAACGAGATGAGCGTTTCGGTGGAGATAACGCCGGGAATCTCCTGCATCTTGCTGTTCAGCAACTCCATCAGGTGCTCGTTGTCGCGGGCATAGACTTTGGTCAGCATCGTGTAGGGACCGGTAGTGAAATGGCATTCTACGATTTCGGGAATCTTCTCCAGCTCGGCCACGACGGACTTGTACATGGAGCCTTTTTCGAGCTTGATGCCCACGTAGGTGCAGGTGCGGTAGCCTAACGATTTGGGATTGACATGATACCCTGAGCCGATGATGACACCCAGGTCTATCAGACGTTGCACGCGCTGATGGATGGCCGCGCGCGACACGCCACACTCTGCCGCCACGTCCTTGAACGGGATGCGGGCATTCTGCGAGATAATCTCCAGAATCTGCCGGTCAAGACTGTCTATTTTTTCCATAACTTGAGGTATAAAGGTACTACTCTTATCAAAAAGTAAGCAAATATAGGGATTTATTTTAATTTATCCATTCAAGTCGGGAAAAAATTGCAGAAAAAGCATAAAAAACGGGCAAGACCGATGCTTTTGCAGCATTTGCCTTGCCCGTTGACGGGGTATTGGGTGTGTTGGCTTACTTCTCGATGCTTACCAGTTCCACCTCGAAGATGAGGGTGGAGAAAGGTTTGATCTTGCCGCTGTTACGCGAGCCGTAGGCCAGGTCGGCCGGGATGTAGAGTTCCCACTTGGAGCCGACGGGCATCATCGTCAGGGCTTCTGTCCAGCCCTTGATGACTTGGTTGGCGCGGAACGTGGCGGGTTTGCTCTTGCCGTTCTTGTCCTTGCGCTTGTAGGAACTGTCGAACTCGGTGCCATCGATGAGGGTGCCCTTGTAGTTGACGCTCACCTTGCTGGTATCGGCGGGCACGGGGCCGTTGCCCTTGGTGATGATTTTATATTGCAATCCACTCGGAGTGGTCTGCACGCCTTCCTTGGTCTTGTTCTCGGCCAGGAACTTCTCGCCGGCCTCTTTATTGTCGGCAAATTCCACGGCCAATGCCTTCTCGCGCACGGCTTCCATCTCGGTGCGCATATAGGTTTGTGCCTCCATTTGGGTCATCACGCCTTGCTTGCCCAGCGTGCCGGCCACGAAACCTGCCAGCATCTGCTCGCGGTTCAAGGTCTGCGTGGTGTCATTGCCGAAGATCTGGCGGTTGAAGCCTTCCACCCACTGCTTGCTGACCATCTGGCCCACTTGCAGACCGATGATGTAGGCGGCATCCTTGGCATCCAGCTTGGTGGCACCTTCATTGAAGCCTTTCACGAAATCCACCATGTACGCGGAATCTACGCCTTGTTGCATCAGGAATTGGTCAAGGCCTTGCGTGCGGGCCATACCGATGGCGTAGGACAAGGAGTCCACGCTGTTTTCCAAATTTCCTTTCGAGCTTTGGCCCGAGCAAGAACTGAGGCCGGCAACAAGAGCCACGGCCACAAACAAAGATAACTTTTTCATTTTGCTTTAATGGTTTTATTTATTTGTTGTTCAATACTTTCAGCAGTTCCACTTCAAAAACAAGCGTGCTGTGGGGCGGAATCATCTCGCCGGCTCCCTGTGCGCCGTAGGCCAGTTCGCTGGGGATGTAGAGTTTCCACTTGGCACCTTCGGGCATCAGCTGCAGCGCCTCCACCCAACCGGGAATGACCTGATTGACACCGAACGTGGCGGGCTGTCCGCGGCGGATGGAACTGTCGAACAGCGTGCCGTCCAGCAGGAAACCTTCATAGTGGCACTCCACACGGTCGGTCAGCTTGGCGCGGACGGCGCTGGGGTCTCCTTCCTTCAGCACCTCATATTGCAGGCCGCTGGGCAGGGTCACCACTTCGGGGCGTTTCTTGTTTTCCTCCAGGAATTGCTTGCCCTTCTCGATGTTCTCGGCATTGACTTTCTGCTCCAATTCCTCAAAATACTTGTTCACAATC
The DNA here is from genome assembly GCA_939791845.1 of uncultured Mediterranea sp. GTDB lineage: Bacteria > Bacteroidota > Bacteroidia > Bacteroidales > Bacteroidaceae > Bacteroides. Next base: position 3,035 of record CALNEX010000084.1, on the reverse strand, counting down.
TCGCGGGCTTCCGTGTGCGTGATGGCGGTCTGGTTGCCGTCCAATACATCCTTCACCGCTTGCGCGAAATCTTCCACCACGAGGCCGCGCGCACCCATGCCCCACAGGTTTTGGCCTATTCCCAGGCCGATGGCATAACTGAATTTGTCCATGTTTTCGTTTTAATAACCGGCCGAACCGATTTCGTTTTCAGCCAATTGTCGTTTAGCAGGGTGCAAAATTACGGCTTTTCTCCGAATGAACGCCTCCCAAGGGATTTAAAAATTCTTAGAAGCGGCAAAATCATGGGAAAAAACAAGGGCACAAGGCTTGCCATGCAACTGCAAAAAGCGCTGAATTCGTTACAAAACCGAAGTCCGGGAATGGCCGTTTATCCACCCATGCCCCCGCCCGTGCTCCGCGGTACGCCCGCCCGTGAGCCGCGGTACGCCCGTCCGTGCTTACCCGTACCCGGAAGCAAAGGCGGGGATATACCCCCTGAAATGCAAAGAAAAACTAAATGATGCGCTGCGGCGAACGACAGACGTGGAAATGCGGTATCTTTGAAGGAACTTAATAGGTAAAGCTATGAAAAAGAACCTGGTAGTATTGTCTGGCGCAGGCATGAGCGCCGAGAGCGGCATCAGCACTTTCCGCGATGCCGGCGGTTTGTGGGACCAGTATCCCGTGGAACAGGTGGCCACGCCCGAGGGTTACGCGCGCAATCCCGAACTGGTCATCAATTTTTACAACGAACGGCGCAAACAGCTGCTGGACGTGCAGCCCAACGAGGGACATTTGGGCGTGGCCGCGTTGGAGAAAGACTTCAACGTGACCATCGTCACGCAGAACGTGGACAACCTGCACGAGCGTGCGGGCAGCACCCACGTCGTCCACCTGCACGGTGAGTTGACCAAGGTGTGCTCCAGCCGCGACCCCTACAACCCGCATTTCATCAAGGAACTGAAGCCGGAGGAATATGAGGTGCATGTGGGAGACCTGGCGGGTGACGGCAGCCAACTGCGCCCTTTCATCGTGTGGTTCGGCGAGGCGGTGCCGGAGATTGACACGGCCATCCGTTATGTGGAGAAGGCGGACATCTTCGTCATCATCGGCACGTCGATGAACGTCTATCCCGCCGCGGGGCTGCTCTACTACGTGCCCGACGAGGCCGAGGTCTACCTCATAGACCCGAAGCCGGTGGATGTGCACAGCAGCCGCCCCGTACACGTGATACGAAAAGGAGCATCGGAAGGCGTGAAGGAACTGCAAAGGTTGCTGGGCGTCTGACCCGCTATTTCTTCAGCAACAGCCGGAGGACAAACCAAGCGTGGTGCAGCACGGTGCTCACCACGCCGTAATGGCGGCACATGATGCGGAAGCGCTCCAATAGCGAGGCGCGGCGGTTGGCGGTGGTCAGGCCTTCGTCCAGGTAGTCGATGACGACCCGATGGGCATTGTGCAGGACACTCGCCTTCTTCATCACGCGGATGCACCAGTCGAAGTCGGCAGAGAAGCGGTAGCGCAGGTCATAGGGTTCCACCAGGTCGCGCCGGGCGAAGAAAGCTTGGTGGCAGACCAGCATCCCTTGGCGGAAACTCCTCCACGTCAGCACCTCGGGCGGGGAAAGGCGGCGCTTGCGGACAAAGTGGCCTTCGGCGTCCACCAGGTCCGTGTCACCGTAGATGACGCCGGGCAGGGTGTCGCGCGGTCCCAATGAGTGTACAATCTGTTGCAGGGTGTCGTCCTCGTGGAAGCTGTCTCCGGCGTTGAGGAAGCAGAGGTAATCGCCCGTGGCCAGGGCGATGCCCTTGTTCATGGCGTCATACAGCCCTTTGTCCGGCTCGCTCACGATGCGAGCAATGCGGTCCCGGTACTTGCGGGCGATGTCGAGGGTGTTGTCCGTCGAGGCGCCGTCCACGATGATGTATTCCACGTGGTGGTAGGTCTGCGCGATGACGCTCTGTATGGTGTCTTCCAGCACGGCACCGGCGTTGTAGGTGACGGTGATGATGCTGAAGGTGGGTGTCGGGCGGTTGTGCATACAAATGATAATTTATCGGCGTTTTTAGGCGCGGATTACGCGGATTTCACGGATAATCTTTTCACTGTAAATGCTGGATTCCATTGGTTATGCAAATAATATATCCGTGAAATCCGCGTAATCCGCGCCAAAATTAAATTTCTATTTATGTCTTACAGTTTGTTGTACAATTCAATGAAGCGGCGGGCCACAGTATCCTCCGAATAGTGGGTGACGGCCTTGCGGCAGGCTTGCTCGGCCAGGTTGGGATAGTCCGGGTCGGTCAGGGTCCAGTAGATGCCGTTGGCAAAGTCTTCGGCGGACTTGTAGGTGGCCACATAGCCATTGTGCAGGTGGTCTATCATCTCGGGGATGCCGCCCACATTGAAGCCCACGCAGGGCGTGCCGCAGGCCATGGCTTCCATGATGGTGTTGGGCAGGTTGTCCTCCAGCGAAGGGGTGACGAAGATGTCCACGGCGTTGTAGATGTCCACCAGGCGATGGTCATCGCGCACGAAGTCCAGGGGATAGACCTGGAAGGGCAGCATGTCCTTCAGTTGCTGAGAGTATTTGCCGAAGGTCACCACGCCCAACTGTTCCTTCAGCCCGGGATGGCGTTCGGCCAGCAGGCGGCACGATTCCACCAGGTAGTCGATGCCCTTGCGCTTGTCTGTAATCTTCACCGAACCGAAAAGCATCAGCTTCTTGTCCTGCGGCAACAGGAGGCGTTCGCGGGCCGCGGCCTTGTCATGCGGACGGAAGAGGTTGGTGTTGATGGGATTGGGGATGGTGGTCACAGGCTGTCCGGCCAGCAGGCTGCTCCGGCGTGCCTGTTCGCCCAGCCACTGGCTGCACGTGACGAAGTGGATGCGGTGGTGGGCATAAAGCGCACGCTTCTTGTGGAAAGTATGATAGGAAAGGTCGTGCTCCTGCTTGCCGTCGTTGATGAAGGGGCAGTTGTGACACTCCGTGCGGTAGTGGTCGCAACCGCGGGTATAGTGGCAGATGCCGGTGCAGGGCCACAGGTCGTGCA
>CALNEX010000083.1 GCA_939791845.1 uncultured Mediterranea sp. | reverse complement strand
AATAGTGCAACAATGTCTTTCGGCGGCATACGGAAGACTCGGCATAAGCAGCGGTTTCCTGCAGAAGCTGCTTTCCTATCTCCTGTTCTGCCACAGGCTTGCCTTGCATGAACTTTTCCAGCTTCTGCAAGTCTTTGTTCGAGTAAAACGTAATGCACTTTCCCTCTCCGCCGTCGCGTCCGGCGCGCCCCGTCTCCTGGTAATAGCCTTCCAGGCTCTTGGGCATGTCGTAATGTATCACATAGCGCACGTCGGGCTTGTCGATGCCCATGCCGAAGGCTATGGTGGCCACAATCACGTCGATGCGCTCCATCAGGAAGTCGTCCTGGTTCTGCGTGCGGGTGGCCGAATCCATGCCGGCATGATAAGGCCGCGCGTTGATGCCGTTGGCCTGCAATATCTCGGCCAGCTCCTCCACCTTCTTGCGGCTGAGGCAATAGATGATGCCGGATTTCTCGGGATTGGCCCTGATGAACTTGATGATGTCCTTGTCGATATTGGCCGTCTTGGCGCGCACCTCGTAATAGAGGTTGGGGCGGTTGAACGACGACTTGAACACCTTGGCGTCCACCATGCCCAGGTTCTTCTGGATGTCGTGCTGCACCTTCGGCGTGGCCGTGGCGGTCAGGGCTATCAGCGGGGCCTTTCCTATCTCATTGATGATGGGGCGGATGCGGCGGTATTCGGGGCGGAAATCATGTCCCCACTCCGAGATGCAGTGGGCCTCGTCCACGGCATAGAACGAGATCTTCACCGTCCGCAGGAACTCCACGTTCTCTTCCTTGGTCAATGATTCGGGGGCCACATAGAGCAGCTTGGTCTTGCCGCTGACGATGTCGGCCTTCACCTGCTCGATGGCGCTTTTGCTCAGAGAAGAATTGATGAAATGCGCGACGCCGTCTTCTTCACTATAATTGCGCATCGCGTCGACCTGGTTCTTCATCAAGGCTATCAAGGGCGAAATGACAATGGCGGTCCCTTCCATCAGCAACGACGGCAATTGATAACAAAGGGACTTTCCGCCACCGGTGGGCATCAGGACAAACGTGTCATTGCCCGCCAACAGATTCTCTATAATCGCCTGTTGATTCCCCTTGAACGTATCGAACCCGAAGTATTTCTTCAGCTGGTCTGTCAAATTAATGTTCTTCCCTGTCATATTCATTAGGTTGTTTATAGATTAAAAAATAAACGCGCTCACGTGTTATGATTATTCAGAGCCTAACAAAGTTATGAACAACTTCTTAAATACCCAACTAATCTGCGGATATTTTTTTTCACCCATGGAGGCGGAGCGAAGGGGGAATAGTGCTTACTCTCTGATTTCAAGCGTTTTGCAGCCTGGCAATATTTGCCTTCTCCAACTGCTCCTTCGCATACTCCAGCGTCACGACGAAGTGATCCGCGTGCCCGGAGGGGATTTCGAACATCGCGTCCATCATGATGGTCTCCACGATGGAGCGCAATCCGCGGGCTCCCAGCTTGTACTCGATGGCCTTGTCCACCACATATTCGTAGACCTCGTCATCGAAGCTGAGTTTCACGTTGTCCATCTCGAACAGCTTGACGTATTGCTTGATGATGGAGTTCTTGGGCTCGGTCAGGATGGCGCGCAACGCCGTGCGGTCCAACGGATTCAGATAGGTCAGCACCGGCAGGCGGCCTATGATTTCGGGAATCAGCCCGAATGACTTCAGGTCCTGCGGGGCAATGTACTGCATCAGGTTGTTCTTGTCGATGTGGGCCGCCTGGCGCACGGCATTGTAGCCTACCACGTGTGCATTCAGGCGTTGGGCTATCTTCTTCTCGATGCCGTCGAAGGCGCCGCCGCAGATGAACAGGATGTTCTTGGTGTTCACCGGGATCATCTTCTGCTCCGGATGCTTGCGCCCTCCCTGGGGAGGCACGTTCACCACGGAACCTTCCAGCAGCTTCAGCAGGCCCTGCTGCACGCCCTCGCCGCTGACGTCGCGCGTGATGGAGGGGTTGTCCCCCTTGCGGGCAATCTTGTCAATCTCGTCGATGAAGACAATGCCCCGCTCGGCCTCGGCCACGTTGTAGTCGGCCACTTGGAGCAGGCGGGTCAGGATGCTCTCGATGTCCTCGCCCACGTAGCCGGCCTCGGTCAGCACCGTGGCATCCACGATGGTGAAAGGCACGTTCAGCAGCTTGGCGATGGTGCGCGCCAGCAAGGTCTTTCCCGTGCCGGTACTGCCCACCATGATGATGTTGGACTTCTCTATCTCCACATCATCGCCATTGTCCTTCTGGAGCAAGCGCTTGTAGTGGTTGTACACGGACACGGAGAGGTAACGCTTGGCATCGTCCTGCCCGATGACATACTGGTCGAGGAAAGCCTTTATAGCCTGCGGCTTGGGCAACTCGTCCAAGTTCAGGCTCTTGGCCTTCTTTTCCTTGTCCATCGTTTCCTGCACGATGTCGTATGCCTGCTTGGCACAATCATTGCAGATGAAGCCGTTCATGCCCGTGATGAGCAGGGCCACCTCATCTTCCGACCGTCCGCAGAAGCTGCACCGGTTCTTGTATCTTCTTGTCGAATCTGCCATGCTTACTTCTTGATCAATACTTCATCCACCATGCCATATTCCTTGGCTTCCTGCGCGGTCATCCAATAGTCGCGGTCGGAGTCCGTCCACACTTTCTCATACGGCGTGTGCGAGTGGTCGGCAATGATGGTGTACAATTCCTTCTTGAGTTTCTGTATTTCGCGGGCCGTGATTTCGATGTCCGAAGCCTGGCCTTGCGCGCCTCCCAGCGGCTGGTGAATCATGACGCGCGAGTGGGTCAGCGCCGAACGCTTGCCCTCGGCGCCTGCCACCAGCAAGACGGCTGCCATGCTGGCGGCCATGCCCGTGCAGATGGTGGCCACATCGCTGCTGATGAACTGCATCGTGTCATAGATGCCCAATCCGGCATACACCGAACCTCCGGGCGAATTGATGTAGATGGAAATGTCCTTGCCGGGATCCACCGAATCCAGGTACAGCAGCTGCGCCTGCAACGTGTTGGCCGTATAGTCGTCTATCTGCGTGCCCAGGAAGATGATGCGGTCCATCATCAGGCGCGAGAAGACGTCCAGCTGGGTCACGTTGAGCTGGCGCTCCTCCAGGATATAGGGATTGAGGTATCCGCCTTGCGACTTGATGACATCGTCCAGCACCATGCTGTTCATGCCCAAATGCCGGGTGGCATATTTTCTGAAATCGTCCAAAGTATTCATTCTTCTCCTTATTATATTAGTAACATAACGCAGAAGACGCAGATGCACGCAGGCGGGACTTTCCTCCGCGCCTGCATCCACCTGCGAGGTCTGCGTCAATATATCTCTTGCCTACAGGCACCTTCCGTCCGCAAGGGAAAGAAGGTCCGGGCGGCTTTTATTCGAACATCTTGTTGAAGTCCACAGCCGAGATGGGCTTGTGCTCCAGCGTCACCTGCTCCTTCAGCACGGCGGCCAGCTTCGTCTCGATGGCGCGGTTCACCAGGCCGTCGATGCTTTCCTTCTTCTTCAGCATCTCCTTGGCATAGTTGTCCAGCAGTTCTTCGGGCACGTTCAGCATGCCGTATTGGGCAAACTGGGCGCGGGTGGCCTCCTTGGCCATGTTGGCGATGTCGGCCTGCTCCACCTTGATGTCGTTGGCCTTCACCAGTTGCTCCTTGATGAGGTGCCAGGTCAGCTCCTCGATGCTCTTGCCGTAGTTGTCCTCCACGAACTTCTCGTCCTTGTCCGGATTGCTCTGGCGCATGAAGCGCTTCAGCAGGGCGTCGGGGAACTCCAGCTTGCCCACCTTGTCCATCAGGTGCTTGCGCACGTCGAGCATGAATTTGTAGTCGCTGTCGGCACCGAACTGGGTGGCGATGGCATCCTTGACGCGGGCGCGGAATTCCTCTTCCGTCTTCACCACGTCCTTGCCGAACACCTGGTCGAAGATTTCCTGGTTCAGGTCGCCCGGCACGAAGCGGGTGATTTCCTCCACCTGGAAGCTGAAGTTGGACTTCATCTCGGCGGCGCTTTCCTTGTCGGTCTTCAGCAGGGAAGCCAGCTCGGCAGCGTTGCCGTCCCAAGCGGTGTGGGGATTGAACACGAGCACATCGTTCACCTTGGCGTTGGCAAAGATGGCCTTCTGCTCGTCGTTCTTCATATATGAGGGCATCATCACGGCGCCTTCCACCTGGATGCCGCCTTCCTTGGTGCTGCCATCCTCATTCAGTTCGGCCAGCAAGCCCTTCAGCATATCGTTGTCGGCGTAAGTGTCCACCTTGTCGTATCGGCCGTTGCGCTGGGTGTACATCTTCACCTGCATGTCTACCATCTCGTCGGTCACGTCGATGTCGTAGTAATCCACCTTGTCATCCTTGGAGACTTCCACCGTGAATTCGGGCGCCAAGGCGATGTCAAATTGGAACTCAAAGTTCTCTTGCGTATCGAAGTCAATTGCCTTCTGCGACTCCTCGTTGGGCATCGGCTCGCCCAAGATGTTGATGTGGTTATCGTGGATATAGTTGTACACTGTTTCGGAAAGCATCTTGTTCACTTCCTCCAGCAAGGCAGTTTTTCCATACATTTTCTTGATCAGGCTTGCAGGCACCATTCCTTTGCGGAAGCCGGGCATCTGGGCTTTGTGACGGAGGTCCTTCAGGGCTTTGTCAACTTTCTCCTGATAATCTGCTTTCTCAAGCTTGACGGTGAGCAATGCGTTCACCTTGTCCTTGTTTTCTAATGAAACGTTCATTACTTCTTTTCTTTATTTATTTGGATTTATATTCATACACATTTCGAGCGTGCAAAAATAGTGCTAATCTTTTAATTCTCAAAAAAGATAGTGTGAAAAAACCATCAAAGTTCCGCGGAGTGCGGGCCAAAGTATTGCGAAGCGCGGGCCAAGGTACCGCGAAGCGCGGGCGGGGGTACCGCGGGGCGCGGGCGGAGGTACCGCGGAGCACGGGCGGGGATACCTCCGCCCAAACGCCCCGGACAACCCTCCGAAAGCCTGTCACACCATAAAGTCCTTGCGCCGCAGCACAAAGCTGTTACTGAGGTACTTCTCGCGCACCACCTGGTTCTCAGCCAGTTCCTCGGGCGTGCCTTGGAAGAGGATTTTGCCCTCGAACAGCAGGTAGGCACGGTCGGTGATGCTCAGCGTCTCCTGCACGTTGTGGTCGGTGATGAGGATGCCTATGTTCTTGTCTTTCAGTTTCCAGACAATCTGCTGGATGTCCTCCACGGCAATGGGGTCGACGCCCGCGAACGGTTCGTCCAGCATGATGAACTTCGGGTCGATGGCCAGGCAGCGGGCAATCTCGGTGCGGCGCCGTTCGCCGCCGGACAACTGGTTGCCCTTGTTCTTGCGCACTTTCTGGATGCGAAACTCGGTCAGCAGGCTCTCCAGCTTCTCCTTGCGGTACTCCAAGGGCTTGCCGGTCATTTCGAGCACGGACATGATATTGTCCTCCACGCTCATCTGGCGGAAGACGGAAGCCTCCTGCGCCAGGTAGCCGATGCCGGCCTGGGCACGCTTGTAGACGGGATACTTGGTAATGTCCAGGTCGTTCAGGAAGATGCGGCCCTCGTTGGGCGTGATAAGGCCCACGGTCATGTAGAACGACGTGGTCTTGCCCGCGCCGTTGGGGCCCAGCAGGCCGACAATCTCCCCCTGCTTGACGTCGATGGACACGTGGCTCACCACCGTGCGCTTGCCGTACTTTTTCACCAAATCCTCCGTGCGGAGCACCATTCTGTTGTCTGCTTCCATAATAAATCTTTCTAAAACTCTGTCCTATTCATGCCAAAAGCGGGGCAAATGTAGCAAAAATAAGCTGAAAAGCCGTACATTTGCAAGCAAAATTACAGATTATGAACAAAGCACTCAAAACCGTAGGCCGGTACGTCATGCTGATGGGGCGCACCTTCGCACGGCCCGAACGGATGTACATGTTCTTCCGCCAATACCGCGCGGAGATGGCCAAGCTGGGCGTGGACTCCATCGGCATCGTGCTGCTGATATCGTTCTTCATCGGCGCGGTCATCACCATACAAATCAAGCTGAACATCGAAAGTCCCTGGATGCCCCGCTGGACGGTGGGCTACGTGACGCGCGAAATCATGCTGCTGGAGTTCTCCTCGTCCATCATGTGCCTCATACTGGCGGGCAAGGTAGGCTCCAACATCGCCTCGGAGCTGGGCACGATGCGCGTGACGCAACAGATAGACGCCTTGGAAATCATGGGCGTCAACTCCGCCAACTTCCTCATCCTGCCCAAGATATCGGCCATGGTAACGATGATTCCCATCCTGGTGGTGTTCAGCATCTTCGCGGGTGTCATAGGTGCCTTCTGCACCTGCTGGTTCGGCGAGATGATGAATGCCGTGGACCTGGAGTACGGCCTGCAATACATGTTCATCGAGTGGTATGTGTGGATGGGCATCATCAAGTCCGTCGTCTTCGCCTTCATCATCGCCAGCGTATCGGCCTTCTTCGGCTACACCGTGGAGGGCGGCTCCATCAACGTGGGCAAGGCTTCGACGGACGCGGTGGTGACGAGCAGCGTGCTCATCTTGTTCTCCGACCTGGTGATGACGCAACTCTTAAGTTAACATGTAGAAAGGAGAAGCTATGATAGAACTGAAAGGACTCTGCAAATCATTCGAAGACAAGACGGTATTGAGCGACATCAACGCCACCTTCGAGAATGGCAAGACGAACCTCATCATCGGGCAGAGCGGCTCGGGAAAGACGGTACTGATGAAGTGCATTGTCGGCCTGCTGACACCCGAAGAAGGAGAGTTGCTCTATGACGGGCGCAACTTCCTCATCATGAACAAGAAGGAGAAGAAGGCATTGCGCCGCGAGATGGGCATGATTTTCCAAAGCGCCGCCCTCTTCGATTCAATGACCGTGCTGGAAAACGTGATGTTCCCCTTGAACATGTTCAGCAACGACACCTTGCGCGAGCGCACCCGCCGTGCCCAATTCTGCCTGGATCGCGTGAACCTGACGGATGCGGGTGCCAAGTATCCGGGCGAAATCAGCGGAGGCATGCAGAAGCGTGTGGCCATCGCGCGCGCCATCGCCCTGAATCCCCAATACCTCTTCTGCGACGAGCCCAACTCGGGCCTGGACCCCAAGACATCGTTGGTCATCGATGCCTTGATCCAGGACATCACCCGCGAATACAACATGACCACCCTCATCAACACCCACGACATGAATTCGGTGATGGGCATCGGTGAGAAAATCATCTTCATCCACCAAGGACGCAAGGAGTGGGAAGGCACGAAGGATGACATCTTCACCTCCACCAACCAGACGCTGAACGACTTCATCTTCGCCTCGGACCTCTTCAAGAAGGTCAAGGAGGTGGAGATTCAGAATATCGAGGGATAAAAGCAGGGAAACAGGCATAAAAAAGGGCAGCGGCGAATAATGCCGTTGCCCTTTTTGCTGGAATTTATTTTTGCCGGATGAAAATGTTCACGGGCGTGCCGCTCAGGTTCCATTTCTCGCGCATCTTGTTTTCCAGAAAGCGGCGATAAGGCTCCTTGACGTATTGCGGCAGGTTGGCAAAGAAGACGAAAGACGGCACACGGGTGTTGGGCAACTGCGTGACGTACTTTATCTTGATGTACTTGCCTTTGATGGAAGGGGGTGGATAGGCCTCAATGAGAGGCAGCATCTCTTCGTTCAGCTTGGCCGTGGGGATGCGCAGGTGGCGGTTCTTGTACACCTGGCGCGCGGCCTCCAGCACCT
>CALNEX010000082.1 GCA_939791845.1 uncultured Mediterranea sp. | reverse complement strand
TCAACGTGCACTATTCCGGCACGATGGGCGTGGTGATGGAAGGTTGCCTGAAGGGCGTTCCCTCCATCGGCTTCTCCATTTGCAGCCACGACCCCAACGCCGACTTCGAGCCTGCGGGAGAGTATATCCGCGACCTGGCGCGCAAGGTGCTGGAAAAGGGCCTCCCCGCCCTGACCTGCCTCAACGTCAACATTCCCGCCGTCAAGGAGCTGAAGGGCGTGCGCGTCTGCCGCCAGACCAAGGGGCAGTGGGTGAACGAGTGGGAGAACTTCGCCCACAAGGATGACGCCCATTACTATTGGCTGACGGGCAACTTCGAGAACGCCGAGCCGGACAACGAGGAAACCGACCACTGGGCGTTGGACAACGGCTACATCGCCATCACGCCCACCACTGTGGACGTCACCGCCTACGGCCTGATGGACGAACTGAAATCCTGGTTCTGACCCCATGAAGTATTACCTCATAGTCGGCGAAGCCTCCGGCGACCTGCACGCCTCGCACCTGATGGCCGCCCTGCAACGGGAAGACCCGCAGGCGGAATTCCGCTTCTTCGGCGGCGACCTGATGGCGGCGGTCGGCGGCACGCGGGTGAAGCACTACAAGGACTTGGCCTATATGGGCTTCATCCCCGTCCTGCTCCACCTGCGCACCATTTTTGCCGCCATGAAGCAGTGCAAGGACGACATCACGGCCTGGCATCCCGATGTGGTGATACTGGTGGACTATCCGGGCTTCAACCTGAAGATTGCCAAGCACGTGCATGCGCATACGGACATCCCCGTCTACTATTACATTTCCCCGAAGATATGGGCGTGGAAGGAATACCGCATCAAGAACATCCGGCGGGACGTGGACGAGTTGTTCTCCATCCTGCCCTTCGAGGTGGATTTCTTCGAGCGGAAACACGGCTATCCCATTCACTACGTTGGCAATCCCACGGTGGACGAGGTAGAGGCCTTCAAGGCTTCCTATGCGGGGACTTTCGATGAGTTCGTCGCTTCCAATGGATTGGAAGACAAGCCGATTGTCGCCTTGCTGGCCGGCAGCCGCAAGCAGGAAATCAAGGACAACTTGCCGGACATGATTCGGGCGGCTTCTTCGGTTGCGGGGGATTGCCAACTGGTGGTGGCCGGTGCGCCCGGCATCGAGGCGGATTATTATCGCCTCTATGCGGGCAATGCCCCGGTGAAGGTGCTGTTCGGGCAGACCTATCCGCTGCTGTCCCACGCCACGGCCGCTTTGGTCACGTCGGGCACGGCCACGCTGGAGGCGGCGCTCTTCCGGGTGCCCCAGGCCGTGTGCTACCATACCCCCCTGCCCAAGTTGATCGCTTTCCTGAAACGGCACGTCCTGAAAGTGCCTTATATCTCGCTGGTCAATCTGATTGCCGGGAAAGAGGTGGTGCGGGAGCTGGTGGCCGACACGATGACCGTGGAGCAGATGCGTGTCGAACTGCAACGGTTGCTGCATGACCCGAAGCGGAAAAATGAACTCCGTGATGGTTACGACGAGATGGCCCGCCGCTTGGGTGAACCTGGTGCGCCGATGCGTGCCGCCCGGCAGATGGTGGGACTCTTGCAGAAAACCCATTCATAGTTGTCCATCCCTATTTAATGTTAAACAAATGCAAGCCGGTGCAGTAAATGCCCGGCTTGTTTGTTTATTGTCTTGAGAACCTTTTAAAGCAACAGCAATATGAAGAAGATAACTTGTGTTTTGAGTATGATGTGCCTGGCCGTTTGCCTGGCCTTCCAGTCGTGTGACGATGGTGACGGATATTCCTTGGGCGATTTTACCGCGCCCCAGTTGGCCACGGTGCGTGCCTTGGGCGGGAATGCGTTTTACCTGGATTGTGACGTGTGGGGAACCTGTTGGCCGGTGAATACGGACATGGGTTGGTATGTGCCCATTGACGGGCAACGAGTGGTCACCGTGTTCAATCCCTTATGGGACGATTATGAGGGCTATGACCATGCCGTGAAAATCCTGGAGATACAGAACGTCCTCACCAAGCGTGTGGAACTGATGGCCCCGCAGGATGAAGACAAGTTCGGAAATGAAGCCGTGCCTACGACGGCGGATGGCATTACCATCGGCAACGGTTATCTGAATGTGTCTTTCGTGGGGCGTTTGCCCTTTACCACCAGCGTCAGTCTGGTGTATCCGCAGCAGGCCGATGCCCCGGAATTTGTCATGGGAGAAGACGGATACTATGATTTGGAACTTCGCTGCAACACGCAAGTGGACGAGGAGACGCCGGGTTCTTACAGCATGGTGTCATACAGTCTGAGCGCATTGTCTTTCCCTGCCGGTTTCAGGGGCATTCGTCTGAAAGTGAACTTGGCGGGTGAAGGCGAAAAGGAACTGGTGTACACCCTTGTGCAGGAGGGTGAGTATTAAATCACCGTCACTGCATACAGGTAGACCACGGCGGCAGGTATGGCCATCAACGCGCTGTCAAAGCGATCCAGCATGCCGCCGTGTCCCGGCAGGATATTGCCGGAATCCTTGATGCCCAGCTGGCGCTTCATCAGCGATTCGGTCAGGTCGCCCCACGTGCCGAACACCACGACTGTCAGTGCCAACCCTATCCATTCCCACTCATGGAGGAAAGGAAAATAATGGGCGAACACCAGCGAGGCGGCCATGGCGAACACGCCGCCGCCTACGCTTCCTTCCCATGACTTTTTAGGTGAAATGCGCTCGAACAGGCGGTGCTTGCCAATGAGCGAGCCCACGCAATAGGCACCCGTGTCGCTCAGCCAGATGAAGACGAAGACCGACAGCGGCAGCATCGGGTTGTAGCTGACGCTGCTGGCCGCCGGGTCGTTGTGGAAAGCCAGCACGTTGAGCAAGGCAAAAGGCAGGGCCACATAGAGTTGGCTCAGCATCGTGAAGGCCCAGTTGCCCAATGGGTTCTTTTTCTTCAGATACAATTCCGTAATCATCAGGTAGAGCAACAGTAACAGGTAGGGCAGGAATACCCGTGCGTCCGTCACCTGGGTGCAGAAAGCCATCAAGGCCAGGAACAGGTAGGCTCCCGCCAAGGAGGCGATGTTCCGGTTGATTTCCACTTGGCCGCTTTGGTTCATCAGGTGTCCGAACTCGCGGACGGACAAGGCGCTGATGAGGGCAAACAGGATGCCGAACGAGATGGGACTCCATAGGATGGCCCCTACCAGGGCGACCACGAACAAGATGCCTGTAATGGTACGCTGTATGAGGTTGCTCTTCATAATGACTTACCGTTTAAGAAATTTCCTATATTTATTTGTCTTCTGACGTATCTTCTTTTTCCTCGTCGTTGTCCTTCTTGTCGGGCAAGGCTTTGTTCTGTTGTTCCTTGACCTCCTTCTCGGTCTGCAAGGCTTTCTTGGCTTCTTGTTCGGCCAGCTCTTTCATTTCCTTGGCAGTCTGGTTGGCGGCCATGATTTCTTCTGAACGCGATGCCCACGGGCGCGGACCGAAGATGTGCTCCACGTCGTCGGCGAAGATGACTTCCTTGTCTATCAGTATCTGTGTCAGCTGTTGGTGTCCTTCCTGATGCTCGGACAAGATCTTCTTGGCACGTGCATACTGCTCATTTACCATCTTCTTCACTTCCTCGTCTATCAGTTCGGCCGTCTTTTCGCTGTACGGGCGGTTGAAGGAATATTCGTCGTTGCTGTAGTAGCAGAGGTTGGGCAACTTGTCGCTCATGCCGAAGTAGGCAATCATGCTGTAGGCTTGCTTCGTCACCCGCTCCAGGTCGTTCATGGCTCCGGTGGAGATGCGGCCCAGGAAGAGTTCTTCGGCAGCCCGTCCGCCCAAGGTGGCGCACATTTCGTCCAGCATCTGCTCCTTGGTGGTCAGCTGGCGTTCTTCGGGCAGGTACCAGGCGGCACCGAGGGCACGACCGCGGGGCACGATGGTCACCTTGATGAGGGGATTGGCATATTCCAGCAGCCAGGAGATGCTGGCGTGTCCGGCCTCGTGGGTGGCGATGGAGCGGCGTTCCTCTTCGGTGGTGATTTTGGTCTTCTTTTCCAGTCCTCCCACGATGCGGTCGATGGCTTCCAGGAAGTCCTGTTTGCCTACGAATTTCTTGCTGTGGCGGGCGGCTATCAGGGCGGCCTCGTTGCAGACGTTGGCGATGTCCGCGCCCGAGAATCCCGGTGTCTGGCGGGCCAGCAGGTCCACGTCCACCGTGTCGTCTATCTTGAGGGGGCGCAGGTGTACGCCGAAGATGTCCTTGCGTTCGTTCAGGTCGGGCAGGTCCACGTGTATCTGTCGGTCGAAGCGTCCGGCGCGCAGCAGGGCTTTGTCCAGCACGTCCACGCGGTTGGTGGCGGCCAGGATGATGACGCCGCTGTTCGAGCCGAAGCCGTCCATTTCGGTCAGCAACTGGTTCAGCGTGTTTTCGCGCTCGTCATTGCCACCCATGGCAGCCGCCTTGGCGCGGGCGCGTCCCACAGCGTCGATTTCATCAATGAAGACGATGCACGGGGCTTTCTCCTTGGCTTGGCGGAAGAGGTCGCGGACACGCGAGGCACCCACGCCGACGAACATTTCCACGAAGTCCGAACCGGCCAACGAGAAGAAAGGCACGTCCGCCTCGCCGGCCACGGCTTTGGCCAACAGCGTTTTACCGGTTCCCGGAGGGCCTACCAGCAGGGCACCCTTGGGAATCTTGCCGCCCAGATCGGTGTATTTCTGCGGTTCCTTCAGGAATTCCACGATTTCCTCCACTTCCTGCTTGGCGCCGGCCAGTCCGGCCACGTCCTTGAAGGTGACTTTGGTCGTGTTGCCGCCTTTCTCGAACAGTTGGGCGCGTGACTTGCCCACGCTGAAGATGCCTCCTCCGCCCATGCCTCCTCCGCCTGTCCAGCGGCGTGACAAGTAAATCCAGAAACCTATGAAGAAGGCAATGGGCAATATCTGCCACAGGATGACGCCGATGTAGTTACGCTTCTTCTCGTAACTGATGGAGCCGTCGAAGTGGGCTTCGTCCTTTTCCTTTTGCAGGAAGTCGCCCAGGCTTTCGCGCGAGGGGGCTTCGGTGACAATCATCGGGTTGCGGCCCACTTGTGTGGAATCTTGCAGGAAGATGTCCTTCACGTGCTGGGGCTTGACAAATGCCTCCACGGAATTGTCATCATAACCGATGACTTTGCTGATGTAGCCGTTCTGCACGTACTGTTGGAATTCATCGTAAGAGATTTCCTTGGTATTCACGTGCTGGTCTCCGTTGAACCACAGGAACAGCAGCATCAGTCCTATGATGGAGAATATCCAGTTCAGGTTGATTCTGGGGATATTCGGCTTCTTGTTGGGATTGTTGTTGGGGGTAGGGTTGGTTTTTTGGTTATCCATATATCATTATTAATCAAGGTCAGGAACTTGGGTTAGTTTCGCGTCGGCCCACAGAGTTTCCAGGTTGTAGAAGTTCCGGGCTTCCGGCAGGAAGACGTGCACCAGGATGTCCGCGTAGTCCATGGCCACCCACTCGGCATTGCGCAGGCCGTCGATGGCCAGCGGCTTGGCGTTGCCTTCCTTGCGGGCGAAGTCTTTCACGGATTCAACGATGGCCGTGACTTGGCTGGGGGAATTCCCCTGGCAGATGACGAAATAGTTGCAAATGGTGTCTTCTATCTTGGTGAGGTCGGCAATGACGATGTTTTTTCCTTTCTTATCTTGAATACCTTCTGTAATCTGTTGAATAAGTCTTTCTGTTTCGTTCATTCTATATAAATCTGATTAAAAACTAGCGGCAAAGATACGCTGATTTCCTGTATCAAACACGCAAAACGGCGAAAGACTTTGTTTTTTTGCTTTTTTTAGGTATAAAAGGATGCTGAATGTCTGTCGTGGCAGAAGGCAAACAACCGTTTCTGGGCAGCTTGGAGGCTTTTCTGAGATTTTTTTGCAAAAAAATGCCCGAAAGTATTTGCAGTTCGAAAAAAGTTCGTACCTTTGCAACCGCAAAACCGAAAGGAACAGCAAGTTTGGGCTATGGTGTAATGGTAACACTACAGATTCTGGTCCTGTCATTCCTGGTTCGAATCCAGGTAGCCCAACACAGAAAGAGGAATTACGTGAACGGTAGTTCCTCTTTTTTTGTGCCTTTTGTTTGGCATCTCTGATATTGTTGCTTATCTTTGTAGCGGTATAATCATTCTAAAAGACAAGGCATTATGAAGACACGGAAGTTATTGGGCTTGTTGCTGCTGTTGGTCGGTGCATTAGGCTTCAGCGGCTGTAGCGACGAGGATGATGGTTTTTATCATTCGGTACCGGGCGGCGGGTTCGGTTATCGTGCGAATACGGTGCATTTCTATTATGTGGATGGTGAAGGAAACAGTCTGGTTGACGAGGCGAATCCGACTACTTATCCCATCCCTTGTGAGGAAACAGACGTGGAACCTTCTGCACCGGAAGAAGCTGATGAATATGGCTACTATTATCCGGCCAATTGGACGAATTGCCGATTGGGTATGGATGATGAGGGGAAAATCTATTTCAATCTTTCTTTTCCGATAGACGAAAGCACGAATACTTATTCATTCCATGTCTATTCCAATGGTTCTTTCGACCGTTTTGACTTGACGTATGGATATACGGATGGTGCTATCGGAGGAGATGGGTGGTATGCCCATGTGTTGTCCTTGAAGATAAACGGGCAGCACGTTTATTCGGACGAGGAAAAAAGGGAAGCCGAAGCTGCTGACTGCAAGGTGTATTTGCAGAAGTCCGGGGAGGAAACCTTGGTATGGAGCGAATATTGAGGCGTAAGGCTTGAAAGATAGATATAAAAAGATGCCCCTGTGGATTGGACTTATCCGCAGGGGCTTTCTTTTTACTTCTGGTCATTCTGCCGTATCTGCACGCGGCGTATCTTGCCGCTGATGGTCTTGGGCAGTTCGTCCACGAACTCAATGACGCGCGGATACTTGTAGGGGGCGGTCACCTTTTTCACGTGGTTCTGCAATTCCTTGACCAATGCTTCGCCCGCCTTGTCCTTGTAGGCTTTGGAGAGGACGATGGTGGCCTTGACCACCTGGCCACGGATTTCATCGGGCACGCCGGTGATGGCGCATTCCACCACGGCGGGGTGCGTCATCAGCGCACTCTCCACCTCGAACGGGCCGATGCGGTAACCGGAGCTCTTGATGACATCATCGGCTCGGCCCACGAACCACAGGTAGCCGTCTTCGTCCTTCCAGGCCACGTCGCCCGTGTAGTAGATGCCGTCGTGCCAAGCCTCGCGGGTGCGTTCCGGGTCACGGTAGTATTCCTTGAAGAGGCCCAGGGGCTTGCCCTTGCTGGTGCGGATGACAATCTGCCCCTGTTCGCCGGCTTCGACGGAGCGGCCTTCATTGTCTATCAGGTCCACGTCATATTGCGGGTTGGGCAGGCCCATGCTGCCGGGCTTCGGCTCCATCCACGGCATGGTGGCCACGGTCAGGGTGGTTTCGGTCTGCCCGAAGCCTTCCATCAGGCGGATGCCCGTCAGCTTCTTGAAGGTGTCGAACACGGCGGGGTTCAACGCTTCGCCCGCGATGGTGCAGTATTGCAGATGGCTGAGGTCGTACTTCGTCAGGTCCTCGTGGATGAGGAAGCGGAAGATGGTGGGCGGCGCGCAGAGCGACGTGACGTGGTAGTCTTGTATCATCTGCAGGATGTTGGCCGGGGTGAACTTCTCATGGTCGTAGACGAAGACCGTGGCGCCGGCTATCCATTGCCCGTACAGCTTGCCCCATACGGCTTTGCCCCAGCCGGTGTCGGCGATGGTGAGGTGCAGGCTGTCGCGGTGCAGGTTGTGCCAGAAGCTGCCCGTGACGATGTGTCCCAGGGGGTAGGTGAAGTCGTGGGCCACCATCTTGGGTTCGCCCGTGGTGCCGCTGGTGA
>CALNEX010000081.1 GCA_939791845.1 uncultured Mediterranea sp. | reverse complement strand
CGTCGCGCATCGGGGCGGTGCAGCCCTCCAGGTAGGAGACGTAGCTGTCATCGTCCGCCACGATGAGCGTGCGCTCGAACTGGCCCGTGTTCCGCGCGTTGATGCGGAAGTAGGTGGACAGTTCCATGGGGCAGCGCACGCCCTTGGGGATGTAGACGAACGACCCGTCGGAGAAGACGGCGGAGTTGAGCGCGGCGAAGAAGTTGTCCCGGCAGGGCACCACCGAGCCCAGGTACCGTTGCACCAGGTCCGGATGCTCGCGCACGGCCTCGCTGATGGAGCAGAAGATGATGCCTTTCTCCAGGAGCGTCTCCTTGAAGGTGGTCTTGACGGACACGGAGTCCATCACGGCGTCCACGGCCATGCCGCTCAGCGCCATCTGCTCCTCCAGGGGGATGCCCAGCTTGTTGAAGGTCTTGATGAGTTCGGGGTCCACGTCGTCCAGCGACTTGGGGCCGTCCTTCTTCTGTGCCGTGGGGTCGGCATAATACGATATGCTTTGGTAGTCAATCTCCGGGATGCGCAGATGAGCCCACGTGGGCATGTCCATCGTCAGCCAGTGGCGGTAGGCCTTCAGGCGGAAGTCCAGCAGCCAGGCGGGCTCGCCTTTCTTCTCGGAGATAAGGCGCACGGTGTCTTCCGTGAGGCCGCGGTCGATGATGTCGGTGTGCACGTCGGTGGTGAAGCCGTACTTGTACTTCTCCTCGGCCAGGCGGCGCACCAGCTCGTTGTCCGCCTTGGCGGTGGCTTTATCTTTTTTCTTGTCAGATTCGTTGGGTTGCATCGTTTATCTCGTTATAGATTTGTTTCGTGATGTCTTGCGCGGCGGGCAGGAATGCCTTTGCCAGCGGCTCCAGCCGCCCGTAGAGGACGGACTGCCGTTTGGCGGCGCGGCTCAGCAGGACATCCTCCGTGTCCACCACCTCGACCACGCACAGCAGCAGGCTCAGCACCAGCGCGTGCACCAGCCCGCCCAGCGCGGCGCCCAGCAGGCGGTTGACCCACCCCAGCGACACGGCCTCCATCGCCCGCGTCAGCAGCGCGGCCACCAGCCAGAACAGCAGCGGCACGGCCACCCAGATGGCCACGAAGGAGAGCACCTGCGCCACGGTCAGGTTGTCCGTCACCCGGCTGAACACTTCCTTTGCCACCGTGGCATGCAGGGCCTTGGCCGCCAGCAGCCCCACGACCAGGCCCAGCAGCCCGGCCAGTTGCTTCAGTGCGCCCTTCGCGAAGCCCAGCACGGCGCCCAGGCCGATGAGGGCAAGCAGGATGATGTCGAGGGTGTTCATACGTTGATGTCTCTTTGTTTCCATCGGCAAAGATACATTGTTTTGCCTAATTATCCGTGGTTTCGCTTGGACTTTCCGTTCTGATTGGTTACATTTGCAAAGATTTACATCCGGCGGGGGCTTTGCCGAGGTGGCCACCTCGACCTCCCCTTGGTGGCCACCTCGGCCTCCTCTTGGTGGCCACCTCGGCACTCCCTTGGTGGCCACCAAGGGGAAGCTCAGGCGGACGTTATTTATAATATATTGAAACAGAATTAGTTATCTATTATATTCACTTTAAAACGTAATGCTATGCCATTTTGGAAGAAAGCTTACAACAAAAGACCGGGTGTCTATTATCCCCAAGCCATCGTGCAGGGTGACCCCGTGGAGACGAAAGATTTGGCCGAAGAGCTGGCATTTGTGTCCACCGTGTCCAGGTCGGACGTGAATGCCGTGCTGGGCGACATCGCGCGGGTGATGAACACCCTGATGGCGCAGGGCAAGAGCGTGCACATCGACGGCCTGGGTTACTTCCGCTACGTGCTGGACACGAAGGGTGTGGAGAACCTGGAGGACTTCGACTTCGAGAAGCAGGTGAAGGCCGTGCGCGTGCAGTTCACTCCCGAACGCGAGAAGAACAGCAGCGGCGCCTACACCCGCGCCCTGGTGGACACGAAGAAGCTGGAATGGATTGAACTCGGCGCCGACGCCAAGGACCAGGATCCCGCGCAAGGCGGGGGCACCCAGCCCGGCGGAGAGGAGGAAGGCGAGGAAGGCACCTTCGGTTGAGCCGGGAGGTTGCATGGAAAGAGAAAGGGGAACGCGGACTTGTTGCCGTGCTCCCCTTTCTTTTTTTATTCCTTGGCGGGCTTCAGCCAGCGGTCCAGCCAGGCGAAGAACGTCCGCTGCCAG
The DNA here is from genome assembly GCA_939791845.1 of uncultured Mediterranea sp. Lineage (GTDB taxonomy): Bacteria > Bacteroidota > Bacteroidia > Bacteroidales > Bacteroidaceae > Bacteroides. The sequence continues at coordinate 5,748 of CALNEX010000081.1, read as the reverse complement.
AGCACGCCGTTCTGCGGGCGCAGCACCCAGTGGTTCTCGTCGGGGAAGATGAGCAGTTGCGACGGGATGCCGCGCAGCTGGGCGGCGTCGAAGGCGGCCATGGCCTGGTTGGCCAGGATGCGGTAGTCCTTCTCGCCGTGGATGCAGAGGATGGGCGTGTCCCACTTGTCCACAAACTTGTGGGGCGAGTTGGCGAAGGTGCGTTGGGCCACCTTATTCTCCGTGTCCCAGTAGGCGCCGCCCATGTCCCAGTTGGCAAACCATTTCTCTTCCGTCTCCAGGTACTGCATCTCCATGTTGAAGATGCCGTCGTGGGCGATGAATGCCTTGAAGCGGCCTTCGTGGTGGCCTGCCATCCAGTAGACGGTGAAGCCGCCGAAGCTGGCGCCCACGCATCCCAGGTGGTCACGGTCTACGAAGGGCTCCTTGGACACCTCGTCGATGGCCGTCAGCAGGTCCTGCATGCACTGGCCGCCGTAGTCGCCGCTGATGGCTTCGTTCCACTCCGTGCCGAATCCGGGCATGCCGCGGCGGCAGGGGGCCACGATGATGTAGTCGTTGGCCGCCATGATTTGGAAGTTCCAGCGGAAGCTCCAGAATTGGCTCAGGGGGCTTTGCGGGCCGCCTTCACAATACAATAAGGTGGGGTACTTTTTCTTTGGGTCGAACTGGGGCGGGTAGATGACCCAGACGAGCATCTCCTTGTCGTCCGTGGTCTTTATCCAACGCTCTTCCACGCGGCCCATCTCCAGCTGGTCGTAGATGTGCTGGTTCTCGTGCGTCAGCTGGCGGCTTTCGGCATATTGGTTGCGGGCGGCGGTGCCGGGTGCCACGACGTAGATTTCGTCGGCCTGGCTCATCGAGTGGCGCGTGGCGATGAGGTTTTTGCCGCAGAGGGCGATGGAGGCATAATCATGCAGGCCGTCGGTCAGCTTGACGGGCGTTTTCCCTTCCTTCCAGTCGTTGAGGCCGAGGGAGTAGATTTGCGTGGTGCCGTGCCACGTGGCGGTGAGGTAGAAGAGTGAGTCCGACGCCCAGACGTAGCTGTCCACGTTGGTGTCGAAGCTGCCGCTGGCGCAGAACTTCTCTTTCTTCTCCAGGTCGATGACGTAGAGGCGGTTGAGGTCGCTCTCGTAGCCGTCGCGGGCCATGCTCTGCCAGGCAATGTGGCGTCCGTCGGGCGAGAACTGCGGGTTCGTGTCGTAGCCCATGTTCTTGTCCGCTTCGGGTGAATCTTTCTCTTTGGGCACTATCGCTTTTACCTCCGGGTCTTTGCAGAGGTTGACGGTGCTGTCCGCCTTCAGGTCGTAGAGGTAGATGTCCGAGTCGGTGGAGGTGGCGTAGGCCTTTCCGGTCTTCTTGCGGCAGGTGTAGGCGATTTTGTCCGACGTCGGGCTCCACGCCAGTTGTTCGATGCCGCCGAAGGGTTTCATCGGGCTTTCGTAGGGCTGGCCTTCCAAGATGTCCTTGACGTTGCTGATTTCATCGCCGTCGAAGTCGGCCACGAAGGGATGCGGGGCGGTGGTCACCCACTCGTCCCAGTGCTTGTACATCAGGCTGTCCACGATGATGCCGCTGGTCTGTGGCAGGTCGGGGTATTTCTCGGCGGTGCTCTTCACCGTCTTCACCTGCGAGATGAAGAGCAGCTTCCGCCCGTCGGGGCTGAAGGAGAATCCGTCGATGCCGCCTGCGTAGTCGGTCAGTTGGCGGCGTCCGGTGCCGTCGGGGTTCATTTCCCACACCTGGCTCGTGCCGCTTTCGTTGCTCAGGTAGGCCAGCTTCTTGCCGTCTTTGATCCAGGCGGGCTGGTTCTGTTGCCATTCGTCGCGGGTCAGCTGGACGTTGGCGCTGCCGTCGGCGTTCATCAGGAAGATTTCCGTGTTGCTCTTGTTTTGAGGCACGCTGTAGTAGCTCACGGTGTAGGCCACCTTCCCAGCATCGGGCGACACGGCCACGCCGCCGATGCGTCCCATCGCCCAAAGGGCTTCGGGAGTCAGGCGATGGTTCTTGATTTGGATGTCCGACCGCTGGATGAGGAGGCTGTCCTTGGCTTCCGTCTCCGTTGACGGGGCCGTTTCCTTGCCTCCGCCGCAGGAGGCCGTTGCCAAAAGGATGGCTGACATAATCAACAGGTTTAATGATTTCATATATGTATAATTAAGACATGCTTCGTTTCAGTGTGCGAAGTTACTAATTAAATGTAAAACCCCGGCTTTCCATTAAACTTTTTACAGAACTTTGTGTCATAGACCTGTAACCAATAAACTTAGATAGCGTATGAAGACAATGAAATTGACAATTGTATGTCTCCTGGCAGCCTTGTTCACAGGCGCGGGGAATGTGATGGCGCAGGACGGGCGTCGCGACTATTCGGAGCAACGGCTGAAGCTGCGTGCCGAGATGATGGCCTTGGACATGGCCGAGCGTTATGGTCTGGACGAGAAGCAGGTGGAGGAACTGACGAAAGCCAATGTGGAATGGCTTCAGAAGCAGGGTGACGAACCCGGCTTGCGTCCCGGCCCTCGTCCCGGTGATCGCGACCGCCGTTGGGCTGACCGTCGTCATCATCCTCGTCGTGACTGGCATCGGGGCGGATGTTGCGGGGGACCTCGCAACGCCGACTATTGCTGCGAGGCTCATTGCACGGACGGACATCACGCTCCCGATTGCCCGTATTATGATGATGACCGCCGTCTCGCCCCCACGAAGGAGGAAATGGAAAAATTTGCCGCCGAACGCAAACAGGCTTTTGAGAAACGCCGGGCTGCCCGCGAGGCTTATGAGGAAAGCTTGAAGAAGATAATGACGGAAGAACAGTACAAGGTCTATCAGGATCGTAGGCCGGGTCCCCGCCGGTGAATATCCGCTATTGTGCTGATGCATAAATAAGAAAGGCGCGGAAACTACATGACTGTAGTCCGCGCCTTTCTTGCATATAGGGGATGGCTTACAATGTCTGCTTCACTTCCACTTCCTCGTAGGTTTCGATGACATCGCCCACCTTGATGTCGTTGCAGTTGGTCAGGCTGATGCCGCACTCGAAGTTGGTGCCGACTTCCTTCACGTCGTCCTTGAAGCGTTTCAGGGCGTTGATGGCGCCGGTGTAGACCACGATGCCGTCGCGGATGAGGCGAGCCTTGTCGGTGCGCTTCACCTTGCCGGTCTTCACCATGGCACCGGCCACCTGGCCTACCTTGCTGATGTTGAACACCTCGCGCACTTCGATGGTGGCGGTCACCTGCTCCTTCAGTGTCGGGGCAAGCATACCCTCCATGGCGGCTTTCACCTCCTCGATGGCGTCGTAGATGATGGAATACTTGCGGATGTCCACGCCTTCTTGTTCGGCCAGTTTGGCGGCACCGCTGGACGGACGTACCTGGAAGCCCACGATGATGGCGTCGGAAGCGGCGGCCAACGATACGTCGGACTCGGAAATCTGTCCCACGCCCTTGTGGATGACGTTCACCTGAATCTGCTCCGTCGACAGCTTGATGAGCGAGTCGCTCAAAGCCTCTACCGAACCGTCCACGTCGCCCTTGACGATGATGTTCAGCTCGTGGAAGTCGCCCAATGCCAGTCGGCGGCCCACTTCGTCCAGCGTCAGCATCTTCTGCGTGCGCAGGCCCTGTTCGCGTTGCAGCTGTTCGCGCTTGTTGGCGATTTCGCGGGCTTCCTGCTCGGTTTCAATAACATGGAAGGTGTCACCGGCGGCGGGCGCGCCGTTCAAGCCCAGGATGAGGGCGGGTTCGGACGGGCCGGCCTCCTTCATGCGCTGGTTGCGCTCGTTGAACATGGCTTTCACCTTGCCGTAGTGCGTGCCTGCCAATACAATGTCGCCCACACGGAGCGTGCCGTTGGATACGAGCACTGTGGCCACATAGCCGCGACCCTTGTCCAGGGACGACTCGATGATGGAACCCGTGGCGCGGCGGTTGGGGTTGGCCTTCAGGTCGAGCATCTCGGCCTCCAGCAGCACCTTCTCCAGCAGTTCGTTGACGCCGATGCCCTTCTTGGCGGAGATGTCCTGCGACTGGTACTTGCCGCCCCATTCCTCGATGAGGTAGTTCATGTTGGCCAGCTCTTCCTTGATTTTGTCCGGGTTGGCAGCCGGCTTGTCTATCTTGTTGATGGCGAACACGATGGGCACGCCTGCAGCCATGGCATGGTTGATGGCCTCCTTGGTCTGCGGCATGACGTTGTCGTCGGCTGCCACGATGACGATGACCACGTCCGTCACCTTGGCGCCACGGGCACGCATGGCGGTGAAGGCTTCGTGGCCCGGCGTGTCGAGGAAGGTAATCTGGCGACCGTCTTCCAGCGTCACGTGATAGGCGCCGATGTGCTGCGTGATGCCGCCTGCCTCGCCCGCAATGACGTTGGACTTGCGGATGTAGTCCAGCAAAGAGGTCTTACCGTGGTCCACGTGGCCCATCACCGTCACAATCGGGGCGCGGGGCTGGAGGTCTTCTTCCTTGTCCGCCTCCTCGACGATGGCCTGTGCCACCTCGGCGCTGATGTATTCCGTCTTGAAGCCGAATTCCTCGGCCACGAGGTTGATGGTCTCCGCGTCCAGACGCTGGTTGATGGACACCATGATGCCCACGCTCATGCACGTGCCGATGACCTGCGTGACGGGGACGTTCATCATGCTGGCCAGTTCGTTGGCCGTCACGAATTCCGTCAGCTTCAGCACCTTGCTTTCTGCCTGTTCCTGGTTCTCCAGTTCCTGGCGACGTTCGGCGTCCAGCTCGCGTTTCTCCTTGCGGTACTTGGCCGCTTTGTTCTTGCCCTTGGCGGTGAGGCGTGCCAGGGTTTCCTTCACCTGCTTGGCCACGTCTTCCTCGTTCACTTCCTGTTTGATGAAAGGTTTCTTGAAGCGGTCTTTGTTCTTCTTGCCGCTGCCTTGGGTTTCTTTGCCGCTTCCACCTTTCGAGTGGTCGCCGCCTCCGCTTTTCGGGAAGTTGGAGACGTTGTTGATGTCTACCTTCTCCTTGTTGATGCGGGCGCGTTTCTTCTTGGAGTCTCCATCCTTGGCGTCCTTGCCGCTCTTGGCGTCGTCGCGGCGTATTTCCTTGATGATGGCCTCCTTCATCTGCTTGCGCTGGTCTTGGCGTTGCTTCTCCTTCTCCTCGCGTTCGCGGCGTTTTTCTTCCTTCGACTTCTTGCGGGGACGTGTGGATTGGTTCAGCGCAGCCAGGTCAATCTGGCCGATGATGTTTATCTTGGTGCCCAGGCCTTCGTGGTGTATCTTGAAGACCTCTTCTTCTTGCTTGGCCGGTTGTTCTTCTGCCGGTTGGGGCTTTTCTTCAGCGGCTGGGGCTTCCGGTTGTTCCTCCTTGCTGACGACAGGTTCTTTCGCCACGGGTTGTTCTTCGGTTTGTGGTTCCGGTTCGGGGGCAGGTTCTGCAATTTTAGGTTCGGGTTGCGGTGCCTCCACGGGTTCGGGTTCCGGTGTCGGTTGTGGCTCGGGCTCCGGTTGCGGTTCCGCTTCCGGTGTTTGGGGGACAGGGATTGCCTGTTTGGGACGTTTCAAGCTTTCCAGGTCAACCTTGCCTATCGGTTTGAACTTGGGCAGGTTGTCTCCCGGCACGACGGCTTTTGTTTCTTCCGCCGGCTTCTCCTTTTCTTGCGTTCCGTTTTCGTGCGCGGCAGTGCGGGCGGCGGCTTTGTTACGTTCCTTGTAGTTCTGCCGTTCCTGGCTGAAGCGTTCCGATTTAATTTTAAGGTCCTTGTCCGTACTGAATTCTT
>CALNEX010000080.1 GCA_939791845.1 uncultured Mediterranea sp. | reverse complement strand
CGCGCTCGCCGTCGTTGTACTTGGACACGTCGATGCTGCCGCCCGTCTGGAAGTCAGGATAGAGGTGGAACTCCTCACCGTGCAGGTAGCTGACGGCGGCGTCGCACAGTTCGTTGAAGTTGTGGGGAAGAATCTTCGAGGAAAGACCCACGGCGATGCCTTCCACGCCCTGCGCCAGCAGGAGGGGGAACTTGACGGGCAGGGTGACGGGTTCGCGGTTTCGTCCGTCGTAGGATTGCTTCCACTCGGTGGTCTTGGGATTAAAGACAACGTCCAGGGCGAACTTCGTCAGGCGCGCTTCAATGTATCGGGCGGCCGCCGCATCGTCTCCCGTCAGGATGTTGCCCCAGTTTCCCTGGCAGTCGATGAGGAGGTCTTTCTGCCCCAGTTGCACCAGGGCATCCTTGATGGAGGCGTCTCCGTGCGGATGAAACTTCATCGCCTCGCCCACGATGTTGGCCACCTTGTTGTATCGTCCGTCCTCCATCCGCCTCATCGTGTGGAGGATGCGCCGTTGCACGGGCTTCAGGCCGTCCATCACGTGGGGCACGGCGCGCTCCAGTATGACGTAGGAGGCGTAGTCCAGGAACCACGTCTGATACATCCCGCTCAACCTGTGCCGGACGTTTCCGTCCTTGGCGTCGGCGGGTTTGTAGTCGGTATGTTCGGTGCTCCCTTCGGGCAGGGAATCTTGGGTCAAATCGTCTTTCGGTGCTTCGTAGTCTTCGCTCATAATCTGTCTGGGGGTTCTATCGCCTCCCGCCGGAGTGGCAAAGGGGGCAGGCAAATGTACGGAAAAAAGGGGAAATGGGAAAAGGTTGGGAGGATTATTTGTCAATCAGGGTGCGAACGGGCTAAAGGCATACTATACAGTCCAACCAAAATTACCTCCAAATAGGATGTTTCCGCCATCCACTTGTAAACCCCAATTGATATATGGGTATATCCGGATTTTCATCGAAAAGTACCAGAATATCACGTTTGATGTTGTTGTCCGGACAAATAGCACTACATAAATAAAGCAAGGCAGAAACCGAGCCAAACAGGCGTTGCTTCTGATTTTCAGTCATATCAGTTTCCAACCATTTATCTCTATGTCCCTTTAAGTTGACTGGTTTCTTGGGAAATATGCGATACCACAGGCGAGAATGGTGAGCCACGACGTTTCTCAACACGGATATGGTCTCCAGCCAACTGGATAATTCCTTGGCAGAATATAATCCGAAGACATTGGCAATGCAGGCACGTGCCGGCAATTGAGATTTAAGATTCTTGTACATTTTAGACAAAGTACCAAAAGAAGCTGTCTCAAATATCATCCATGCATCCGGATTATCTCCGTCAAGAGAATTTTTGTCCCAATCCTGATGGCTGTTGATATAGTTCCTTGCAAAAGGGTCAGTACTGCGAGCAAACTCGTATTTCAACTCCAGTACAAAATCTTCGTGATATTTTTCATTCTCAAACAAAGCCTTGTCGACATACCACAATCCGCTTCCATACTGTCCGGAAAGTACATTGATGATTGTTGTCCGCAATCCAACCTCCAGTATGCCAACCGCATTGAAAAGAATCTGGCGCATCCTTCTATCAAATTCATATCGCTTGACGACTTGCCAAAAACTGCTTCCGGCATAAAAATCATGCTCTGTCTGTTCATCAAGCATGTCCATCCAATAGTATTTCAGACGGAAATAACTGACTCGTGACAAAAACGCCAATGCCTTTTCGTCATTTTCAAACAACATCCCCCTACTTTTCAACAGCAAGAGTTGCTCCTTTTCTGTCCTTGGCTTTTGATTACTCATTCATGAAAAAAATGACTCGCCTGCAGTTCTTATGGGATGCAGACGAGTTCTGTTATCGTCAAATTGGCATCTGCCAAAATATTTCTTATGCAAAGGTAATGCTTTCTAAAATATGGGCAAAATAATCAGCAGAAATTCTTTTCACTTTATTGTCCTCCGCCCATGCTGCCTCCGCCTTCGCTGCCCCCGCTCTTCACGTCGTCGTTGCTGATGCTGCGGGCCACGCGCTTCACACTGGCCTTCAGCTCGCCCAAACGGTAGCTGACGCTCAGGCCGAAGCTGGCTTGCGGGTAGCGGTTCCACGAGTCGGAGCGGAAACCGACACCCTCGGTGTGCGACTCATAACGCTGGTATTTCTCCAGGAAATTGCTGGCGAAGGCCGAGAGGGTGAGACGCTTGTCCATAAACGATTTGTTCAGGCTGAGCGAATAGCCCAGGAAGCTGCTGCCCTTGCCCTGCAGCATGATCCACGGGGTCTGTCCGTAGACGTTCAGGCTCAGGCGCCAGTCGTGCTTGAAGCTCTGCTGCGCGCCGCCGAAGGCAAAGAGGTTCCAACCGTCGTTCTCCAGCCCGTCCGCGCCCTGCAGCTTGGTGTAGCCGCCAAAGAGGTTGACGTAGATGCGCGTGTTGGACGTGGCATTCCAGTTGACGTAGGCGCTGAGCGAGGCGTTCTTGCTCTTGCCTATATTATAATAAGAGGTGTAGAGCACGTCCTTGCCCGTGTAGTTGCCCGGGTCCATGTCGGGGATCTCCGTCTCGGGCACCAGGCGGGTGACGGACTGGATGCTGTTGTTGGTGAAGGAGTAGCGGGCGGACAGATTGATGTTGAACTTCTGCGAGAAGCTGCTGTAGCTCAGGTCGAACGAGTGGTTCTTCTCGCTGTCCAGGTCCGGATTGCCCCGGCTGACGGACGACGGATCGCTGTCGTCCAGATACGGGTTCAGGTACCAGATGCCCGGACGGTAAATGCGCATGTTATACCCCACGCGCACATTGGAGAAGTCGCTCATCTTCCATCCCACCGAGGCCGACGGCACCACGTCGTCAAAGTCCTTGCGGAAATCTTGGCCCCGTCCCAGCAGATACTCGACGTTCTGTATCGTATGTTCATAGCGCACGCCCAGCCTTGCCGACAGTTGTTTCCAGCGCAGGCTGTAGCCCAGGTAAGCGGCGATGATGTCGTTCACGTGGCGGTAGTGCGAGCTGTATTCCTCGTCAAAGACATAGTCGGCGTTCTCCACGCTCTCCCGTTCGTAACGGTCGTTGTCCGAGGCATTCTTGCGCCGGATATACTTCGCGCCCGCCTCCACGGTGTGATACTTGCCTATGGGTGTGGTGAAGTCGGCCTGCACGGTGTGCTCGGTCGTGGTCTGTTCGCCGTCGTTGCGCTGGTCCTGCAAGCGGTTCAGGAAGTCCGCCCAATCGGCCTGCAAGAGTTCCTCATCCTGGTATTCGGAATAGGCGTCCGATGTCTGCGGGCTGGTGTTGATGCGGTAGGAGAACGTCAGCATCCGGTCTTTCATGTGGGGGAAAATATGCTGATAGTCGATGCCACCGTCTATCGAGAACCAGGAGGAACTGCTGCGGCTGGCTGTGGCATAGCGGTAGAGCATCCCCGGCACAGACGGATTGGCCGACGAACCCACGTAGTCCGTCCGACCGTGGCTGTCGCTTCCGCTGCCCCACAAGCCGAAGGAGGCGGAAATCAGGTTCAGCGTGTCGATCTCATAACTGGCCTCCAGACTGCCCGCCTGAAAATCGCCGTGCCCTTTGGCGCTGCCGCTGTAATCCAGGTTGGATGCCGTGGATGAAGCCACCGTGGACTCCCGTCTGCCACCCGAATAACTGCGCGGCGAGGTATTGTAATTGTAGTTATAGCGGGCGCTAAGCGTAAACTTGCCGCTCTGCACCGTACCAAAGACACCGCCGCCGGCACCCCGGTAGCTGCCGTTGCCGCTGAGCGTCACCGTATAGCCCTCGAAGCCGCTGCCCTCGGTGACGATGTTCAGGATGCCGCCCACGCCCTCGGCGTCATACTTCGGGCCGGGGTTGGTGATGACCTCGATGTGCTTGATGGTGTTGGCAGGCATGCTCTTCAGCACTTCCTTGGGATTGTTGCTCATCATGTTGTTGGGCCGTCCGTTGACGTAGACCTTGAAGTTGCTGCTGCCGTTCACCTGGATGTTGTCTTCGCCGTCCACGGTGACCATCGGCACCTTGCGGAGCATCTCCAGCAGGGAGTTGGTTTCCGAGTCGGGGTCGTCGGCAATGTTGTATTCTATCTTGTCGATGTCCGCCTTCACCAGCGGTTTCTGGGCGGTGACCACCACTTCGTTCAGTTCGTTGGCGGCGTCGGCAATGTGAAGGGTCCCCAAATCCACCTCCTTGTCCGATGCGCCTACGCTGAAGTCACACACCACGGGCTTGCGCCCCATCGAGCTGACGGTCAGCAGGAAGTCTCCCTGCCCGCTCACGGTGGCATTGAAGGCACCGTTGATGTCGGTCAGCACGGCTTTCACGGCCTTTTCGGGATGATTCTTCTTCGCGATCTTGACGGTGGCATAGGGTTCGCCTTCCAGGGTCAGCGAGTCGAGCACAACCCCCTTCACGCGAAACGAGCCACCCGTCTGCGCCATTGCCGCACCGCACACCAGCAGGCACAGCCACAGCAGGGTTTGTCTGAGTTTCATTTTCTTTGTCTGTTTATGGATGTCTGATAAATGGCGCAAAAGTACGTCTTTTCCGTAGAAGCCTAAGAAAAAGAGCAGTTAAAATAAATAAAACACCATCAACAGGCACGCGTTCGCGCCAATCACCACGCCGAATCCCGCCAGTGCCCAACGGCGCAGCGCGCTCTTCCGCCCCGCGAAGAACAGGGCATAACAGAGATTGACGGCAATGTTGCTGATGATGGCCTGGAGGCTGCACGCCGTGATGAGGGGGACGGACACATTGCCCGTGCCTTGCAGCAGGTTGAGGATGAATGGCGTGATGTCGCTCAGGCCCGAAACGAAAGACAGGACCGTCAATCCGCCCGTGCCCGCGTAGAGCAGGGTATAATGCGTCAGGAGCGTGAACACCACGAAGAGCAGGGCGAATATCAGGGCGACTTTGAACTCCAAGGGGTTGCCCGTGTCCGCGGCATCGGCCTGCGCGCCCACCGTGGCCGACCGGCGGCCATGCACCCACCACGCCACGAGGGCAGACACCACCGCCATGGCCAACAGGTAGGGATAGATGACAGCCAGCGTCTCGCGGCTGAAGATGCCTATCAGGATGAGGAAGCGCAAGAACATCATGCTCACCGCCAAAAGCATGGCCGCGGCATACTCCGGTGCCTCGTCTGCCGAGCTTTCGCGGCTTTTGCGCGCCAGGACGGAGATGGTGGCCGTACTGCTGTACAGCCCGCCCACGATGCCGGACACCAGGATGCCCGACTCGCGGAAGACATACCGCCGCAACAGATAGGAAAGGTAGGAAATGCCGGACACCACCACCGTGGCCAGCCACACGCTGTAGGGCGTCAGGCTGATGCCGGGTATCAGCGTCTTGTCCGGCAGCATCGGGAGGATGATGCCGCTGATGGCAAGGAACTTGGCCAGCGTGATCATATCGTCGTTCTTCATGCGCTGCGCCAGCTCCGTGAAGGTGTGCTTCAGCTCCGTGAAGAGCAGGACGGTCACCACCACCATGACGTAGAACCACGACGGCTGCGTGATGACTATCGGCGCCAGGCAATAGGTGATGAGGGCAATGACAATGGTGGTCACCCCGAACACGCGGTATTGCGTCTGCTTGACGTAATAATTGAGCGCCAGCAGGAGGCCCAACACCGCCCCGCCGCCCATGAAGAGGCGGTACTCCGTCGGGTCGAGGATGTAGAGCAGGTAGCCCAGGATGCCGATGAAGGTGAAGGTGCGGTCGGTGCCGAAAAGGGTGGTCTCGCCCTCGCGCTTCAGGCTGATGCGCCGTTGCGAGAGGCCGATGAGCAAGGAGAACAGCGTCACCAGGACAAAGGTGACGAACTCCTCGGGCAGGTATTGGTAGATTCTTTCCATCTCATCTCTTCTGCGAATCCTTCCACGTCCGGTAGGGGTGTTGCATCAGTTGCGAGTTGTAGTAGCGGCGGTCGCCTGTCACTTCCTGCCCCAAGAAGGCAGGGCGTTCGAAAGGCTCGTCGGGGGCGGACAGCTCCACTTCGGACACCACCAGCCCCTCGTTGTCGCCATAAAACTCGTCCACTTCGAAGGTGTGCCCGGCAAAAGGGACCAAAAAGCGCGTCTTCTCCAGGATTTGTCCTTGGCAAAGTTTCAGCAAGTCGCGGGCATCTTCAAGGGGGATTTCCCGCTCCCATTCGTAGCGGCTCAGGCCGTTGTCCGTGGACGGGCCTTTGATGGTGAGGTAACCGCGCCCGTCGCGGATGCGCACGCGCACCGTCCGCCCCTGCTCGCTGCAAATGTATCCCTGCGCGATGTGACTGGACGAGGCGGCGGACGACCGATAGTCGCCCGTCACCAGGAACTTGCGTTCAATCTCTTGTGCCACGGTGTCAAGCCCACACGGTGTAGGCCACCAGCATGATGATGACCAGGATGATGGCGATGACAACCATCGTCCGGATGACTTTCTTGCCTTGCTCTTCCTCACGTTGCGTGTGTGTCACGCGGTTTTTATTACTTTTTCCCATGATACAACTGTTTTAGTTAGGTTCAACGGAAGCAAAGTAAGGCCAAATTCGGGAAGTTTGCAAGCGATTGGAGGAAAAAATTAACCCTTTGCCCCATTTCGGTGATACAGGTAGCATTTCCTGTTTTTGATGCACCTCTCATATAGAAGGAAACAAATCCCTTTGAAACTCTTTCAGCCCTATCACGCGCACCATTGGGAAAGGAATATCTTTCAACACCCGAAAATGCGCATCTTCGCTGACGATGTAGTCTGCCATGGAAACTATGGCACAATCTACAAACTTGTTATCATCCTTGTCTTGTTCGATAAGGCTAAAATGATAATAGGGATCCTTGCGCAATACATTCGGCGAATGAAGCACTACTTGTATGAAACGATGTGCCACCAATGCCGATGCTTTCTGCGTCAATATTTCCTCATATTCATTCAATATCTCATTGGACAAGCAGAGGACAAAGCGCTCTTCGATGAAAGCTCTCCACAAAGCATGATATTCACTATGCTTGCCCAGCATCTGCAACAGGCAATTGGTATCTATCACTACCCGCTTTGGTTCCATATTACTACGCCTTATAAGGTGTGCGGAGATGCTGTCCCCGCAACTCATCCAACCTTTGCTGGCCGAATGTGCCGTCATCCCACAACCGCTCCAGTTCTTCTTCCAGTTTACGGTCGTAATAGTCGCGTATCACCCGCGTCAGTTCGTCCGCTTCTTCTTGCGAACGAACCCCTGCAAAGGCTTCCAACAGGCATACTTGTGCCGGATTCAATGAAGTGGTTTCCATAATTTCTCCTGATTTTATGTTCCTTACGCCTCTCCTTCCCCCGCGAACTCCATCAGGTACGCCTTGATGAAGCCGTCTATCTTGCCGTCCATCACGCCGTTCACGTCCGAGGTCTGGTAGTTGGTGCGGTGGTCCTTGACGCGGCGGTCGTCGAAGACGTAGCTGCGTATCTGCGAGCCCCACTCAATCTTCTTCTTGCCCGCCTCAATCTTGGCCTGCTCGGCCATGCGGTGCTTCATCTCCTTGTCATACAGCATGGAGCGCAGCAAGCGGAGGGCGTTCTCGCGGTTCTTGGGCTGGTCGCGCGTCTCGGTGTTCTCGATGAGGATTTCCTCCTCCTCGCCCGTGTAGGGGTCCTTGTACTGGTAGCGCAGGCGCACGCCGGACTCCACCTTGTTCACGTTCTGGCCGCCCGCGCCGCCGCTTCGGAAGGTGTCCCACGACAGGCGTGCCGGCTCGATGGTCACCTCGATGGTGTCGTCCACCAGGGGCGTGACAAACACCGAGGCAAACGACGTCATGCGCTTGCCCTGGGCGTTGTAGGGCGACACGCGCACCAAGCGGTGTACGCCGTTCTCCCCCTTCAGATAACCGTAGGCATACGGGCCGCAGATTTCGATAGTACAGGTCTTGATGCCCGCCTCGTCGCCCTCTTGCAGGTTGGCGATGGAGGTTTTGTAGCCGTGCGTCTCGGCATAGCGCAGGTACATGCGCATCAGCAT
>CALNEX010000079.1 GCA_939791845.1 uncultured Mediterranea sp. | reverse complement strand
GCCCACGCAAGGGGTTCCGCAGGCCATGGCTTCCATGATGGTGTTGGGCAGGTTGTCTTCCAGCGAAGGGGTGACGAAGATGTCAACGGCGTTGTAGATGTCCACCAGGCGATGGTCGTCGCGCACGAAGTCCAGCGGATAGACGCGGAAAGGCAATATGTCTTTCAGTTGTTGGGAGTATTTGCCGAAGGTCACTACGCCTAACTTCTCTTTCAGTTCGGGATGCCGTTCGGCAAGCAGGCGGCACGACTCCACCAGGTAGTCGATGCCCTTGCGCTTGTCTGTAATCTTCACCGAGCCAAACAGCATCAGCATCTTGTCTTGCGGCAGGCGGCACTTCTCGCGTGCGGCAGCCTTGTTGTGCGGTTTGAAGAGGTTGGTGTTGATGGGGTTGGGGATGACCGTGACGGGATGTCCTGCCAGCAGCGAACTGCGTTTGGCCTGTTCGCCCAGCCAGTTGCTGCAGGTGACAAAGTGGATGTTGCGGTGGGCATAGATGTCGCGCTTGCGTCGGAAGACACGCCAGGCCAGGTCGTGCGAATGCCGTCCGCCGTCTATGAAAGGACAATGGCCGCACTCGGTGCGGTAGCGTTCGCAACCGCGGGTATAGTGGCAGATGCCGGTGCAGGGCCACAGGTCGTGCATGGTCCAGACCACGGGCTTGCCCGATGCCAGAATCTTGCCGAGGCCGTGAAGGGACAGCATGCCTTGGTTGACCCAATGCAGGTGGATGATGTCGGCCTGCTGGAACTCGGGCAGGGCGGTGATGTCCGTTCCCGTGTTGGCGATGTCCACGGCGAAGAGGTTCTTCCGGCTGAAGCGGTTGGCCATCCAGATGACGACACGCTCCCACACGAACTTCCACACCAGCCGCCAGCTCTGCCTGAGCGGGACGACGGTGATTTGGTCCGATTCTTTGTCGCGCACCAGCATCTTGGCTTTGATGCCGTGGTTCTTCAACGCTTCCAGCAGGCGGCCGGCGGCAATGGCCGCGCCCCCCATGCGTTCGGAGGTATTAATCAGCAAGACTCTCATAACAAGGTAACTATTTGCAGGCGGGGAAGCCTTCCCCGCTTTTTCGTGCAAAAGTACGCTTTTTCTCTTACAATCCGTCTTGTCAGGCTCCAAAATCGCCCTGCAGCGTGCGTTTTATCCGGCGGATAGCCTTTGCCCAGAAGCCGAAGTGGCGGTGATAGTAGCGGGCGTAGGCACGGCGGGCGGCTTGGTTCTCTTCAATGGGCGTGATCTTGACCACGGGCAGAGGTTCTGTCCGCAAGACCGAGGCATAGAGTCCACCTCCGCCGCAGTTCGTGCCGCTGCCGTCGAAACCGCCGTTCTGCACCAGCGAGCGTCCCACGTTGAGCGAGAGCACATCGGCCAGGAAGAGGCTGGCGTTCCAGCGGATGGCCCAGGAATTGTTCTTGCCTTCCACTTGGCGGCGCAGCATACGGGTGTAGCGGTAGGTGCCGTCGAAGTCGAAGGTGCGGGTCAGCCCCTTGGCCTCCAATTCATTCAGGAGGGCGCGGCCGTCGGGGTTGAACAGCTTCCACGCCCGCCGCCACGTGGCCCAGCCCCAACTGCCTGTCCACTTGATGAGGAACGTGTCGGGCAGGGAGGGGTCTTGCGTGAAGTCGCAGGCCTGGATGTGGCCCACGCGCGGTTCATCCTTATAGGTCTCCAGGGCCTCGTTCATGAAGCGCAGGAAGACGGGCGAGAGGATGAGATCGTCCTCCAGGACAATGACGCGGTCGAAGTCCCGTAGCAGGGCGGTCACGCCGTCGATGACATTGCGCGCCAGCCCCCAGTTCTCCGCGCGTTCCACGATGTCCACTTGGGCGAAGCCTGTCAATGAACGGACATAACGGCGCACCTCGTCCACGGCGGGGCGGGCGGCCTCGTCGCGCGGGGCATCGGAGTAGACGAACAGGCGGCTTCGGGCAGACTCCGGGTTCTGCAACAGGCTCTCCACCAGGCGGCGCGTATGGGCCGGGCGGTTGTAGGTGAAGAGGAGGATGGGGGCGTAGGTGAGGGTGATCATAAGTATATGAGTATAAATGATAATTTATCGGTGTTTTTAGGCGCGGATTACGCGGATTTCACGGATAATCTTTTCACTGTAAAAACGCTGGATTCCATTGATTATACAAATAATAAATCCGCGTCCATCCGCGTAATCCGCGCCTAAACTAAATTCCTATTTATCCATTCAGCGCCGCCTGCAACGCTTCCAGGTATCCGCGGCCGAAGCGCAGGTCAGGCTCCATGTAATTGCCTTCGGCCCATTCGTTCCAGGACTTGAGGAAGACGACGCGGTGCTCTTGGGGCTTGCCGGCCAGGTTGCGCAACGTGGCCTCCACGTGCGTACGGAACTTGGCGGGAGTGGAACGGACCAGGATATGCCCCTTGCGGCCCGAACGGGGCGAGTGGTCCCAGTTGGGGATGAGCGTGGGATAGCAGTCCTCGCGGCGGTCCTCCGGTCCGGTGAAGAAGCGGGCGGCACGGGCATAGTCCACAATGCGGCCCCGACCGAAGCCCACGCGCATCAGCTTCATCCAGGCTTTCTCCACGAACGAGAAGTCCCGACGGAAGAAGTCGAAAAGGCGCACCACGTTCACGGCATCGAAGCCGAGGGAACGCAGGCGGTCTATCTCAGAGGCGTGGTCGGTCTGTCCCACAAAGTGGATGCCGGGCAGGCCTTCGGCTTGGGCCAGGCGTTGCCACAAGGCGATGAAACGTGGGGCATCGGGCAATTCGTCGGGATTATAGACCATGAACAAGGGCTTGCCGTCCACACGGATGTAGCGGTGGTCGCGGAAGGCAGGCAACAGGGCACGGAAGTGGGCTTCGTAGTCGGCATTGCCCGGATAGAGCTGCTCCATCAGGACGCGGTGCGTGCCTTCCTTGCTGAACTGCTTGTCCTCCCAGCTGTGGTTGGCCCAGGCGAGGCAGAAGGGGAAGTCGGGCTGCCCGGACTGCAACACCTCGTCGAAGGGGCGTTGCAGGAGGCGGCGACCATTGCCAAACCAATAGTGCCAGTAGCAGAAACCCTCCACGCCATACTGCCGGGCCATGTCCGCCTGCTCCCGGCGGGTCTCGGGGACACGCAGGTCGTAGTAGCCCAAGTCGGCAGGGACGCGCGGCTGGTAGTGTCCGCGGAACAGGGGGCGTGCCTTGCCCACATTGGTCCATTCGGTGAAGCCTTTGCCCCACCAGGCATCGTTCTCCGGCGTGGGGTGGAACTGGGGGAGGTAGAAGGCAATGACACGGGCGGGAGTATCTTTCGTTTCCATAAGCAATCAGTGTTTACGTGAGAAGATTTTGTTGAGGAACCGCCGCAGGCTGTATCGTCTCAGCTTTTGCCGCACGATGCCGGGCAGTGCCTTTATATAATATAAGGTATAACCGCTGGCCCACAGTTCGCTCCACCAGACGGAGGAACGCGGCACCCGCAGGCTGTTCCAAGGCTTGTCCGCCCCCACGAAGTGCAACTGCACGGGACGGGCCAAGGCATCGGCATACATGGCCTCGCACGCCTTGCGGTCGAGGGGAAAGACGTCGCTGAAGGTGCAGAACACGGCCTCGGCGGGCGGGATGCGATAGTAGGTGTTGGCCACCACGAAACGCAGGGGCATCTGCCGGACGTGGGGATAGCAGCAGAGTATCAGGCAATCCTGCTCGGGCAAGCGGAGACGGGAATAGTTCGCCTTATAAAACTCGGTCAGGCGGTGCTGGATGCCGTCCTCGCGCATCCGCTTGAGATTGAAGAGCATATAGCCAGCAGCGATTTCCTTCTGCAAGACTTGTAGTTCCTTTGGCGTGAAATCATTTCCATAAAGCCTCATCCGGTCGCTCTCCAGCACCTGCCCCACCCCTGCATAGTAGAAGGACTCGCCGGGACAGAGGAAGTAGGACGGCGCGATGTCGTCCGTGAAGGCCACGTCCACGTCCGAACAGAGGATGCGGTCGTACTGCGGGAAGAGGTCGGGCGCCAGGAGCTTGTAGTAGATTTCCTTGGAGAAGTGCCCCTTCTGTCCGCGGATTTCCTCCGTGTCGAAGGCCGATACGTCGATGAACTCCAGCGTGCCGCGACCGGTGCGTTCCACCAAGCGGGTCAGTCGTTGGCGGTCGGACTCCGGGAGGCCGGTGTGGAGCACGTAGAGGCGGTATTCGTAGCGTGGGTCGGCCTGGCGCAGCAGCGAGTGGAAGGCTACGGCGGCGGGCACCACGTAGTTCCGGTCGAAGGTGAAGAAGATGGGTATCTGTGTCATAAGCTAAGGGTGTAGGGGGATAATATACCGTCCGTGGTCGCGGACAAAGAACAGGGGCAGGAAGAAGGCACGCAGGCGGCGCGTCATCGTTCCCTGCACGTCGGGCACGGCTTCGCGGTTGTGCCTCAGGCAGAGGCGGCAGACAGAGAGCAGCGCACCGAGGCTGCCCCGCGCCATTCCCCGGACGGCCTTTGCCGGCAGGGGAGAAGAGAACGTCACCCGCTCCGCCAGCACGGAGAAGTATCGGCGCGTCCGCTCGCGGTTGTCCGGCAGCCGCAGGGCTTCCACCGCCCGGAGGTAGCCGTCCCACTTGCCCTGCTTGCGCGGCGAGGGGTTGAACGTCGTGGCTGCCGTGTGCCGCCGCCACTGCACCAGGGACTGACGCACATACCGCAACGGCCCCTGCGCGGCGGCCACGGCGTATATCAGGTAGTCGTAGGAGATTCCGTCATCGGCAAAGCGGGCCAACATCGGCAACAGCTCGCGGCGGAACATCATCTGATGCCCGTAGGCCCGCGGGTAGAGCACCGCCCCCAGCGAGGGGATGAGCGGCGGCAAGGGGCGGGCGTGCAGCAGCCCCAGTTCGCGGCGGTCGTTGGTCATCAGCGTGGAGTTGTGGAAGACGAGGGGTGCATCGCCCATCTCGCGCGCCAGCACCTCCAGTTTGTCCGGGTGCCAAATGTCGTCCTGGTCGCAGCAGGCAATGAGGTCGCCTTCGGCCCGCTGCACGGCGGTGAGGAAATTGCGGTTGTACCCCACCCTTTCGGGATTGGCAAAGAGGCGGATGCGGAGGCCGGGATGCCGCTGCTGATAATCGCGCAGCAAGTCCATCGTCCCGTCCGTGGAGCCATCGTCCTGCACCACCAGTTCATACGGGGGCAGCGTCTGGGCCAACAGCGAGTCGAGCTGTTCGCAAAGGTAAGCCGCGCCGTTGCAGGTACACATTATGACAGAAATATTTACCATGGCCTTTTTGTCTCCTTTTTCTTTGCCTGTTTTATAACTATATGATAATCAGCCTGCTGCATAGGCCTATATGTATCGTTCACCGAGGTCTAGTCCTACACCCCGTCGAGGTCTAGTCCTACACCCCGTCTAGGTCTAGTCCTACACCCCGCCTAGGACTAGTCCTCGTTTCGGGGTTAATCCTGTGTCATGTTTTTTCATCATCCGGCGTATCTCCTTTCTTCTTCCGGAAATAGACCCACGCCTCGCGGAAGGTCTGCACGCGGCAGAGCATCATCAGCCCCACATAGAGCGCGACAGCCATCGCCACCTTGGCAACGAACGACACATGGATATTCCCCGTCACGTGCGGCACGGCAAAGCCCGTCAGCCACATGGTCCCTGCGGCCATCAGCAGGAAGGGCACCGTGTCGCGCAGCGCGTCCCACAAGGGTAAGCGGATTTCGCGCCACGCAAGATAGTGCCAGACAAAGGTCCACCCGATGTTGACCGCCACGTAGCACATCACCATCCGCTCCATCCCCAGCCGGTAGCACGTCAGCGCGACAGCCACCTGCACCACGCCCTGGGCGATGACGTTCCACATGTACACGTCGCTCCGCCCGCGGCTGACAATCAGGTTGGAATACAGGTTTTGGATGGGAATGAACGCGCTGCCCACGCAGAGCATCCGGAGCAGGACGGCACTGCGCGCCCACTTGTCGGTGATGGCGATGGTTATCAGCTCCGGCGCCACCAGCGACAACCCCAGCAGGCAGGGGAAGCTGACGAAGGCCACGAAGCGCAGCATCTTGCGGAAGACGCGCACCTGCCGTCCGCGGTCGTCGTCCACCTGGCGGAGCACCGGTTGCGCCACGCCCTGCACCATGCCTTGGATGACGGAGTAGCCCATGTAGTTCCACTTGTTGCTCTGGTTGAAGAAGCCCACCTCGCGGGCGGCGTAGAAGCGGCCCAGCACCACGCTCAGCAGGTTGTAGTTGATGTGCTGGAAGACGTTCGTCACCAGCAGGCGCGAGCTGAAGGCCAGCATTCCCCGCAGCGGGCGGAAGTCCCAACGGCACGTCGGCCGCCAGCCGGAGTAGTACCAACGCAAGGCCGTCACGCAGCAGACGTAGACAATGCTCTGCGTCGCGATGCCCCAATAGGCCATCCCCCGCCACGCCATCCACACGCCCACCGTGCCCGACACGGCCAGGGCGACGAGCATCACCACAGCGTTTTCCTTCACCTTCAGGTTGCGGAAGATGACGGCGTAATGGGCCACGCCCGTGCCCGATATGAGGAAGCCCAGGAAACTATATCTTGCCAAGGGCGTCAGTTCGGGCGTATGGTAGAAGTCGGCAATGAGCGGCGCGCACAGGAAGAGGATGACGTAGAGCGAGGTGCCCATCAGCGTGCTGAACCAGAAGACGGCGTTGTAGTCGCGGTGACAGGCATCCTTCTTGTTGGCCAGCGCGGCGGTGAACCCGCTCTCCTGCAACGTGGAGGCGATGAGGCTGAAGATGGAGAGCATCCCCACCATGCCGTAGTCCGCCGGCGTCAGCAGCCTCGCCAGGAAGATGCCGAAAAGGAGGTTCAGCAACTGCTGCACGCCGTTGCTGACGCCTCCCCAAAACAGGCCGCGGGCGGTCTTTTCCTTTAATGAAGATGGCTCTTCATTCTTCATCCCGTCCTTCATCTAACTTATTTCACCTCGCTTCCCGGCTTCACCTCGCGCAACGTGGTGGTCACGGCCAGCGAGCCGTCCCAGTCCTCGGCGCTGAGAATCATGCCCTCGCTCACCAGGCCGTTCTTGAACTGGCGGGGAGCCAGGTTGGCGATGAACAACACCTGCTTGCCCACCAATTCCTCGGGCTTGTAGTGCTGGGCGATGCCGCTCACGATGGTGCGGTTCTCCAGTCCGTCGGCTATCTTGAACTGCAACAGCTTCTTCATCTTGGGCACGGGAGCACATTCCAACACGGTGCCTACACGGATGTCCAGCTTGTCGAAGTCCTCGATGCTGACAACCGGTTTCACGGGATTGGCCTTGTAGTTGGCGGCTTCGTTGGCTTTCTTCGTGGCCAGCAACTTGTCCACCTGAGCCTGGATGGTGGCGTCGTCAATCTTCTCGAACAGCAGGACGGCTTCGCCCAACTGATGGCCTTCGGGCAGGAGGTCCGTATGGCCCAGGTTGTCCCACTCCAGGTGCTCCACGTTCAGCATCTCGCGCAGCTTCTTGCTGCTGAAGGGCAGGAACGGCTCGAAGGCGATGGCCAGGTTGGCCACGAGTTGCAGGGCGATGTTCAGGATGGTGCCCACGCGCTCCATGTCCGTCTTGGCCAGCTTCCACGGCTCGGTGTCGGCCAGGTATTTGTTGCCGATGCGTGCCAGGTTCATGGCTTCCTTTTGCGCGTCGCGGAACTTGAAGATGTCCAGCAGTTTCTCCACCTCCGCCTTGACGTCGGCAAACTCTTGCAAAGTCTCCCGGTCGTAGGCACTTAGTTCGCCACACGCAGGCACTTTGCCGTCGAAGTATTTCTTGGTCAGTTGCAGGGCGCGGTTGACGAAGTTGCCATAGACGGCCACCAGCTCGTTGTTGTTGCGTGCCTGGAAATCCTTCCACGTGAAGTCGTTGTCCTTCGTCTCCGGGGCATTGGCGGTCAACACATAGCGCAAGACATCCTGCTTGCCGGGGAAGTCCTGCAGGTATTCATGCAACCAGACGGCCCAGTTGCGCGAGGTCGAAATCTTGTCGCCCTCCAGGTTGAGGAACTCGTTGGAAGGCACGTTGTCCGGCAGGATATACGAGCCCTCGGCCTTCAGCATGGCGGGGAAGACGATGCAGTGGAAGACGATGTTGTCC
>CALNEX010000078.1 GCA_939791845.1 uncultured Mediterranea sp. | reverse complement strand
CCTATCGATATGTTCGATAGCTTCCTATCGATATGTTCGATAGCTTCCTATCGATATGTTCGATAGCTTCCTATCGAATCTTCTGCCCTATTCCGTCAGCACCTCGTTGCCTGTCTCCGTGATGAGCACCATGCTCTCCCACTGGGCAGAGTCCGACCCGTCGTCGGTGAACACCGTCCAGCCATCTTCCTCGTCGATGCAGACATCGTAGCGTCCGGCGTTGATCATCGGCTCGATGGTGAAGGTCATGCCCGGCACGATCATCATGCCTGTGCCCCGGCGGCCGAAGTGCTCTACGTCCGGCTCCTCGTGGAACTTGACGCCGCATCCGTGTCCGCAGAGGTCGCGCACCACGGAGTAGCCGTTCTTTTCGGCATGTTCCTGAATGGCGGCTCCTATGTCGCCCAGGCGTGTCCAGGGCTGTGCCATCCGTACGCCGATGTCGCGGCACTCGCGCGTCACTTCCACCAGACGCTTTCGTTCTGCGCTGACTTCGCCAATGAGGAACATTCGCGAGGCATCGGAGAAATATCCTTTATATATTGTGGAAACGTCTACGTTGACGATGTCGCCACTCTTCAGGTATTCCCGCGTGTTGGGGATGCCGTGGCACACTACATCGTTGATGCTGACGCACACGCTCTTGGGGAATCCTTCGTAGAGGAAGGGGGCGGGGATGGCATCGTGGTCGGTGGTGAAGCAGTAGACGAGGTGGTCTATATCGGCCGTGGTCATGCCTTCGCGGATATTCGCGGCCACGTAATCCAGCAGGGCGGTGTTGATCTTGGCGCTCTCTCGGATGCCGGCCAGTTGTTCGGCGGTGCGGAGCAGGTGGCGTTGGGGCAGGCGGATGCCTTCTTTCTTGAGTTTCTGTATCCGGGCTTCCACTTCGTCGGAGTATCCCTTGGGCGTGAAGCGCTGGGCGTGTATGAACTTCTTCATGCTTTTCCTTTCCTTATAAATGGTTGTAAAATGACGTGCAAAGGTAAGGTTTTTCTCTTTAAATTGTTTTGTCCTGCGGCGGGTTTGTATTATCTTTGTGCCCGATTATGAAACGGAAACTCCTGCATATATATATAATAGGTGTGCTGTCGGCCTTCGCCGGTGCCCTCGCGGGTCACGCCCAAGTGCCCATGAACACGATGGGGCAGGGAGGCACCATGCGTGACCAATATGGCAACCAAATAGACCCGGCCCTGCAGCCGGACAACCTGGAAGACAGTACCGTCAACATCCAAAGCCTTCCCCCGAAGCTCTATATGTGGCGGCTGGACGAGACCTTGGGCGAGCGGACCATCATCCCGGCTGATACCGCCAGTCTCAATTTCCAGAATACCAACCTGGGCGAGGGGATGGAAGGACACTACAACCACTTGGGCAACTTGGGTGCTCCGCGCCTGTCCCGCATCTTCCTGGAGCGTCGCACTGATGACCAGCCCACGATGTTCATCGCCCCCTTCTCCAGCTTCTATGTGCGGCCGGACCAGTTGCTTTTTACCAACAGCAACGTGCCTTATACCAATCTGACGTATTATAAGGCGGGCAGCAAGGTCAATGGCGAGGACCGTTTCAAGTCTTATTTCTCGGTCAATGTCAACAAGCGGCTGGCCGTGGGGTTCAATATTGATTATCTGTACGGGCGTGGCTATTATGCCAATCAGGCCACTTCGCATTTCAATGCGGGTGTCTTTGCCAGCTATATCGGCGAGAAGTATCAGATGCATGCCGCCTACCACAACAACTTTCTCAAGATGAACGAGAACGGCGGCATCACGGACGACCGCTATGTCACTCGTCCTGAAGAAGTGGATGACGTAGGTGGAAGCCAGTATATTCCCACTCATTTGGAGCAGACTTCCAACCGCAATCACAATTTCTATCTCTATCTGACGCATCGCTATCGCTTGGGATTTCATCGGGAGGTGACCAGGCTGGAAGAGACACAGGATCCCGTGGTCCGCAGGAAAGCTCAGAGGGACAGCACGGCCATCCCAATGGATACCATCGTGGAGGATGAGTTCGTGCCAGTCACCAGCTTCATACATACTTTCAAGGTGGAGCGTTCGCGCCACCGTTTCCGTGCAGGCACTGAACCTACGGGGGAAAATTCATTGTATGACAATACGTATTTCCAGGAAGGATTCAGCAATGATTCCACCTTGGCCTTGAGCGTAAAGAACGTGTTGGGCATTTCCCTGCTGGAGGGGTTCAACAAATATGCCAAGGCGGGGCTGACGGCTTATGTGTCGCACAAGTTCAGCCGCTATACCTTGATGAATATGGACACGTCCCTGCCTGTGCCCGCGCCTGTGCGGTATGACGAGCACGAACTTTTCGTGGGCGGCGAGCTGGCCAAGCGTCAGGGAAAACTGTTGCACTACAACGTCAATGGCGAAGTGGGGCTGGCGGGAGAGGCCATCGGCCAGTTCAAGGTGAAGGGAGACCTCGACCTGAACTTCCGTTTGGGCAAGGATACGGTCAATTTCTATGCCCGTGCCCACGTCACCAACCTGCTTCCGTCCTTTTATATGCGTCATTATCACTCCAATCACTTTGCGTGGGATTTCGATGATATGAGCAAGGAGTTCCGCACGGGGGTGGAGGGCGAATTGAACATCCGCCGCTGGGGCACCAACCTGCGCTTTGGCTTGGAGAACATCAAGAACTACACCTACTTCGGTCCCGATGCCCTCCCCACGCAGCACAGCGGGAGCGTGCAGGTGCTCTCGGCCATATTGAAGCAGAATTTCAAGCTGGGCATCTTCCATCTGGACAACGAGGTGGCTTGGCAGAAATCCGGCAATCAGTCCATATTGCCTTTGCCCGACTTCTCGCTCTACCACAATTTCTATCTGCTGACCAAGCTGTTCAAGGTGCTGACCTTGCAGTTCGGCGCCGACGTGCGCTATTTCACCACCTACAATGCCCCGGCCTATATGCCTGCCATCCAGCAGTTCACGCTGCAGCCCGAAGACGACCGGGTGGACATAGGCGGCTATCCTATTGTCAATGCCTACATCAACCTGCACTTGAAGCGCACGCGCATCTTTGTGATGATGTATCACGTCAATGCGGGCATGGGCAATGCCAATTCTTTCCTGGTGCCGCACTATCCCATCAATTCGCGTCTGCTGAAGATAGGCGTGTCCTGGAATTTCTATGACTGATGTCTCACCCCAAACAGATATGCTATCACCTTATGCAACGACAATACCTCAAGGAACACAAGGCGTGGATATATGTGGGCGCTACCATTGCGGCCCTTCTCGTATTGCTGTCCGTCACCTTTACTTGCGGGCCTTCCCGGGAGGAGGTGCCCGTTTCCACACCGCGGGATTATGACGGGATTGTCCGTGAGGGGGTGTTGCGCGCCACTACCGAGTATAATTCCGTCAGCTTCTATGTGGATGGCGATACCATCTCCGGGTTCAACTACGAGTTGGTAGAGGCTTTTGCGCGCGATCATTCGCTGGATGTCTCCATCACTCCCGAGATGGCCTTCGACAAGTGCTTGGAAGGCTTGTCCTCAGGTTCCTATGACTTGATAGCCAACGGCATCCTGGCCACCAGCGAATTGAAGGATTCATTGTTGCTCACCACGCCCATTGCCTTAAGCCGCCAGGTGCTGGTGCAGCGCAAGCCGGCTTCGGACGAAGACACCTTATATATAAAGAGTCTCTTGGGCCTGGCCGGAAAGACTGTCCACATGGTCAAGGATTCGCCTTATGCATTGCGCATCCGCAATTTGGGGGATGAGATTGGCGACACCATCTATATTGAGGAAGTGGAGCGCTATGGCTCGGAGCAGCTGATATCATTGGTGGCCCACGGGGACATAGACTATGCCGTCTGCGAGGAGAGCATCGCCATGGCCGTGGCCGACAGCATGCCGCAGATAGACATCAGTACGGCTGTTGGTTTCACCCAATTCTATTCCTGGGCTGTCAGCAAGCAGTCGCCTGTCCTGCTGGACACCTTGAATGCCTGGATAGAGGATTTCAAGAAAGGGGCGGAGTACAAGCGCATTTACCGCAAGTATTACCGTTAAATGACGGCAAGCGTGCGGGAATAGCGGATTTTTTCCTTTCAAGCCTTTGCCAATCAAAAGAAAAGCCGTACCTTTGCGCCCGCTATTACGAGTTAGTAGCATAATTCAAATCAATAACTAAATTTTTATTTTTAAAGAATGGCAACAAGAATCAGATTGCAAAGACATGGTCGCAAGGGCTATGCTTTCTACTCCATCGTCATTGCAGATGCAAGAGCACCACGTGATGGTCGTTTTATCGAAAAGATTGGTACGTATAACCCTAACACCAATCCTGCCACAGTAGATTTGAACTTTGACCGTGCATTGAAATGGGTGATGACGGGTGCACAACCCACTGACACCGTCCGCAACATCCTCTCTCGCGAGGGCGTCTATATGAAGAAGCACTTGCTGGGCGGCGTGGCAAAAGGCGCATTCGGCGAGGCAGAGGCTGAAGCCAAGTTCGAGGCTTGGAAGAACAACAAGCAGAACGGCTTGAACGCCTTGAAGGAAAAGACCGCCGAAGCCAAGAAGGCTGCAGCCAAGGCCCGTCTGGAAGCCGAGAAAAAGGTGAACGAAGAGAAAGCCAAGGCTTTGGCCGAGAAGAAAGCTGCTGAAGAGGCTGCCAAGGCCGCTGAAGCTGCCGCCGCCGAGGCAAGCGCAGAAAATGCTGGAGAAGAAGCACCTGCTGCTGAGGCTGCCGCCGAATAATCTCGGAAGAAACGGTAAAAATAAAGCCCCTTTGGAGAAATCCGGAGGGGCTTTTTTATGGGTCTTATGGTGCTGGGCCTTCTGTCTTATTTCAAGACTTCTGCCAGTTTTTCCTGCAGTTCGTCGCCGTGCAGGCCACGTGCCAGGATGATGCCTTCGCCGTCAATCAATACCGTGTGGGGGATGCTGCTTACGGCATACAGGGAGGCACCTTCACAATTCCAATATTTCAGGTCGGACATCTGGGGCCAAGTGATGTCCAGCTGTTCGATGCCTTTCTTCCAGGCTTCCGCATCACGATCCAATGATACACCCACGATTTCGAAGTTCTTGTTGCGGTACTTCTTGTAGGCCTCTACCAGATTGGGCATTTCGCGGCGGCAAGGACCACACCAGCTGGCCCAAAAGTCCACGAGAACCACTTTTCCCTTGCCTACATAGTCGGACAGCTTCACTGTCTTTCCTTCGGGAGTTTGCATCTCGAAGTCCGTGAATTTCTGTCCTACAGCCGTGGCCTTAAGTTTCTCCACGTTACCCTTAATGCGTACGATGTCTGGATCGGAAGCATATGCGGCGGAAATTTGCGGCATCAGCGGCTCAAGTTCTTCCACACTCATATTATAGTAGTTTCGTTTCAGCAAGTAAACGCCCACAGCATTGGTGATGTTTTGGGCAATGCCTGCGTTCATGGTTTCCGTCATTTTGGCGTCCAATGCATCTATGTCCTTGGTTTTGGCTTCGCGTTGCTCATCGGTCATCGTGGAGTCACCCATGGCTTCATAGATGGCAGAGAGTTGCTGATTCAGGTCATTGAGTTGTTGGCGGACAAGCTGGTAAGCATCGTTGTTCGGGGTGCCGGTAGCGTTGTGGTTGTCGGCGGACAATGTGACATTGATTGCTCCGTTTTCCAGGAAAAAGTCCAGGCCGAGTGCGTCTTCGCCCACTTTGCACGTCAAGAAGCTGACTTTGGCTGTGTCCTGTCGACCTTCGAAGGTGAATTGGCCGTTTTGGGTAAAAGCCGAATCCAACTTGATGAATCGACGGCCTTCCTGTTGTTGGAGATAGACCACGGTGCCGTCTGCCGCGCCCTCCACGGTTCCTGTCACCGTGTACCCTTGATTTCCGCTACAGGCAGCGAGAAATGCGGCCGTAGCAAGCACGTAAGTAAACTTTTTCATTGTTGTTTCTTTAGGATTTTAATTTGTTATGCGGATGCAAACTTAGTGAAAATCTATGGAATAGCCACAAACTATATCTTATAAAATAGGAGGAAGCGATAGGTCTCGCTTTCCTCCTATTTTTATTTGTAGCAAAGATTCTTCTGCTTACTTGTTCAGCATCGTGTCAGGCGGGCATACACCCCAGCTTTCAGCAGCCATGCGCTTGTAGCTGGCGTAACGCCACTTGGCGTTGTCCTCGGCAGCCTGGAAGAGCTCTTCGGCTTCCTGCGGATATTGCTTCATGACGGATGCGTAACGAACCTCACCCTTCAGGAAGTCCTTGAAGCCTTCCCATTCCGGCTCCTTGCTGTCCAAGGTGAAGGGGTTCTTGCCTTCGGCTTCCAGGGCGGGGTTGTAACGCCACAAGTGCCAGTAGCCGCACTTCACAGCCTTCTCTTCCTCGGCCTGGCTCTTGCCCATGCCTGCCTTCAGGCCGTGGTTGATACACGGAGCGTAGGCGATGATGAGCGACGGGCCGGGATAAGCTTCGGCTTCGCGCAGGGCCTTCAGCGTCTGGGCCTGGTCGGCACCCATGGCGATCTGTGCCACGTATACATAGCCGTAGGTCGTAGCCATCAGGCCGAGGTCTTTCTTGCGGACGCGCTTGCCGCTGGCAGCAAACTTGGCGATGGCGCCAATCGGAGTAGCCTTGGAAGACTGGCCACCCGTGTTGGAGTAAACTTCCGTGTCGAGCACGAGGATATTGACATCCTTGCCGCTGGCAATCACGTGGTCGAGACCGCCGTAACCGATGTCGTAGGAAGCACCGTCACCACCGATGATCCACTGGCTGCGCTTTACGATGTATTGCTTCAGGTCGTAGAGGCCGGCGCAGATGGGGCACTGGTCCTTGGCTGCTTCCAGCATGGGCACGATGCGCTCGTAGATGTCTTTCGTCTTGTCGGCATCCAGGGCGTTGTCCAGCCATTCCTGGAAGATGGCCTTGTATTCGGCAGGAGTAGCTTCGCTGGCGATGCCTTCTTGCATCAGCTTGGCGATGCGCTCGCGCAACTTCTCGTTGGCCAGTTCCATGCCCAGGCCGAACTCGCAGAAGTCCTCGAACAGGGAGTTGGCCCATGCAGGACCGTGACCCTTCTCGTTCTTCGTGTAAGGCGTGGAAGGTACAGAACCGGAGTAGATGGAGGAGCAGCCCGTTGCGTTGGCCACCATCTCGCGGTCGCCGAACAGTTGGCTGATGAGCTTCACATACGGAGTCTCGCCGCAACCGGAGCATGCGCCGGAGAACTCGAACAACGGCGTAGCGAACTGGCTGTTCTTCACGTTGGCCTTGATGTCTACCAGGTGTTGTTTGCTCTTCACGTTGTTCACGCAATATTCCCAGTTGGCAGCTTCGGCCATCTGACCTTCGAGGTGAACCATCTGCAGGGCTTTGCCACCCTTCTTCGGGTTGCCCGGACATACGTCCACGCAGTTGCCGCAACCCAGGCAGTCCAATACGTCTACCTGCATGCGGAATGTCATGCCGTCGAATGCCTTGCCCACAGCCTTCAGCATCGGGAAGTTGGCACCCTTCTGCTCCTCGGCATCGAGTACGAACGGACGGATGGCAGCGTGCGGACAAACGTAAGCACACTTGTTGCACTGGATACAGTTCTCAGGATTCCATACGGGTACGAAGGCAGCCACGCCGCGCTTCTCGTATTTGGCTGTGCCTTGGTGCCAAGTACCGTCCTCAATGCCCTTGAAGGCGGATACGGGCAGCAGGTCGCCGTCTTGTGCGTTGATGGGACGAACCACTTCGTTGATGAAGGCCGGGTCGTTGTTCTCAGCCTTGGCATCGTCGGGCAGGTTGGCCCATGCGGGGTCTACGGTTAGTTGCTTGTATTCACCACCACGGTCAACGGCAGCATAGTTCTTGTTCACCACATCTTCGCCCTTCTTGCCGTAGGACTTCACGATGAACTTCTTCATCTGCTCAACGGCCAGGTCGACGGGGATTACCTCGGTGATGCGGAAGAAGGCAGATTGCAGGATGGTGTTGGTGCGGTTGCCCAAACCGATTTCCTGAGCGATTTGCGTGGCGTTGATATAGTAAACGGTGATGTTGTTCTTGGCAAAGTACTTCTTCACGCGGTTCGGCAGGTTCTTGGCCAGTTCCTCGCCTTCCCAGATGGTGTTCAGCAGGAAGGTGCCGTTCTTGCGCAAGCCGCGGGTTACATCATACATGTGCAGGTAAGCCTGAACGTGGCAAGCCACGAAGTTGGGCGTATTTACCAGGTAAGTGGAGCGGATGGGCGTGTCGCCGAAACGCAGGTGCGAGCAGGTGAAGCCGCCGGACTTCTTGGAGTCGTAAGAGAAGTAAGCCTGGCAGTGTTTGTCGGTGTTGTCGCCGATGATCTTCACGGAGTTCTTGTTGGCACCTACCGTAC
>CALNEX010000077.1 GCA_939791845.1 uncultured Mediterranea sp. | reverse complement strand
GAGTTCAACAAGGATGCCAAGCGCATCATCCTCTCGCACAGCCGTGTGTTCGAGGATGCAGCCAAGGCTGAAGAAAGAGCCGAGAAGAAGGCTGCCAAGAAGGCCAACAACAAGAAGGACAAGGAAGAAATTCCGGTAATCCAGAACCAGGCCGCTTCCACGACGCTGGGTGACATTAGTGCCCTGGCCGCTCTGAAAGAGCAGATGGAAGCCGAGAAGAAGAAATAATAAAATTTCTTTCAGATAAGGGAGAGGCATCTGTGGTGACACGGGTGCCTTTTCTTTTTTATGCAAATGTTTGGCGAAGCCCTTGTAAAAGTGGTGCAAAATGCGTTCCTTTGCGGTACTATGGAGAAATTCGAATTACATATCCTGGGTTGTGGGTCGGCATTGCCCACCACGCGGCATTTCTCGACCTCGCAGGTGCTCAATGTGCGGGACAAGCTTTTCATGATTGATTGCGGTGAAGGGGCGCAACTCCAGTTTCGGAAGGCCCGCTTGAAGTTTTCGCGCCTGAACCATATCTTCATTTCCCACCTGCATGGCGACCATTGCTTCGGTTTGTGGGGATTGATTTCCACCCTCAATCTGTTGGGGCGCACGGCCGATCTTCATGTCTATTCGCCTCGCGGCTTGGAGCAGTTGTTACAGCCTACGCTGGCCTTCTTCAACAGGCAGATGACGTACAAGGTCCTCTTTCATGAATTTGAGACGAAAGAGCCCTCGCAGATTTACGAAGACCGTTCACTGACGGTCACCACGATTCCTTTGCAGCACCGCATTCCGTGTTGCGGTTTCCTGTTTGCCGAGAAGCCGCGTCCCAACCACATCGTCCGCGAGATGGTGGATTTCCACGGGGTGCCCCTCTATGAGATGAACCGCATCAAGAACGGGGCGGATTATGTGACTCCGGAGGGCCGGATCATACCCAACAGCGTGCTGACCCGTCCCGCGGAACCTCCCCGGCGTTTTGCATATTGTTCGGACACGGTCTGTTTGCCGGCTTTGGCAGGACAGTTGGCGGGGGTGGACCTGTTGTTTCACGAGGCGACGTTTGCCATGGACAATTTGCCGCGGGCCAGGGAGACTTTCCACACCACCGCGGCTCAAGCCGCGGAACTGGCTCGTGCGGCCGGTGTGAAGAAATTGCTGATTGGACATTTTTCGGCCCGCTATGAGGACGAAAGTGTCTTGCAGGCAGAAGCCGCGGCTATTTTCCCGGAAACCTTGTTGGCAAAAGAGATGCTTTGTGTGCCGGTTTGATGCCTTTTCGTCGATTTCTTCCTGCGAAGTTTGATTTATCGGGCGGAATGCTTTACCTTTGCCGGAAAGCAAGTGAATCAAGGTATAAATATGAATTCTTCTTACGACGAGCGCGAGGTCTTGGCACTTTTGCAGGATGAAAGCACGCAGCGGAAAGCCTTCGGGATGATTGTGGAGCAGTATGGCGAGCAATTGTACTGGCAAATCCGCCGGATGGTGCTTTCGCATGAAGATGCCAATGACTTGCTTCAGAACACGTTCATCAAGGCTTGGACGAGCATTGATTATTTCCGGGGAGAGGCCAAGCTTTCCACCTGGCTCTATCGCATTGCCTTGAATGAATGCCTCACCTTCCTGGAGAAACAACGGGCGATGGCCCAGGTTTCGTTGGACGACCCCGAGGCTGCCATTGTCCAAAAGCTGGAAGGCGATGCCTTTTTTTCGGGGGACAGGGTGCAGCTGCTTTTGCAGAAAGCCTTGCTCACGTTGCCCGAAAAACAGCGTATGGTGTTCAACCTGAAGTATTACCAGGATATGAAGTACGAGGAGATGTCCCAGATATTCGGCACGTCGGTAGGCGCCTTGAAGGCTTCCTATCATCATGCCGTGAAGAAAATCGAGAAATTTTTAGCGGACGAGCTTTAAACCTTTGCCCTTAAACGATGTCTAATACAACAGAGAAAGGAGGAAAGCCTATGATGGAAGATAATTTGAAGAAAAGATTGGGGACGGAAAATCCTTTCCGGGTTCCGGAGGGGTATTTCGAGCATTTCACCTCGGAATTGATGGACCGTCTTCCGGAGAAAGAGAAAGTGGAAGCCCCGCGCAAGCCTACCGCGTGGGAGAAGGTGCGCCCGTTGCTCTATATGGCCGCCATGTTCGTGGGTGCCATGCTGCTGATTCGGGTGGCTTCCACATATTACACACCGGCCGGCAGCCTCGACCAGGAAGAGGAACTGGAGGCGGAGATGGAATACATCAATATGGCGATGGAAAACTCTATGTTGGACGATTATTCTTTGTATGTCTACCTGACAGAAGAAGAGGAATGAAATAATTTGGTAAAAGATGATGAAACGAGTATTGATAGGAATGATGTTCTTGCTCTTTGCCTCTTGGGCTGGAGCCACGGGCGGATGCGACCAGCGTTTGTCCAAGGATGAATTCCGGGCCCGACAGCAGGCCTATATTGTGGAAAAGGCCGGCTTGACGCAGGAGGAGGCGGATGCTTTCTTCCCCCTCTACTTTGAGTTGCAGGACCGCAAGCAGCAATTGCACGAAGAGGCCTGGCAACTGTTGCGCGAAGGGAAGAAAGGGGATTTGCCGGAAAGTCGGTATGAGGAAATCCTGGAAGGCGTCTACGATGCCCGGATAGCTGCCGACCGTCTGGAGAAAACTTATTATGGCAAGTTCAAGAAGATATTGTCCAACAAGAAAATCTATCTGGTGCAGCGTGCCGAGATGCGTTTCCACCGCGATTTGCTGAAGCACGCAGGCAAGGGAAGGCGTAAATAGAAAAATAATATATATGAATCATAGCTTCGTTCAAATTTCAAGGAAACCGCTTGCAACGTCCGGCACGGGGAGGTAGCACCTCTGCGTGGCGTGAAGTTTCTGTGCAAGTCGTGTTCTTTGGAATATTGGACACCCTCCGGCAATCCAAGGGCTTGGTGTATAGTCTTGGATGAAGGGGCCGGAAAAAGCTCGGCATCTTTTCTGCCGCGGTGCGTAGAGGGAAAATACGCATCGGTTTGTAGGTTGCACTCCTTTTCCGGGGTGCATTTTTTATTCACTTAAAACTTTTGAAGCTATGATGAAAGACAATACTACTTTTCAAGACAAAGAATCCGAAGAATTTGACAGATTGCTTGCAGCATTCCTGCAGGGGGAGGAAGCCGGTCAGGGCACCGCTGCCGATGCCTTCTCCTACAAGGGACGCACTTATGAGGTGCCCGCCCATGAGCAGGGCGAACAAGCCGTCCGTTTTTCCGGGCTGAGCCTGTTGTGGGGAAAACAAAGCTTCACGCCGGAGAAAGGGGAGTCGGCACGTTTCTTCGTGGACCGGGCGGAGTCGGGCAAAGGCCACTTCACGGTCTATATGGAGACCACGGATTGTGGGGCCGAAGACGAAGTCTGTCCGGTGGCCTTCTATATTTACCGTGAGGGCGAACCGCATCCTTTGTCGGCACACGAGGAAGCCCAGATCACGGGCTTCTGTTCGCGCAATGACTTCCCGCCGCTGGAAGAGCGGCTGGTTCCCGGTCGCTATTTCCTGTTGACGGACGGATTGGCGGACGATGGCGAGGGGGCAGTGCTCCGGATGAAGGGGCGTTATGCCTGCCTGCCCTTTGTGGTGATGGAGTCGGGCGGCTCGTTGAGCCATCCCGAGGTCTCCTCTGCCGGGGCGAGGCGTCCGGAAGAGGAGTTGGAGGCCGGGCCTTGTTCCTCTGGCTTGCTTTGCCTGACGGTACACTTCGCCTCTTCCTTGCCGGTGGATTGCGAACTTTCCGCCTTGTGTTATACGGAAGATTGGCGGCTGCAGGCGCAGGACGAGCGTTTGCTCACGGCCCGCAGGCAAGGGGAGCGGACGATGACCTTCCGTTTCCGTTCGGACCTGATTTGGATGGCGGGCACTTATACCGTTGTCTTGCAGCACAACCGTGAACCTTTTGCCGCGGTCACCTTCCGCTACTACGGGGAGCCTGCCACCGGGGCACTTTGCCGCCCGCTTTCCCAGGCGGATGTGGAATACCGCCTGGTCAAGGACCTGGCAGAGAAGGATGTCTGGCAGCGCACGCGCGAGTTCACCGGGATGGCCCGTTTGAGGCCTCGGTTGGCGGAGCTGATGCGGGTCGGGGACTACAACTCGTTCTGCCGGGAGCAACACCTGGCGGAGTTGCAGGAGAACCTTTATGTGGCGGTCATGTCCGACGCGCCTTTCCATGCCAAGCGTTTGGCTTATTGCCTGCCCAAGCTGTTGGATTTCGGCACTACCGGCTCCAAGATGCAGGATTGTGCCGAATGGCTGGAGAGCGACTCGCCCGATGAACTGCTGGATGAACGTAGCGGGCAGACCGTTATCCTATATAATATAGGTGTGCTTTGTTCGGGCAAAGGCTTGGACATCCTGGCGGCCTTGGAGGAAGCTGTGGCCGGTTCCTTCTCTTTTTGGGCGCTCATTCTCTGCGGCACCGGGGAGGAATTGCAGCACCTCTTTGCCTGTTCGCCGTTGTTGGAACAGGCCGTCCGTCCGGAACTCCGCTTCCAGGTGGAGCGTCCTTCCCTGGCCGAGTTGGTGCATGGGTTTCAGCAGGAACTGGGCAAGACGCCTTTCCGCCTGGATGCCGAGGCCGAGAACGAACTGGTCCGGCAGGTGGAGGTGCACTATGAAGCCGTGAGCCTCTGGCCCCGCGAGGAAATCTTTCGTTTCGTGATGCAAGGCGTCGTCGGGCGGATGAAGCGGCGCCTGCGGGGCGGCTATGCGTCGGCACGCAAGCCGTCGCGGGCCGAGATGACGCGGGTGAAGGCGGAAGACCTTTCGCTGGAAGCCTGGTTGCAGGCATCGGAATCTGCTGCTTCCGGCGGGGCCGAGGCAGATGCCGCCGTCTTTGCGGAGAGCATGAAGGAGTTGGAGGAAATGGTGGGGCTGCAGTCCCTGAAGGAGGCATTGTCCACGGACTTTTGCCGGATGCGCTTCAACGAGCAGCGTCGTCGGCTGGGATTGCCTGTCGGGACGGAGGCGGCACGCCATGTCATCTTCACCGGCAATCCCGGCACGGGCAAGACCACGGTGGCCCGCCTGTTGGGCAAGATATATCACGCCTTGGGCCTGCTCTCCAAAGGCGAGGTCATTTCGACAGAGCGGCGGGAGTTGGTCGGGGAATACATCGGCCAGACGGAGGAAAAGCTGAACGCCCTTCTCCGGCGCGCCCGGGGCAACGTGCTCTTCATCGACGAAGCCTACAGCCTGTGTACCGATACCGATGACCGGCGCGACTACGGCCATCGGGTGGTGGAGGGGCTGCTGTCCGTGCTGACGGAGCCCCGCCCGGACATGTTGGTGGTCCTGGCCGGTTATGAGGAGGAGATGGAGCGTCTGCTGCAGAGCAATCCGGGCTTGCGGAGCCGTTTCCCCTACCATTATCACTTTGCCGACTATGATGCCGGCGAGCTGATGCAGATAGCCCGCCGTCTGCTGGGGCGGGAGGACTATCGCCTGACACCTGAAGCGGAGGCCCTGCTGCGCGAGACGGTGGAGGACACCCTTTTGCGCAAGGACCGCTACTTTGCCAATGCCCGCTGGATGAACCAGTTCATCGTGTCGGGCATACTGCCCGCCATGGCACGTCGGGTGATGGAGGGCGGTCCGGCGGACGAGGCGGAGCTGTTCCGCACCGTTGAGCGGGCCGACGTGGAGGAAGCCGTTCGTCGGCAAGCCTCGTTGATGTCCGTGGCCCGGTCGTCCCGCCCGCGCATCGGTTTCAAGGCATGAGGCAGGAGAACGTGCCGAAGTGGAACCGGTTGATAGGGAGGGCTTGTCCGGTGGTACCGCGGCCCGTGCACGGGCGTGCCCCGGAGCGCGGGCCGCGGTACCGCTGTCCACGGGCCGCGATACAGCTGTGCGTGGACGGGAATTATGCTTACAAATTCTATGAGAGTGAAATGATTAATTTAACATAATTAATCGAGAGGCCGGGAGGAAAATGGGCTTCTTGTCAGCTAATATCTGACAAAAGTATTCAAAGGTGTTTCTTCGTAAGCGATTATAATCCAATGGCATGAATTCTCTTATGTAAAAGAATCAGAGTTGTTTTTGTCGGCTGTTTGCTCTTCGTTTCTCCTCTCTTTTTCCTCTCTTTCTCCTCTCTTTTTGGTCTCTTTCGGAAAAGGCGTGGAAAAGGGAACATAAAAGGAGTGCATAAGTTAATGAAATGTGCGTCTTGACCTAGAAAAAGAATTGACATCCGCCCATTCTTGCGGAATTTTACCGGTGATTTTCTTTCAGCGCACGTCCGCCCCCCACATCATCTTGTTGCGCAGGGTGTCGAAGAAGCGGTGGTTGACGCGCTTCACCACCTTGATGGTGTGCGCTGCCTTGGCGATGGTCAGGCGGGTGGTCTCGCGGCACGACTCGCTGCGCCCGTCAATGGCCACGAGGAAGTTGTGGCTGCGGCTCTCCACGTCGAGGGTGATTTCGCGGTCGTCGCAGATGACGATGGGGCGTATGTTGAGGCTGTGCGGCGCCACGGGGGTGAGGGCAATGGTCTTGCTGTCCGGCGCGATGATGGGGCCTCCCACGCTGAGCGAGTAGGCCGTGGAGCCGGTGGGCGTGGCCACGATGAGCCCGTCCGCCTGGTAGGTGGCGAGGGGCATGCCGCCCACGCTGGCGCGGATGGTGATCATCGACGAGCTGTCCCGCTTCAGCACGGCGATTTCGTTCAGGGCGTATGGTTCGCGCGTCAGGCGCGGGTCGTTGCACCTCAGTTGCAGCACGCTGCGCTCCTCGATGCGGTAGCGATGGTCGTATAGCTCGTCGAAGGTGTCCTCCATCTCCTCCGGCGAGATGTCGGCCAGGAAGCCCAGGCGTCCCGTGTTGATGCCCAGGATGGGGATGCCCTTGTCCGCCACGCGGCTGGCGGCTTTCAGGAAGGTGCCGTCGCCGCCCAGGCTGATGACCATGTCGGCCCGGAACCTGTCGTCGTCGAACAGCTCGAGGGCGGGGAGACTCAGGTGGACGTCGTGCGTCAGGAAATCGTAGAAATCGCGGCTGATGCAAAGCTCGGCCTGATGCTGCTCCAGCAGCCGGAACAATCGTTCTGCGTGGAGGGACTTCTTGGCTTGGTAGGTGTTACCGAATAGGGCGAATCTCATATTCCTTGTCTTTACTTAACGCGATGCAAAGATGGCATTTTTTTTGCAGAATGCACTCAAGGTATCACTATTATTTGTACTTTTGCCGCGAACTATAACCCTACATTATGACTAAACTGAGTGTAAACATCAATAAGGTGGCCACGCTGCGCAACGCGCGCGGTGGCAATGTGCCTGATGTGTTGAAAGTTGCACAAGACTGCGAACGCTTTGGCGCAGACGGAATTACGGTGCATCCCCGTCCGGACGAACGCCATATCCGCAAGAGCGACGTCTATGCCCTGCGTCCCTTGCTCCGCACCGAATTCAACATCGAGGGCTATCCCTCGCGCGAGTTCATCGACCTGGTGCTGAAGGTGAAGCCCCACCAGGTGACGCTGGTGCCCGACAGCCCCACGCAACTGACTTCCAACGCCGGGTGGGACACCAAGACCCATCAGGCTTTCTTGTCCGAGGTGCTCGAAGCCTTCAAGCAGGTGGGCATCCGGACGTCTGTATTTGTCTCCACCGATGCGGAGATGATAGAATATGCAGCCAAGGCCGGTGCCGACCGGGTGGAGTTGTACACCGAGCCATACGCTACCGCTTATCCCAAGAATCCCGAAGAGGCTGTCGCTCCTTTTGTAGAGGCAGCCACGGTGGCACGTAAGTTGGGCCTGGGCCTGAATGCCGGGCACGACCTGAACCTGCAGAACCTGAACTTCTTTTATAAAAACATCCCTTGGCTGGACGAAGTCTCGATAGGGCACGCGCTGATCAGCGATGCCTTGTATCTGGGCCTGCAACGTACCATCGAGGAATATAAAAACTGCTTGCATTGAGTATGGACGCATTGATGCTTTTGGCCCAGGCGGCCGGTTCGCTGAGCGACACGATTGCGGGTGCCAATCCGGTGCTGACACCGGTAGGGGCAGCCGAGGAAATGAACTTGTGGGACATGGCCGTCAAGGGCGGCTGGATCATGATTGTGCTGGGCGTGATGTCGCTCATAGGTTTCTACATTCTGTTCGAGCGCAATTATGTCATCCGCAAGGCGGGCAAGGAAGACCCGCTTTTCATGGACAAGATAAAGGACTACATCCTGGGCGGCGAAATCAAGGCGGCCATCGCCTATTGCCGCAGCGTGAACACTCCTTCGGCCCGCATGATCGAGAAGGGCATCACCCGCCTGGGGCGTCCCGTCAACGATGTGCAGGCCGCCATTGAGAACGTGGGCAACATCGAGGTGGCGAAGTTGGAGAAAGGGCTGACCATCATGGCCACCATAGCCGGAGGCGCGCCGATGCTGGGCTTCCTTGGCACGGTGACGGGCATGGTGAAGGCGTTCTTCGAGATGGCCAATGCCGGCAACAACATCGACATCACCCTGCTCTCCGGCG
>CALNEX010000076.1 GCA_939791845.1 uncultured Mediterranea sp. | reverse complement strand
TGATGTTCAGAAATTCATTGTTGGTGAACGATGCGTCCTGCCCCATCACGCGGAAATCCGGACGTGCCCGCCCGTCCTTGGGCATCATTTCGTCCGTGGAGTCCACATACAGCAAAGAGATGGGCAGTTTGCCCCGCTCTTCCTGCGTGGGAAATTCTTCGAACATGCGCATTTTGAAGGCACGCAGGATTTTACCGCCTGTACCTCCTAACCCAACCAAGATATGGTTGCCGTGGCAAAAATTAGTCTTTGTCATGACGTTGTGATTTGATTTATGTTTCTATGAAATATTATCTTCTCCGGCTAACACGAATTCTGTTTTGACGTTGCGCCACTCCTCCCGATCGATAAGACGATGTGCGGTCCGTCAGACGACCCGAACTGCGGCGCAACTGATTGGCACGACGGGTGATGGTTTTGATGACAATAATGGCCCCCACCACCACAAACGCCAGCGACCAACAAACACGACGCAGGATGAACCAATTCATATAACTGCGCAGTTCATCGGCCATGGCACTGCCAATCGTAGCGGAAGTATGTCCCTGGAAATCGGCCATATTGACGTAATAGCCTACCAACGGCCACTCCTCGCTGATGCGGTCCAAGATTTGCTGACTGTCCTCTGTAGAAAACAGAATATCGTCGGGGACATTGGCCACCATCCCGTCAATGGCCATCTCCACATCATCGCAATAAGATTTGATGGTAACCGCCCCGCAAAGCAGGACCGCCTGAAAAGCCAAAAAGAAAAAAAGGATGCCGCCCACCACGAAACTCATAGGTGTGAACGTACTATCGCGCCACCAGGAACGTATCAGCACAAACATCAATACGATTCCCAGTATCGTCAGAAACACCCCGAGCAGCAAACTGCCCATAGAATACGTTAGTATATTAACCAATGCTCCCATAACTTTCACAAACAGCGCCTATAGAAATCCCCAGATTCGGCATTTTCATCAAGGTTCCCGAAGGTGTGAGATTCTTTACTCCGCCTGCCGACAATCGCAGACATCTGTAACACCTTCTTTTTATTGTTAAATTCATCCCTTTTCAAGGAGAAAATTCAATGCAAAGGTAGAAATACTTTCTTAAAAATCCAATCCATAACTATAAATATTGTTTTTATAAGGTAGAAATTGGCTTGCATATTCCACCGAGGTGTCTCTCAAATTCCCCGAAAAAACTATCGGAATATCCCAAAGTCGCCCCAAAGTCACCCCTTCTCCCTACCAAGTCCCTGTCTATATACAAGGAGAAGGTAGGGAGAAGGTGAGGAAGAGGAACGACTTTGGGAGGACTTTGGCACCCCCTTGGAAGAGACTTTGTGTTCATCCCGCCGTGTATGGACGGCCATTGAGTCACAAGGGTATTTTTTACCCCTCCTGACAAGAAATTCATTTCTATTCATTACCTTTGCACCCAAAGAGATTCACATTAAAAAAACTTGCAGCCATGTTGATAGTTTCAGCCGGAGAATTCAGAGCCAACCAACAGCATTATCTCGACCAAGTGGACGAGGGGGAAGAAGTCATGGTGCAACGCGGACGAGGACAAAACTACCTGATTGTGCCACTTGCCGATACAGACACCGCCACAGCCTCCTCCTATGTCATGGAGCCGGACGAGGATTTGGAAAGGGCCATTTCATTCGAAGAACTTTTAAAAGGCGTCAAAGCCGATATTCACGAAATGTTCAAGCAAAAGAGATGAAAATAGTAGCCTTACCCGAAGTGCGAACTTATTTGCGCGAACTTTCATATATCCTTTATGAAAAAGAGTATTTCGGATTTGAAGACAGGGCACAAAAATATGTGGAGGATTTATTCTCCGATATTCGCATGAACCTCCCCATCAAGCTCAAAAAGCCCGCTCCGCCCTATTTTGAAAAATATGGCAGGAATATGCAATATGCCTCTTTCCGCAAGAACAAGGGGACCCAATGGTACGTGTTCTTCAACACCTACCGGCAAGACGGGGAAATCATTTACCTCATCCGCTACATCAGCAACAATCATGCGATTGCTCAATTCTTATAACAATCCCTGATGAAAAAACAAAAATTCTACGTTGTCTGGGTGGGTGTCACCCCCGGCATCTACCGCACCTGGACGGAGTGCCAGCTGCAAACCAAAGGCCATGCCGGCGCAAAGTACAAATCGTTTGACACGCTGGCGGAAGCCGAAGAGGCGTTTGCCGCCTCGCCTGCGGACTATATCCGCCCGGCAGCCGCAACGCAGGCACCCCGGCAACCGGCCGCTCCCTGCCTGCCTCCCGGCCTGCAAGGGCAAGCACTGGCCGTGGACGCCGCCTGCAGCGGAAATCCGGGCAAGATGGAGTACCGCGGCGTGCACCTGCCCAGCCATCAGCAGGCCTTCCACTTCGGCCCCGTGTATGGCACGAACAACATCGGCGAGTTCCTGGCCATCGTGCACGCCCTGGCCCTGCTGAAGCAGAAGGGGCTGGACATGCCCGTCTACAGCGACAGCCGCAACGCCATCGCCTGGGTGCGCCAGAAGAAGTGCAAGACCAAGCTGCCCCGCAACGACAAGAGCGAACCGCTCTTCCAACTGATTGACCGCGCCGAACGGTGGCTGCGGGACAACACCTACTCCACCCCCGTCCTGAAATGGGAGACCGGCCAATGGGGCGAGATTCCCGCCGACTTCGGACGGAAATAAGCGGCCCGGGCACTTCTGCCCTTCCATTCTTATCGAATTTCGCTATAAATTTATCGTTTTTCGATAAATATTTTCTGTTTTTCTTGATATTCTCGAAAATATCCCTTTCCTTTGCAGGCAAAACAAGTACAACTACGACGTATAAACACTGAAAAGCATCTGGATTATGAAAAAAGCATTGATGAGCATTACGCTCCTGGTGGTGTCACTCTCCGTGGTGGCAAGTCTGCTGATAGGGTTTCTCATTCCCGCCTGAGGAAAAGGGATGGATTGTTTGTTCACACTTAACGAAAGGAAAGTATGAAAGCTGCGATTAAACTGTTTTTGATATTCGTCCTGCTGCAACTCTTGGGCAGCCTGGCCGCCGTGCCGCTGGTGCTGATGTATCAGTTCGTGGTGACGGGGACGGTGGATGCGGAAGCGGCGGACGCACAGGCACTGCTGCCCGGCTCGTTGCTCACATTGTTCTTCACCGTCTGGTATCTGTGGAAGAAGGACTACCTGACGGACGATGGGCAGATCTATTCCCCCGTGTCCGGCGGCTATCTGGGGTGGACGGCGTTGATGGGCTTCGGAGCCATCACGCTGCTGGGGGCATTGGTGGATGAGCTGGACTTCCTGCCGGATTGGCTGGAAATGACGTTCGACCAGATGTTGTCCTCCTGGGTGGGCGTGCTCGACATTGCCTTGCTGAGTCCTATACTGGAGGAACTGACGTTCCGCGGCGCCATCACGCGCGAGCTGTTGCGCAAGTTCCGTCCAGGGATGGCCATCTTCATTTCCGGCCTGCTGTTCGGGCTGATTCACTTCAACCCCGTGCAGTCGGTGTTCGGCTTCCTGATGGGAATGTTGTTGGCATGGCTCTATTGGCGGACGCGCAGCGTGATTCCCTGCATCGTGGTGCATGTGCTGAACAATTCGCTGAGCGTCTGGGCGATGTTGATGTATCCCGACGTGGATTCGCTGGACGAGATTTGGGGGCCTCATGCCGAGGTCATTTGCCTGGTGGTGGCCGCCGTGGCCTTTGCCGTGGGCTGGTGGCGACTGAAGCGCTATCCCAAGGCACCGGATTACGACAGCCCTTCCGCGGAACTTATTAATCAGGAAAAGCCATGAAGAAGCAGTTGAACCTGTTGTGCGCCATCGTGCTGTTGGCATTGGGATGGTCGGTCATCGAGACGGGCTATTATATGATGGTGGGTGCCCGCATGGGCGTGGAGGCCGGATGGAACTACGCCAAGGCGGAAGCGGAAGCCGAAGAGCGGGGCGAAAAATTGGAGATGCCGGAGAAATTGCAGGAGTTCCGCCACGCGACTTACATCTCGCTGCTGTCTCCCGCGCTGCATGGCGAAGGCAAGGAGCTGTTCACGGACTCCGTGTACAACAAGACGTCCGGCCGGTACGTGCCCGCCTCGTATGCCACGATGATAGTCAGCGTGGAGAAGTCCGTCCCTTGGGGCAAGAGCCTGCTGGCCGTGGTGGAGTTCGTGGCCGCCGTATGGGCTTTGGTGCTGTTCATCCGGCTGGTGGTCAGCATCAACCGCTCGGACATCTTCAGTTGGCGCAACGTGCGGCGGCTCCGTCGGCTGGGCATCCTGCTGCTGGTGGTCTTCGGTTGCAACTGGCTGGGGTCGTGGCTGGAGTTGCAGGCCGTGCGCGAGGTGCTATCCGTGCCGAACTATGACCTGATATTGCCCGATGATTCACGGGGCGTGGCGTTGCTGCTGGGCCTCTGTTCGCTGATTGTGGCCGAGGTCTTCGCCATCGGGTTGCGGATGAAGGAAGAACAGGATTTGACGATATAAACAAGAAGGAGGAACCCTTATGAAGAGCTTGACATCGCTTTACATCCTTTGGGGCGTCATTTGTTG
This sequence comes from uncultured Mediterranea sp., assembly GCA_939791845.1. Classification (GTDB taxonomy): domain Bacteria; phylum Bacteroidota; class Bacteroidia; order Bacteroidales; family Bacteroidaceae; genus Bacteroides. Next base: position 4,129 of record CALNEX010000076.1, on the reverse strand, counting down.
CCTCAATGTCTGCTTCATATTCCGTGATGCCACCCACATCTTGGATTATGCTTTGGAGAGCGTGTATCCCCAAGGCTTGCGGGAGTTTTCCGTGACCTTGGTGACCAAACCGGATATTTATGCGCCCGACACGCTGGTGAATACCCGCACGGGAGAAGCCATCGAGGTGGCCTACGGGCAGGCTTATCAACGCTTTTGGCACTCGGATTCCTTTCAAACCGTGCCTTGGGCGATGCGTCTGGCAGGGACCTTGTGCGGCCTGGCCAGTTTTTGCCTGATACTGTGGCCTTTTCGCTGGAGTAGGGTCTTCTTCAGGAATATCGAGCAAGGGGATTTTTTCACGGCAGACAATGAACGGTTGTTGCGTCGGTTCGGCTATTATCAGTTGGCGGGCGTGGGATTGTTGGCCGTATTCCGCTTCATTGAGTTCCTCGGGTTGCGGATGCAGCTGGATTTCGAGCATTACCAAGTGGGATTCGAATGGTTTTCGCTGCTGGCCTACGCCATAGCACCCGCTTGCGCCTTGTTTGCGGCCGAAGCTTTCCGCATCGGGACGCAGTTGCAGAAAGATACGGAAGGATTGGTATGATACATAAAGATATAAAATGAAGGAGATTGAATATGAAACGACTGAAAGCCATTTATAACTATTTGCAACGGCGTTACGGCGCGATGTGGACTTTGCTATTTTTTGCCATGCTGTCGTTGGCCTTGATCCTGATGCAGCTGTTTGGACTGTCCGCCAACTGGGGAGCACCCGATGGCGACAAATACATAGGCTGGATGTATGCCTGCAACCTTGTCAGTTTGCTTGTCATCAGCACGCAGTTGCTGCGGCTGGATTGCCGCCGACTGCTGAGTCAACGCACGGCCAACATATTGGACACTTGTGGTTCTATCGTCATCCTGCTGATGATTATCCGAACCCATTTGGCCAACCATGTGACCAGCGTAAATCTGGACGAAACTGCATTCTATTCGGAAGATAGAATGTTCATGTATCTTTTGGGATTCATACTGTTGTTCTGTGCGAAGTTGGTGAGCCGTGCGGCAAAGCTCAAGGAAGAACAGGACCTGACCATATAAAGACAGCTTATGCCCGTAGTCGTGAACCTGGATATCATGATGGCCCGCCGCAAGATAACCCTCAGCGAGCTGGCCGAACGGATTGGCATCACCCCCGCCAATCTCTCCATCCTCAAGACGGGGAAGGCCAAGGCCATACGCTTCTCCACGCTGGAGGCCATCTGCCGCGTGCTGGAGTGCCAGCCGGGGGACTTGCTGGAGTACAAGTAGGCAGAAGCATCTAAAAACAGAAAATGTAAAATGAAAAACGGAGATGGCAAAAAACTTTGTTCTTTCCGCTTTTCATTTTACATTTTTCATTTTTCCTTCGCCTTGTACGCCAACGCATACATCCGCATCTGCTTCACCATCGACAGCAGGCCGTTGCTGCGGGTGGGCGACAGATGCTCACGCAGGCCGATGCGGTCAATGAAATAGAGGTCTGACTCCAGAATCTCGTCGGGCGTGTGGCCGGACAAGACCCTGATGAGGAGGGCGATGATGCCTTTCACAATCAGCGCGTCACTCTCCGCCTGGAAAACCAGTTTGCCGTCCACCTCGTCGGCCTGTAGCCATACGCGGCTTTGGCAGCCTTCTATCAGGTTTTGGTCGGTCTTGTACTTTTCGTCCAAAGGGGCTTGTTCGTTGCCCAGGTCTATCAACAGTTGATAGCGGTCCATCCAATCGTCGAAGTCGCTGAACTCGGCGATTACTTCGTCTTGTGCTTCGTTTATCGTCATGATTCGTTAAGTATTGTTTTTTTAGGCGCGGATTACACGGATTTCACGGATATTTTTATTCTCAATCGCTGGATTTCATTGGTCATATAAATAATAAATCCGTGACTATTCCTTAGCATAATCAAACGATGTTTTGAGCTAAGCTAAATCCGCGCCTAAACTAAATTCCTATTTTTCGTTATACACCACTTCCGTCACCGTCCGCCCCACGGCATTCAGCGTGGCACGGTCTATCACGTCCATATTGTCATCGTGCGTATGCCAGAAGTCCCCGAAACCACTCTCTGCATTCGGGTCGTAGTTGATGATGTCCACGCAGGGGATGCGCGTCAGGTTGTAGACGTAGATGTGGTCGTCGGTCACCTCCATGCCGTCCTCCTGGGGGAAGAAGGAGCCGAAGCCCAAACGTTGGGCGGTGTCCCAAATCTTCTTCACCTGTGTAGGGGCAGTGCGCTGGGAGAATCCTTCGCGGTAGAAGGTTGCCCCCCGTCCGCCCACCATGTCCAGCAGGATGCCGTAGCGGGCGTTGTAGCCCTGCACGTGGGGCACGCGGCCCCAGTATTGCGAGCCGAGGCACCAGGTGTCGGCCTTGTAGGCTCCCTTGTAGAAGGTGGGGATGCCGTAGTCCTCGGCGTCGAAGAAGATGATGTCCACGCCGATGGCCGGGGCTTGTTGTTGCATCTGCCGGGCCATCTCCAGCAGGACGCCCACGCCGCTGGCACCGTCGTTGGCGCCGAGGATGGGCTGTTTCTGTTTCTTCTTGCTGCGCTCGGAGTCGGCGTATGGGCGGCTGTCCCAGTGGGCGCAGAGCAGGACGCGGCGGCGGTTGTCGGGGTTGAAGGAGCCGATGATGTTGCGGGCCTTGAGGATGGTGTTGTCGTAGGCCACGAGGTCGGCCTCCTGCACATGGACGGTGGCGCCGAACTGCCGGAGCTTGCCGATGAGGTAGTCGCCGCAGGCACGGTGGGCAGCGGTGTTGGGCACGCGCGGGCCGAAGTCCACCTGCTCCTTGACGTAACGGTAGGCGCTGTCGGCATTGAAGGGGGGCACGATGACGGCGGCGGCCTCCTCCTCGGTCGTACCGGCATCGGCGGCCGGCTGCTTGCGGTTGCTGCTGCACGCCACGATGGCCACGACCATCAGGCACAGGGCAGCGACAAAGGGATAGTTTCGTTTCATTGTTGTCTATTTAAAACTTAGGGTTACTTCTTTCTTTCCGACTTCCAGCACGGCCTCGGCGCCGCAGGGCAGGGGCATGTTGCGCGTGACGTGCCCCACGGGGAAGCCGAAGCAGACGGGAATATCGTAGGGCTTCAGCACGTCGGCCAGGGCCTCGTAGAGCGGTTTGCCCAGCGAGCGGTTCTCCTCATATTCGGTGAATTGCCCGATGATGAGGCCGCAGAGCCGCTCCAGCACGCCGCCCAGCTTCAGGTTGTACATCATGCGCTCCACGGCGTGCGGTCGTTCGCCCACATCTTCCAGGAAGAGGAGGGTGCCCTCCGCCGGGATGTCCCAGGGCGTGCCGCGCAGGCCGTAGAACACGGAGAGGTTGCCTCCGCGCAGGATGCCGCGCGCAGTGCCCCGGTGGTTCAGCCGATGTGCCTCGCAGGCGACGCCAAAGTCCTGCCTTCCCTCGGGATAGTGGCCGAAGAGGAAGTCGCGCAGGGCCAGCATGGCCGGGTCGTCGTCCGGCTCCACGGTGAGGTGGCGGGCCATGGGGGCATGGAGCGAGGCGAATCCTTCGTGCTGGAAGACGTTGTGCAGGGCGGTGATGTCGCTGAAGCCGATGAGCCACTTGGGTTGCTGGCGGAAGCGGGTGAAGTCCAGCTTGTCCACCAGATGCACGGCCCCGTAGCCCCCACGGCTGCAAAGGATGGCACGTGCCTGCGGGTCGTCCAACGCCTCCTGGAGGTCCCTGAGCCGCTGGGCCATGGTGCCGGCATACGTGCCGTGCGAACTGCCGGCATGAGGAGCCAGCACAGGCTCCAGCCCCCACGACTGCAGTCGTCGGACGGCTCCGCGCAAGAAGGCTTTGTCTATCTTGCTGGACGGGGAGAGGATGATGACGCGGTCGCCCTCACGGAGGCGGGGCGGATATATCAGGCTTTCCATTTTCTATGCTTTTGCGCGCAAATGTACGCATTTCGGGTCAGATTTCGGCAAAAGGGAAAGCTTTTTTACGGGAATGCCTCCGCCAAACCCGGCAAAGGCAGGCAGGGATGTTGCCCGAAAACCGGAAAATGGCAAATTAGGAGGCAGGAATATTGTTTTTTCTAAAAAAATGTATAACTTTGTGACGTCTAATCCCAAAAACTCACGATTAT
>CALNEX010000075.1 GCA_939791845.1 uncultured Mediterranea sp. | reverse complement strand
TAGTCAGCGGTCTGCAAAACCGCGTACGGCGGTTCGAATCCGCCAGGTACCTCAATAATGAATCGGTTAATCACAAAGAATCAGGTGGTTAGCCGATTTTTCTTTTGTATGGATTCAGAGAAAGCATTCATAGCGACGATAAAGACATACGAGCGGGTCATTTACAAGGTGTGCTACATGTATGCGACCCCCAACACGCCTCTCAACGACCTGTATCAGGAGGTGGTGCTGAACTTGTGGAAAGCTTTCGGCAAATTCAGGCACGAATGCAAGGAGTCCACCTGGATATACCGCATCGCCCTGAACACGTGCATCAGCTTCATCCGCAAGGAGAGGAACGTGCCCGAGATTGTCTCCCTCGCGCAAGCCACCGACCAGGAAGAAGAAGCCGACGAGACGGAAGCCATGTTGCGCCAGCTCTATCGCCTGATAAACCGCCTTGGGCCGCTGGAGAAATCCATCATCCTGCTCTACCTGGACGAGAAGAGCTACGAGGAAATCTCGGAAATCACCGGGCTTACGGTAACCAACGTGGCTACCAAACTGAGCCGCACCAAGGAGAAATTGAGAAAAATGAACAAGGAAAACAGATAAATAAGGACATGGAACTGGACGAACTGAAAAAAGCATGGAATGCACCGGACAACCGGCTGAACCGCACCCCCCTGGCCAGCGAGGAGGACATCGAGAGGCTGATAGCCTCCGGCAGGACCCGCACGCGCAAAAGCCTGGGCGACCTCAGTCTCATGCAGCGTCTCTCGCTGGCGGTGGGAGCCGTCCTCCTGCTGCTCCTCGTGCCGCTGTGGCTTTGGACACCCGGTTTCCTGGAGGACAGGTTGTCGACGGAAAGGTTCGGTGTCCTGCTGGTTTTCATCGCCCTCAGCCTGGTGGCCGGATTGGCGTGGGACTGGAAGACAAACCGCTGGGTGCAGGCCACCCGCATCGACGAGATGAGCGTGGTGGAGGTCAGCCGGCGCATGGCCGTCTTCGGACGCCAGATGCGCAACGAAGTCATAGCCATCTGCCTTTGGGTAGTGGTGTTCAACGGACTGAATTTCTGGGTGATGGGCTATCACTTGGCCCCCGTGCCCACCCGTGCGCTGGTCATCGCCCTGATGCTGTTGCTGGACGTGGTCCTCATTCTTGTCCTCTACAAGAAAGTCTTGTACAAATACCTGGACGACATTCATAAAAACATAGAAGAATTGAAAGACATATGCACCGAATAACCCTTCTGCTCCTCTTCACGCTCTTGTTGCCGGACCTCTACATTTACTTCGTATATATTGTCCGGCGGACGAAAAACACGTTGTTACGCCTCTCCTATTGGATACCGACCTTGTTGCTGGTCATCCTCTACGTCTACTTCATATACCTGACGGGAGACAACGCCATGTCCCACCACGCCCTGGGCATCGGACGGCTGGCCATCGCCCTGATGCTGTTTGCCACGCCCAAGACGCTCTTCATGCTTTGCTCCCTGGTGGGGATATTGGTGCACGCCCTCCTGAAGCGTTGCCCCACCCGCCCGTTCACGCTCCTGGGCATCGGATTGGCCTTGTACAGCTTCGGATGCATTGCATACGGTTCTTTCTTCGGCATCACCCGTTTCGAGGTGAAGGAAGTGGAGTACTCCTCCCCCCGCCTGCCCGACGGATTCGACGGATACCGCATCGTCCAGCTGTCTGACATCCACATAGGCAGCTGGCAAGGACGCCAGAAGTCCATCCAAAAGCTGGTAGACATGGCCAACGGGCAGAAGGCAGACCTCATCGTCTTCACGGGCGACTTGGTGAACCAGCAGAGCCACGAGCTGGATGATTTTGCCCCCATCCTCTCCCGGCTGCACGCGCCGGACGGTGTCTATTCCATCCTGGGCAACCACGATTATGGCACCTACTATCATTGGAAAAGCCCGGAGGAAGAATCCGCCAACCTGGATTACCTCCTCCGCCAACAAGCTGCAATGGGATGGACAATGTTGAACAATGACCACGCCATTGTTTGGCATAAGGGAGACAGCATCGCCCTCATCGGCGTGGAGAATGACGGGGAGCCTCCTTTCTCACAGTTTGCGGACTTGCCCAAGGCACTGCGGGGCACGGACGGGATGTTCAAGATACTCCTCAGCCACAACCCCACCCATTGGCGCCGCGAGGTGCTTCCCCAATCGGACATAGACCTGATGCTGGCCGGACATACGCACGCCATGCAAGGCATCTTCTTCGGACGCTCCCTGGCCGAGTTGAAGTACCCTGAATGGCGGGGCATGTACACCGAGGGCGGACGCTCCCTCTACGTGAACATCGGCATCGGATACGTGGGCCTTCCCTTCCGCTTCGGGGCCTGGCCGGAGATTACCGTCATCACCCTGAAGAAAGGTGCGGGCGAAAAGATGGAAAAACCATAAATAATCGCTATCTTTGCGCGGACAATCAAAAAAGAGAGCCTTATGACAACGATACTCTACAGAATCTACCAGCTTTGCATCGCTTTGCCCGTCTTCGTGGTGCTGACTTTGCTGACGGCTTTCACCACCATCATCGGTTCGCTGATTGGCGGTGCGCACGTGTGGGGATACTATCCCGGTAAAATCTGGTCGCAACTGACCTGTTACCTGCTGCTCCTGCCCGTCAAGGTGGAAGGAAGGGAGAAACTGGACAAGCACACCTCCTACGTGTTCGCGCCCAACCACCAGGGCATCTTCGACATTTTCCTGATATACGGCTTCCTGGGCCGCAACTTCAAGTGGATGATGAAGAAGAGCCTGCGCAAGATTCCTTTCGTGGGCAAGGCGTGCGAGAGCGCCGGGCATATCTTTGTGGACCGTGCCAATGCCAAGGGGATGCTCTCCACCATCCGCCAGGCGGAAAGGTCGCTGAAGAACGGCGTGTCCCTCGTGGTGTTTCCCGAAGGCTCGCGCACACAGGACGGCACATTGGGCTCCTTCAAGCGCGGTGCCTTCCAGCTGGCCGACGACCTGCAACTTCCCGTGGTGCCTGTCACCATCAACGGTTCGTTCAATGTGTTGCCCCGCACTGCCAAGTGGGTACGCCGCCACCGCCTGGTGCTGACCATCCACCAGCCCATCCCTCCCCAAGGCAAAGGCCCGGAGAACGTGAAGGCATTGATGACTGAAACGTATGAAGCCGTGGCAAGCGGCTTGAAATGACATAGCCATGAATAGTGTAAAAGAAATCCCGGTACTGCTCCTGACCGGTTATCTGGGCAGTGGGAAAACGACTTTGGTAAACCATATCCTTTCCAACGAACGCGGCATCAAGTTTGCCGTCATCGTCAACGACATCGGCGAGGTGAACATAGACGCCGACCTCATCCAGCAAGGGGGTGTTGTGGGAAAGAAAGACGATAGCCTCGTGGCCTTGCAGAACGGTTGCATCTGCTGCACCCTGAAGGCCGACCTCATCGAACAGATATTCGAGCTGATGAAGCTGCAACGCTTTGACTACATCGTCATCGAGGCCAGCGGCATCTGCGAGCCCGAACCCATCGCACAGACCATCTGCTCCATCCCCACCTTGGGCGGTGCTTACGTCAAGTACGGCAAATGCCGCCTGGATAGTATCGTCACCGTGGTGGACGCTCTGCGCTTGCAGGATGAATTTTCTTGCGGCGATACCCTCACCCGCCCCCACATCGACGAGGAAGACATCGAGAACCTCATCATCCAGCAGATTGAGTTCTGCAACATCATCCTGCTGAACAAGGCTTCGGAAGTGCAGCCCGAAGAACGGGAGCGCATCAAGCAAATCATCCGCACCCTGCAACCCCAGGCGGAGATTATCGAATGCGACTACGCCAAAGTGGACTTGGATAAACTCCTCAACACCCATCTGTTCGACTTCGAGCGCGTGGCCACCTCGGCCGGCTGGGTGCGTGAGATAGAACGCCAGGCCACCGCCGATGAAGAGCGCGAGGCCAAGGCTCCCCTCCATCACCATCATCACCATGCTGAAGAGGCACATGAGCATGCCAAAGAGGCACTTGAGCACGCCAAAGAGGGACATGGGCACCACCATCATCATCATGCCGAAGGAGGCGAAGTGGAAGAATACGGCATCGAAACCTTCGTGTACTACCGCCGACCCGCCTTTGACATACACAAATTTGACTACTTCGTTGCCACCCAATGGCCGAAGAACGTCATCCGCACGAAAGGCGTATGCTACTTCAGTCACAACCGCGACATGTCTTTCCTCTTCGAGCAGGCAGGCCGTCAGAAACAAATCAAGGAAGCCGGCCTGTGGTATGCCACCGCTCCCGAAGAGGACCTTATAGAACTGATGCGCCAGGAGCCCGGTCTTTTGCGTGATTGGGACGAGCAATATGGCGACCGCATGATCAAGCTGGTTTTCATCGGCCAGCACCTGGACAAGGCCGCGCTGACCAAGGCATTGGATGAATGCTTGGAATAAATGTATTTTTTTTCATATACGCTTGCATATCTGAATTCTTTTTCATACCTTAGCCCACGATTTTTACTTAAAACTGATTTTTCATGAAAAAGTCACTTATCGTAGGCTGGGTATGTGCGCTTGTATGCGGCTACCTTCAAGCACAAGAGACGGATTTTGACCTCTCTTCCCAACGTTCGGAGATTCAAGATGTCCGGGTCATACCCGGGCAGAAGGTAGACCATCAAGGCATCATCGTCAACCCCACCCCGCACCAGATGACGTTGAATAGGGACAATCGTCTGGACATATCAGGCGGATTGGCCTTGAAGGACAAGCAGAAGAAGTTCTCTGAAGACTTGGGCTTCCTCACTTTGGCCTCCAAAGGCATCAAGTTCACCATCGATTTCGGCTCAAAAGCCGCCCAAAAGGAAGGTGTCAAGGCCGTGTCCGGAGCCTATGCCCTACACATTGGCGAAAAAGGCATCTCCATCATCGGTTATGATGAACGGGGAGCTTATTATGGCATACAGACCTTGCGCCAGCTGGTGGAAAGTCCCTTCAGCAAAGACGGCGGATTGCCTTACGCCGACATCAATGACTGGCCCGACCTGCCCAGTAGAGGCGTGGTAGAGGGTTTCTATGGCACACCTTGGTCGCATCAGGTGCGCCTTTCCTTGATTGACTTCTATGGGAAGTTCAAGATGAATGCCTATCTGTATGGTCCCAAGGACGACCCCTATCATAGCAGCCCCAATTGGCGCCTGCCCTACCCCGAGCAGGAAGCCAAGCAAATCCACGAACTGATTGAGGCTTGCAAGCGCAACCGTGTGGATTTTGTATGGGCCATCCATCCGGGCAAGGACATCCAATGGAATGAAGAAGATTTCCAGAACTTGATACACAAGTTCAACTTGATGTATGACTTGGGCGTGCGCGACTTTGCCGTGTTCTTCGATGATATCTCCGGCCGGGGTGCCAATCCCACCGAACAGGCCAAGTTGCTGAACCGCCTGACCGAAGAGTTCGTCAAGGTCAAAGGCGATGTGTCGCCCCTGACCGTATGCCCCACGGATTATTCGAAACTCTGGGCCAATCCCTCCGAGAATGGCAACCTGGCCATCTACGGACGCGAACTGGAGAAGAACATCAAGGTCTTTTGGACTGGCGACGTGGTATGCAGCGACTTGACACCTTCCACCTTGGAATTCGTCAACACCCGCATCCAGCGCCCGGCTTATTACTGGTGGAATTATCCGGTGACAGACTATGCCCGTCACATCATCCTGCAAGGACCCGTCTATGGTTTGGATACCAGCCTGACGGAAAATGAAGTATGCGGTCTCATCAGCAATCCCATGGAACATGGCGAGGCATCGAAGCTGGCTTTGTATGGCGTGGCAGACTATGCATGGAACATTGCCGATTACAATCCCATAGACAATTGGGAACGTGGCCTTGCCGAACTGGCACCGGATGCCACGGAAGCCTATCGGACTTTTGCCATTCACTCCGGTGACACGGAGACGGGATACCGCCGCGATGAATCGTGGGAAACTCACATCTTCCGCCTGGCGGATTGGACGGACGCTGCCGCCCAGGCTTTGGAAGCCGAATATGGACGTGTGGAGCAGGTGCCTGCCCAAATGGAACAAGGATGCTCCAACAAAATCCTGTTGAACGAACTTCGCCCTTGGCTGGTGGAATTCGGCAAGTTGGGTACCCGCGGCAAACGTGCCATCGAGTTGGGACGAATCTACCGCGCTGGCAATGACAATGCTGCTTTCTGGAACTTGTATGTGAAGAACCTGATGACGCCCGAAGACCGCAAGGCTTATGAGGCACACAAGTCCGGCACGATGAAACTGCAGCCTTTCTATGAAAATATGATGGACGACATGTCTTTCGGTTTCCTCCAGAAACTGACGGGCGAAGTTCCCAAGGATTACCGCGGCATAGGTTCGTTCTCCAACTCCACTTCCACCTTGACCAAGCTGATGCTGGACAACGACTCCGCCACTTTCTACACTTCCGGCGTGCCCCAACGCAAGGATTCCTGGATTGGCCTTGACCTGCGGGCCGTGCGCGATGTGTCCGAAATCTCCATCCTGCAAGGACGCAACTCCGTGGACGATGTGGACTATATGGATCACGCTGCCTTGGAATATTCTGCCGATGGAAAGACTTGGACGCCTCTCATTGCAGACATGAAGCAACAATATGTCATCAACTGGAAAGGCGAACCGGTGAAAGCCCGCTATGTGCGCCTGAAACGCTTGGAGTCCAAGCGCACCAACTATGCGGCTGTCCGCTCCTTCGATGTGAACCCCATCCGGGTGGAAAATTTGGGATTCACCTTGGAAGCCACTCATCCGGCGGAAGCACTCTATGCCTTTGACGGCACATTGGGTACCTCCTATCAGCATACAGGCGATCTGTCTTTCGGAGTACCCGAAGGCACTCAAAGCTACATTCTGCTGATGAATCAGCTTGCCGCTCCTGTCAAATGCCAGCAAGTGGACAAAGATGGCAAGGTAGTGGCTGAAACGCAATTGGATGCTCCTTATGCAGAGGTTCAGTTGGCAGGCAAGGAGGTGGTGAAAATCCGCTTGGAAGGAACAGCTGAGATTTTCGAGATAATCCCCCGTAAATAAGAATAAGGGGAAATAGATAAAAAGGCGGTATCCGTGGTCTTGTATGGAATCCTTGACCACGGATTACCGCTTTTATTGTTACTGATGTGGCTGGTTATTGTCGGAAAACGCCTCGAAGCGGTCGTTAATATCCAGCAAATCAGGGGACAGCAATGCCCGGCACTTTTCTTGTGTCTCGGCACTGATGTCTTGAGAAGGTTCAGCGGTAGCTATCGCACAAGTCATGCAACCGATGGTATCCGAATCGCCTCCCATGGAAATGGCCAGACGCAGGGCACTTTCAGCTGAATCCTCACCCCGTTGCAGATATGCCATGATGGCGATGGGTACACTCCCCTGGCAAGTCACGTCAAACGTATAAGCATCACGGATACTTTCCAAGCGGATATTCAAGTCATACCCGAAAGTCCGTTCGACATATTCCTTTATCTCTGCATCCGGTTTCCTGCTCCTCCGCATATACACGCAAGCGGCAATGGCTTGTGCGCCTTTGATGCCTTCCGGATGGTCGTGTGTGACGGAAGCCGTGATGCGGGCCAGCTCCAATGCTTCGTCCAGGGATTTTGCATAAAGGCCCACCGGGCTGACCCGCATGGCAGACCCGTTGCCGAAACTCCCGTATGGTTGCGGATGGGGTGACGCCAGCCATTGCCTGAACATCCCGCCATAACCAGCATGGGGATATTTCCGCCCCCAATGCTGCATGCACTTCACCAAGGTTTCCGACTGATGCTGTGAATCCCCCATCAGCCATTCCGCCACGGCCAAAGTCATCACGGAATCATCCGTGAACCGGCTGCCACGGGGCACCAATTCAAAATCCTCCGTCTTGACGTTGTGCCATTCGCGCGTGGAGCCGACGATATCACCGATGACGGCTCCTAAAAGTCTTTTGTTCATAGCTCTATAATGGTTATCAGAATACTTGTGCGAATATAGCAAAAAAGGATGAATAAAGCAAGGCATAAGTGCTCAACTGATCACTCTCCGAGTGTTCAACTGACGGCTGGGGGTAGTGCTCAGTTGACGGCTCGGACAGCGTTCAGTTGATGGCTCGAACAGGCTTCAACGGTGCATTGAATCGATGCTAAGCTCCTACAATGTTGAACTCCGCGCAAAGTATAAAATCAGTTATACTGCATCCACCGTTTAATATATACTGCATCCGGCAATGAAGATATACTTCGATGGCAAAGTAAGTACTACTGCGTTGGGATATCCTTCCTTATTTGATATTTCTCTTTATCCATTTTTTAGCGGCTTCTGTCAGTTGATACTGCTGTTTCGGATGCTTGGGGTGATTAGGATAAAGCCGTTCAATCATCCCACTTTCTAATGCAGGTGTTATATAACTTTCTCGAAAATATTTCAAGTCTTTAATATTACATACCTCTGCCATATCCCTCATACTCATATAAGAATCACCCATTTTCTGAATTAGTAATTCTACTTGAGGGGTACTTAGGGGGTACTTAGGGGGTACTTGAGGGGTACTTGAGGGGTGTTCTTTTACGTCAGTTTTCTGAATAACATTCCCTTCTTTTTCGTCACCGATTATTGTGTCGGATTTGAAATCGGGTCGTTTGAAAGTAATAGTTACAAAACCACCGTCGGAACACCATACCGGAGCTTCTATTCCTTGTG
>CALNEX010000074.1 GCA_939791845.1 uncultured Mediterranea sp. | reverse complement strand
GTGCGCAGGAAGAGGCGGGTGCGCATCTCCCAGCGGAACACGTTGGCCCATTGGTTCACCAGGATGGGCAGGTCACGGTAGGAGTTAATCCAATTCTTATAAGTGTTCCAAATGATGGTCTCCGAAGTGGGACGGATAATCAGCTCTTCCTCCAGTTTGGCTTCGGGGTCCACCACCACGCCTCCGCCATTGGGGTCGTTTTTCAGCCGATAGTGGGTGACGACGGCGCATTCCTTGGCAAATCCCTCCACATGTTCGGCCTCGCGGCTGAGGAAAGACTTCGGGATGAGCAGGGGGAAGTAGGCGTTGACGTGGCCCGTTTCCTTGAACATGTCGTCCAGCTGACGTTGCATTTTCTCCCAGATGGCATATCCGTAGGGCTTTATCACCATACAGCCGCGTACGGCGGACTGCTCGGCCAGGTCGGATTTCACCACCAGTTCGTTATACCATTGCGAGTAGTTCTCGCTACGCTTGGTAAGGTCTTTTAATTCTACTGCCATTGTTGTTTCTTATTTTATATTGTTGTTTTTACGCTTGTTTTCGCCCGGCAGGCGTTTGGGCGTGCAAAGTTACTACATTTTGGCGAACCCTTGTCTTTTTTGGTGGATTTACAGCCACTTTTTTACAATGGCTTCCGTCCGCTCCCAAAGTTCTTGCATCTGACGGTGCTGCGTGTATTTCTCGGAGAGGTGTTTGGCGTGTCCGCTCACGTTGAATGTGCCGGTGCGTTGTCCGCCTTCCTCGTCCAGCAGCAGACGGATGGCGGTGTCGGCACCTTGTCGGGGCGTGCGGATGAAAGGACGGAAGAAAAGGTCGGTCAGCGGGTCGAACCACATGTGCATGGTGATGATGTCCGTCGACACGATGCCCGGATCGGCGGCATTGACCACAATGCCACGATCTTTGACACGGGCGGCCAGGTCAAGGGTGAAGAGCGTCAGCGCCAGCTTGGTGTTGCTGTAGATGGGGATGCGCCAGAAGCCTCCTTTGCGGCCCCGGGTGAAGAAGTCGGGAAAGTCCAGGTGTCCTATGGCGTAGGTGCATGACACCATGTTGACCACACGGCTGCCCCGTCCCATCAGCGGAAGAAGTTTGCGTGTCAGCAGGTAGGGACCTGCATAGTTGACACTGACTGTTCGCTCCAGTCCGTCCTCGGTGATGTGCCGGGCAGTTTCCATGGTGCCGGCACAGTTCATCAGGAGCGTGAGTGGCGTGCCTTCGGACAAGAGCGTGTCAGCAAATTCGGCTACGGACGCCAGTGAGGCCAGGTCCAGCCGACGTACTTCGATGCTCAGGTCCGGCCGGTCGTGCATCAGGGTGCGGCGCACGGCTTCCGCCTTTTGTTTGCGGCACGAGGCCATGATGACGCGATAGCCTGTTTGGGCCACCGCACGGGTGATTTCGGTGCCCATGCCGCCGTCTGCACCGGTGATGATGGCCAAAGGACGGGTTTGCAGGGATTGTTCGTTATTTTCCATCGGTGGCTTGGCGTTTTTCTATTTGTTCGATTTCTTTCTTCAGGCAAGGGGGCAGTTCCTCTTGCAGGTGCTGGTGGCAGGCCATGTCTATGGTGTACATGCGGGCGATGCAGTAGTTGCTGTGCTTGCAGTTGCACCGGGCTTCTTCCTCGGCCTTCATGCGGTTGACGAAGCCCGGCTCGTTCAGCAGGGCGCGGCCCATCTGCACGGCCTCGAAGCCGTGATTCAGCACCTCGTTGATCTTCTTGCGGGCCACGAGGCCGCCGACATAAACCAGCGGCATTTTGATTTCCTGGCGGAAGCGGAGGGCATCCTCCAGGAAGTAGGCTTCCTTGAAAGGAACGGTGGGAATCATATACTTGCCCACCATCCGCACGCCGTATTTCAACCACCAGCAGGTCATGTAGTGCGTCATGGTGCGGATGGGCATCTCGCCGCGCATCACATACATCGGCGCCTTGCTGACGAAACCGCCGCTCAGCACCAGGGCATGTGCGCCGCTCTGCTCCAGACGCCGGGCCACTTGCAGGCTCTCCTCTATGTCCATGCCGCCCCGGAAGCCGTCGCGCATGTTCATCTTGACCAATACGGCCATGTCGTTGCCGGCAGCCTTCATCACCTCGTCCATCACCATGTCCATGAAGCGCATGCGGTTCTCCAGCGAGCCGCCGAACTGGTCCTTGCGATGATTAGTGGAGGGGGAGAGGAATTGGCTGATGAGGTAGCCGTGTCCGGCATGGATTTCCACGGCGTCAAAGCCCGATTCGCGGGCCAGGTTGACGGCACGTCCGTAGGCGCGGGCCACCTCGGGCAACTCATCGGCACGCAGGCCGCGCACGAAGGTGGGGGAGTAGAGATTGAATCCGGTGGAGGCTCCCACAGGGGTACAGCCGCAGATGCTTTTGTGTGACATGTTGCCGCAGTGTCCCAATTGGATGCTTGCCGCGGCGCCTTCTGCATGTACGGCATCTGTCAGTTCGCGCAGGCCCGGCACAATCTCGGGGCGCATCCAGAGTTGGCGGTCAAAGGAAAGACCGCTACGGGTGACGGCGGCGTATGCCACCGTGGTCATGCCCACGCCGCCGGCGGCCACAGACTTATGGTAGTCCAAGAGTTGTTGCGAGGGCTTGTTGCCCGGACACATGCTCTCGAAGGCGGCCGAGCGGATGGTGCGGTTGCGCAGCGTCAGCGGGCCGAGGGTGACCGGGGTGAATAGTTTCGAAGTACTCATTTTTTAGCGATTAGTGATTAGTGGTTAGTGGTGAGTGATTAGTGGTTAGTGGTTGGCAACTAGTCGTTAATCACTCGCCACTAATCGCTTTTATTAATATATATAAGGTATGATTCGTTTCCTTTTTCCCACGGCCTCGGCACCGAATTCCTCTATATACCTATTATATATGGCATTGGCGCGGGGCACCAGGTTGGCGGCCGTCCACCACACGAAGACCCATGCGGCGGGCGAGGCGGTCAGCAGGGCAAAGCCTGTCCATTCCACCAGTTCGCCGAAGTAGTTGGCCGAGGTGACATATTTGTAGACTCCGCGCGCAGGCAGGTAGTGGCGTGTGTCGCCGGGTTTGCGCAGGTGGCGGATGACGTGGTCGGAGTGCAGGTTGATGCCCATCCCGACAAAGAAGAGGAGGAGCCCGATGAGGGCGTGCGGTTCTGCCAGGTAGCCGATGCCCGTGCCGAGGGGCACGCTGGGGAACCAGAAGATGCCTCCTGCCTGCATCACCCCGTTGAGCACATTGAACACGATGCCCATCATCATGATGCTGACGGGCATGCGGCTCTTTCCTTTCATCAGGAAGGGGAAGATGAACGATCGTTGCAAGTAGTGCAGCTGGAAGAGCAGGAAGAAAAGGTACTGTGGCATCGTGAATCCCGTGCCGCTCTGTGCCCAAAGGACGAACATCACGATGAATACCGGGGCCTCCATCAACACCCAGCCCAGCTTGTTGTGGACGCTGGGACCCCAGTGGGCGGTGCGGAAAATGCCATAACCTGCGCGGACGAAGTAAAGCGAGATGAACACGATGAGAGCCACGCCGGACATGACATATAAAAAGGTTTGAAATGTTTCTTGGCTCATATTCTTTGATTTAAGCGGCGCAAAGATACGGAAAGATTCGGGTATAAACAAATCCTCCTCTTCCGTGTTTCGGAATAAATCCCGGCATTTCTCAAATAGGATATGAACAATTCCGTTTTGGCATTGTTATTGTAGGATAACCAAGAGAAAGAAATTGAATTTATAAACCTAAACAAAAAGAATTATGAGAAAATTTATCGCATTCGTGGCATTGGTCCTGGTAAGTATGGCTGCAACAGCCGTGTATGCCCAACAAGTTCCTTCCGATTCGGTCTTGCACGCTGTGGCCGTGCAGGCTTTGAAGGAGAACAAATTCGTAGTGGAAGCCGACCGGCTGATTTTCAAACAAGGGGACGTGGCCTATGTCAACTCCAACACCAATTTCATAAAAGTGGACGGTGAGAAAGGCACGGTGCAGGTTGCTTTCAACAATACCCCGTTTGCAGGCCCCAACGGCATAGGTGGCATCACAGTGGACGGCAGGGTGTCCGGCATCAAGGTCAAGGAAAGCAAAAGGGGAATCGTCACCTATAGTTTCAACGTGCAAGGTTCGGGCATATCCGCCCAGGTGTTCCTGACGCTGAACCGTGGCAACAATCAGGCGACGGTGAATGTCAGCCCGAACTTCAATTCGCGCAACCTCACGCTGAGTGGTGAACTTGTCCCGTTGGAGGAATCCACCATTTTCAAGGCGAGTTCGCTTTGAAATGTTCCTTCTTTTTTCGTATTTTTGCGCCCATGAAAGCAAGGAATCTATTGATACTCTTGGGCGGATTGTTCATGCTGCCCCTTTATTTCGGTTCATGCGCCGTGGACCGCTGGGCCGCGTATGCCGAACGGACGCAGACGGACCGTTGGATAGACGACACGATGCGGGTGTGGTACTATTGGAATGAGGATATTCCCCATACCAATGACCTGAACTATTTCAGTGCCCCGTTTGAGTTCTTCGCCTCCCTCCTTTCCGACAAGGACGGGAAGGCGGGACGGGCCTATTCCACCATCGATAGTCTGGAAAGCCATACCCGCAGCATTCCGCATACGGACTACAGCTATGGTTTCCAGTTCACTACCAACCGGGCCGAGGACAATGACACGGCTTTGTATGCCCACTTGCTTTATGTGACGCCGGACAGTCCTGCCGGAGAGATTGGCTTGGAGCGGGGCGACTGGATTTTGGAGATGGACGGAGAACCGATAACCCAAGATAACTACACGCGCCTGTATGGAGGCGGGAGCATGCAGGTGACCGTGGGCTATTATGATGCGGTTCTGGACACCATCCTGCCATACGCCGAGCCGCAAACTCTTCCGGAGGCCCGTGCCATCAGCGACAATCCGGTGCATTACCGCAATGTCTATGTCTCTGGTGGCCGCAGGGTGGGGTATTTGGTTTATAATCACTTTACTTCCGGCTTGTCAGACACAAGTGGCGAATTCGACGAAACATTGTGCGAGGCTTTCCGCTACTTTGCCTCCCAGCAAGTGAATGAGTTTGTGCTGGACTTGCGTTATAACAATGGCGGGCAAATGACGTGTGCCGAGTTGCTGTGCGCCATGTTGGCACCGTCTTCCGCCTTGGGGCAGCCGTTGGGCTATCTGGAGTTCAACACGAACTTCCAGGAGCGGGAGTTGCCTTTCTATTTGGAGGAAAGCCTGACGCAGTCCGGAGCCAACCTGAACCTTTCCCGGCTCTATGTCCTGACCGGCAATGAGACGGCTTCCGCTTCCGAGATGCTGATCAATTGCCTGAAGCCTTATATGGAGGTCATATTGATAGGTGGGGTGACAGAAGGCAAGAATGTGGGCTCCGTCACCTTTGCCAATCCGGAGTTGATGCTGTCCATGTCCCCCATAGTCTGCAAAATCTACAATGCGCAGGGTGAGTCGGATTATGAACAAGGTTTCCAGCCTGATATTCCGCTGGACGAGAATGGCGACTTGGCGCGTTTCTTGCCGTTTGGCAATCCGGACGAATTGATGTTGAACACGGCCTTGGGCCTGATTGGAGGCGACCTGTCCGTTGCTCCGTCAGCCGCAGGCTTCAAGTCGGAGGTGAAGCATAATTCAATAGCCGTCAGGGCGGCCCGGGCGGTGGAAATAGAAAGGTGACGCGCGGCAGAAAAAGAATGCTGGCATCTTATTCGCTTGTATGCCTGCAAGTTATGGAGCATGAAAATAGGACACAAAATTCTGTAGAGGAAAAAAGAAATCGGATTTTAAGAAAATATCAAGGGCGAAATTTGTTCACTAGCTTGTTTTTGCCTATTTTTGTGCCCGATATGTGTACCGCTTGCTTGGCGATACACGTCGGAACCCTTGTTTTCCCGCCGTTATGACTTTGATGTTCGGCGTCCCGGTTCCGTCCTGCGGGGAATCTGCATCATCCTGCCTATTGAGGGGGATTCTGCTGCAAATGATTGAGCCATAGCAAGATATGCGTGGTTCAAAGCCCCAAGAGAATATCCTTTTTACAAAAGAATCCCTGATGGAATCTTTTCCGTCCTCTTCCCAGGAACCTTCCGCGCAGTGGTATGCGATGCGTGCCACCTACCGCCGCGAACTGGATGCAATGTCCCGTCTGAAGTCGGCCTCGCTGGGCTGTTTCATCCCGATGCAGTACCATTTCCGTCTTCGGCATGGCCGGCGTGTGAAGGAACTGGTGCCCGTGGTGCGCAACCTGCTGTTTGTGCACGCCCGCCCTGCGGAGTTGCGTCGGGTGAAGGAAGAGATTCCCTACCTGCAATATATCACGGACACGCGCAGCCACGAGAAAATCATCGTTCCCGACGCCCAGATGCGGCACTTCATCGCCGTTGCAGGCACCTATAGCGACCAGCTTCTGTACTTCCGTCCCGAAGAAGTGAACCTGGCCAAGGGCACCCGCGTGCGTGTCACGGGCGGCGACTTCGCCGGGCGTGAAGGCGTGTTCGTGAAAGTGAAGGGCGCCCGCGACCGTCGCGTGGTCATCGCCATCGAAGGTGTCATTGCCGTGGCTTTGGCCACCATCCATCCCGACCTGATAGAACCTATCGGTTAGAAACATCCGAAAACAAGCGAACATGAGAGAAATTCTGGAAGCTTATCCTCTGTCATTGCTGCTCATCCCCGCAGTGGTGGCCTTCAGCGCAGTGTGCTGGATTCATCCCCGGTTGGTGCGCCTGGCCCTGCGCAAGAACATCGTGGACAACCCCGACAGCCGCAAGCTGCAGCGCACACCTGTGCCTGTGCTGGGCGGTACCGCCGTGTTCTTTGGGCTTTTTCTGGGCTTGGGCTGCCTGTCCCCGTTCTTCGACTGTGCCCGTTTGTTTCCCGTCTTCACGCTGATGACGCTGATGCTTTATACAGGCACCTTGGACGACATCATGGGCCTTTCGCCGCGGTTGCGCTTTGGCATCGAGGTTCTGGCCATCCTGCTGCTGGTGCTGGTGGGACACCATGCCATCAACGACTTCCACGGGCTGTGGGGCATCCATGCCATTCCCCTTTGGGGGGCCACGCTGCTGACGGTGTTCGCCTCGGTGGGCATCATCAACGCCATCAACTTGATAGATGGTGTAAACGGCTTGTCCTCTGGATACTGCGTGCTGGCTTCCGCCGTCTTTTCCGTTTACTTTTATCACCTGGGCGACCTGACGATGACGGTGCTGGGCGTGGTCTGCATCGGTGCGTTGATCCCCTTTTTCATTCATAATGTTTTCGGCGATACCTCGCGGATGTTCATCGGAGACGGCGGCACACTGGTGATGGGACTGGTGATGTCCGTGTTTGTCACCCGTGTGTTGGAAGGCAGTTCCGGCGGCGGGCATTTTGCTGCGCAAGGCATGGGCCTGATACCCTTCACCCTGTCCGTGCTCTCCATTCCCGTGTTCGACACCCTGCGTGTGATGGGCAGCCGCATCTGGCGCGGACGTTCCCCGTTCCGTCCGGACAAGACGCACTTGCACCACCTGTTCATCGACATCGGCTTCTCCCATCCCGGCACCACGTTCTGCATTCTGACGCTGAACACGCTGGTCATCCTGGCCTGGTGGGTGCTCTATTGGGCCAGCATCTCCATCGAACTCCAACTGTATGTCGTGATCCTGCTGGGCCTGTTGTTCACCTTCGGCCTGTATGTCGGTGTGAAGCGGCTGTCCAAAAAGGGCAAGGCCTACCGCTTGCTTCGTCGACTGGCCGTATGGTCCCACGTGGAGCGGAAAGGCCTCTATTTCCGCATTCAGCGTCTGGTGGACAAAGCCTGAGGTACATTTTTCTTCATGTCACAAAGATACACATAGGAAACGATAAGATATCCGTAAATGACGGTTATGGGCGGTTATTGGTGATTATGGGTGATTATAGGCGGATAAAGCCGGAAAGCCAACCACTTCCGTAAAGTCCCTGTTTACGTTGCTCAAATCCCTGTTTACATCGCTCAAGACCCTGTTTAGTTGTCTCAAGACCCTGTTTAGCAGACGAAAGAGCTACTTTGAGAAGAAGCAGATGAATAGCAGCTTGACAGGTTGGCACGAGAAATAGCAACTTTTATATACGCGTGAAGAGATAGATGAATGTTAAATAATTAACAAATGATGAATTCCTCACGCGGGCGCGTATAGGGATTTATAATATACGGTGCCAAGGTGTCAAGGCAGACAGCGGCACGAAGAAAAGTAAAAGTAGATTATTGCTGGTTATAGGCGGTTATTTCCCGGCAAAAGTTTTTTGTTTCAGTGTTGTTTTGTTACCTTTGCAGAAACCAAAGACAAGAGGCAATGGAACCGATGCAACGACTTTACCCGATAGGGATTCAGACATTCGAGAAATTAAGAGAAGGGCGTTACTTGTACATAGACAAGACCGCTTATGTGTACCGTATGGTGCATAAAGGATCTTCGTACAAGTTCCTGAGCCGTCCCCGCCGTTTCGGCAAGTCCTTGCTGACCAGCACGCTGCGTTCCTACTTTGAAGGGCGGAAGGAGTTGTTCGAAGGTTTGGTCATCGAAAAACTGGAGACAGAGTGGACCGCCTATCCGGTGCTGCATTTCGACATGAGCCTGGGCAAGCACATGGATCGGGAACAGTTGGAACGTTACCTGGATTTCCGTTTGCAAGAGCAGGAGAAAAAATTTGGTATCTCCACCTCTTTGCAAGATGCCAATACCCGCTTGACCAACCTCATCACCACGGCTTACGAGCAGACGGGCCGCCAGGTGGTGGTGCTGATAGACGAATACGACGCCCCGTTGTTGGACGTGGTGCATGAAGACAAGAACCTGCCCGTTCTCCGCAACGTGATGCGTAATTTCTACAGTCCGTTGAAAGCTTGCGATCCCTATCTCCGTTTTGTGTTCCTGACGGGCATCACGAAGTTCTCGCAGTTGAGCATCTTCAGCGAACTGAACAACAT
>CALNEX010000073.1 GCA_939791845.1 uncultured Mediterranea sp. | reverse complement strand
CATATCGTAAGTCGGCATTTGACGGCAAAGTTAATGAAAAAAGCGATAAGTTGGGCACGGGAAAGGCGGCAACCCGTCCGGATGTCGGTCAAAGCTTTGTAAAATGTTGTGTGTCAGCTGCCTGATGTGGTTGCTTTTTGCAGAAAATGCGGGGATATCTCCGTGCTCGGGCGGGGATATCTCCGTGCTTGGGCGCAGATATCTCCGTGTTCGGACGCGGATATCGCCGCCCAAGTCTTGGTGAAAAGGATGCATTGTTTGGCAACATTACCCAGTTTTTTGCCTATCTTTGTCCGGTGTTTGAAGCCAGCCTTCAAGCGTAACCGTGGATAAACTAAAGAATATGGAGACACGAGATTTGCTCATACCTAAAGTCATACATTACTGTTGGCTGAGCGGAGACCCCTATCCGCTGAAAATCAGGCGTTGCATGGACACCTGGCGGCGCGTGATGCCGGACTATCGGCTGAAGCTGTGGACCACCGACAATTTCGACGTGGCGTCGGTGCCTTATGTGAAGGAAGCTTATGAACATCGCAAATGGGCTTTCGCGGCCGACTATATCCGTATGTATGCGCTCTATACGGAGGGAGGCATTTACCTGGATTCGGACGTGAAGGTCCTGAAGCCTTTCGATGACTTCTTGTCCTGTTCCTTCTTCTCGTCCGTGGAGCATCATCCCACCCAGCTGGTGAAGACGGACACCGCACGGCTGATAGCGCCCGACGGCAGCCGCACGGGCGACGGATACGTGTCGGGCATGCAGATTCAGGCGGCCGTGATGGGAGCGCAGGCGGGATGTCCGTTCGTGAAGGAGGTGCTGGACTGGTATCAGGGGCGGCACTTTGTCCGCGAGGATGGCTCGCTGGAAACGCAACTGCTGGCCCCCCAGATTTATGCAAGGGTGGCCGAGCGGCATGGATTCCTCTATAAGGACATGGACCAGCAGCTGGACGGGAATGTGAAAATCCTGCGTTCCGAGATTTTTGCGGGCAACAAGCATGAAGTGACGCCGGCATCGTATGCCATCCATCTGTGTGCCCACAGTTGGCACGACTCGGCTGCGGAAAAGCTCCGCAAACTGTTCCGCCGGTGGAGACGGGCCGCCGGCGTCTGACGGCTAAGCCAATGCCCTGTCGTAGGCCCGGCGGACGGCGGCGGCTATGCATTCGTCCGAGAAGCGTTGCACATAGGCCAGACTTTCGGCTTTCATCTTTTCCGCCACGGCCGGGTGGGAGAGGATGAAGGCAATCTCTGCGGCCAGCCCGTCCGCATCGTCCGGGTCCACATAGACACAGGAAGGGCCTCCGGCCTCTTCCAGGCAGGAACCGGTGGCCGCAATGACGGGGATTCCCGAATGGATGGCCTCGATGATGGGGATGCCGAACCCCTCGAAACGGGAGGGATAGACGAAAAGGGAGGCACACTGGTAGAAGGCAGGCAGCTCGCGCAACGGAATGCCGTGCAGCAGCCGGACGCGCTCCTCCAGCCGATGGGTGCGGAGGTAGGCTTTCACTTTCTCCGTATAGGGCGTATGCCTTCCGACGGCTACCAGGCGTACGTCGTCGGGCAGGCGGCGGAGGGCACGGGCCACGAGCAGCAGGTTCTTGCGCTCCTCGATGCTGCCCACATACAGGATGTACGTAGCGGGCAATCCGTATTTGCGCCGCACCTCTTCCTTTAACTCCTGAGAAGCAGGCTGCTTGAACAGCGGGTCGCAGCCTTGGTAGACTACGCTGATTTTCCCTTCAGGAATCCCCCAGAAGTCCATGATGTCTTTCTTCGTCGTTTCGCTGACGGCTATGATGTGGTCGCTGTTCAGGCAGGCCTTGCGGAACTTGTAGGCGTAGATGTGGCGGTCTATCCAGGTGTAGTATTGCGGATAGCGCAGCATGATGAGGTCGTGTATGGTCACGATGCTTCTGACTCCGCTTTTCCGGATGGTCAGCGGCAATTCGTTGCTGAGGCCGTGGAAAAGGTCGATGCCCTGGGGCCGCAGTTCCTTGCCGATGCCCCATACGCGCCAGAGCGAACTCAGCTGCTTCCCCCAAAAGGATGAAGGGTAGCGGATGGCCACGCCTGGGCGTCGCAGCAATACGTCCAGCTCTTTGTTCTCCCGCTTGCGGGGAGCGTACAGCAAGTACCGGTCCGCGGGGTAATAGCGGCTCATGATGTCTATGATGAAGCGGCTGTAATTGCCCAGTCCTGTATGGTTTTGCACAGCCCGTTTGGCGTCGAATCCGATGTTCATGGGTAGTCTCCTTTGTTTTTCTTTGGCAAAAGTACGGATTTCAAAGAAAGTTCCCTAAATTTGCAGACATAATATTGTGAGGTTGTAGGTTTTTGAGTTCTTAAGTTTATGAGTTCTCAAGTTCTTTGGACTTTAAGTCTTTTAGCTTGTGGGCTGGCATAAGACAGTACTTATGAACTTAAAAACTGAAGGACTTACAAACTTGGAAAAACGGGAAAGACATGGCGCAGGAAATTTGTCATTTGGTGTGTTGCGTGGACAACAATTATGTGCCCCATTGCGGCGTGATGCTGACCTCCTTGCTGGAGAACAACAAGGGCGAGCGCATCCGGGTGCATGTGCTGGATAATGCATTGACGGAGGAGTGCCGCGAGGCTTTGCGCGGCATCGTGGAACGGAAATACGGGCAGGAACTGGCGTTCTATCCGTTGGCTTCGGATTGGTCCGCCTCTTTTCCGGCCACTTGTTCCTACGTGTCGTTGACTGTCTATAGCAAGCTGTTCATAGCCTCCATGTTGCCGGCCGAGGTGAAGAAAGTCCTGTATCTGGATTGTGACATAATCGTGTTGAAATCCTTGCATGAATTGTGGCATTGCGACCTGTCGGGGAAAGCCATGGCGGCGGTCCGGGATGCACACCGGCGGTTGGAGGACGATTGCCGGCGCCTGGGCATTGACTGCCAGACGGAGGGTTACTATAACGCCGGGGTCATGTTGTTCAATCTGGATTACCTGCGGTCGATGAATTTCCTGGAAAAGTCGCTTGATTTTGTCTCGAAGCATGCCTCCCGTCTGCCCTATCACGACCAGGATGTGTTGAACGGAGTGTTGCACGGGCATATCCTGTCCTTGCCGTTGCGCTACAACTTGCATGACCATCTGTTCCACCGCAAGCGCTATATGAGTCGTGAGGAAATCCGTCTGGCCGACCGGGAAATGCGCCCGGAACATCGCGTGATTATCCACTTTTCCTCCCGTCGGAAGCCGTGGAGCACACGTTGTCTGCATCCGCTTCGCAAGTCCTATTTTTACTATCTGGACATGACGGAGTGGCGGGGCCGGCGTCCTCGGGATACGTTCAAGGAATGGTGCTGGCGATGGAACAGACGCATATCCGGATGGCTGCATGGAGTGAACGGTTACAGGAGGGTGCGTTGAGGTTATAATAATGTAAACTAAATGTGGACGTCTGCTTATGATACCGAAAGTTATTCATTTGTGTTGGTTCAGTAATGATCCGTTTCCTGTGGAAATCAAGCGTTGCCTGGCCAGCTGGAAACGCATTCTGCCCGATTATGAAGTCCGCCGTTGGACGTATGCGGATGCCAAAGCCATCGGCTGCCGGTTCGTGGACGAGGCCCTGGAGGCCGGGAAGTGGGCCTTCGCGGCGGATGTGGTCCGTTTTTATGCCGTTTACAAGGAGGGTGGCGTGTACATGGACAGCGACATCCTGATGAAGCGGCGCTTTGACCGCTTCGTGCCGGAACATGGGTTTGCCACTTTCCATGAGCACATCAGGGAGCGGATGCAGCTGCAGGCTGCCTTTTTCATGGGTGAGCCGGGAAATGCCTTTTGCAAGGCCATGTTTGATTATTACAATGGCAGGCCCTTCGTGAAGGCGGACGGGACCTTGGACATGGTCATCTCTCCGGTGGTGATGCTGGACGTGGCCCGTGCCCGGGGATATGTGCCGGAGGATACGGAGCAGCATCTGGCTGACAACGTGGTCATCTATCCCGGCTATTATGTCACGCCTTGCAAACGGAACGTGGTGGTACACCCCGATGCCATCGCCCTGCATACCATCTATGGCAGTTGGCGGAAACGGAAATTAGGACGTCGTATCGAGTTGTTTTTTAAGCACATGTGGGCCGTCGTACGATATGCCCTTTTCAGGCGTTGAGATGTGCATTCGCCGCCGCCAGTGCCTTGCGGATGTAGTATCCTGCCCCTAGTCTTTCGCTGAGAGCCTTGACGTGTTCTTTCATTCCGGCGTATTGTTCGGGAGTCAGTTCATTGAGTATCCGGTCCAGGTCGGCCAGTGAGGCGATGCAGAGGCCGATGCCGTTCCGGCGGACAAAGTCGGCCAGGGCAGCCTGGTCCCAGATGATGACAGGCAGCCCGCAGCGGATGTAGAGCGAGGTCTTGTGCGGGTTGTTGTATTTCAGATATTCGCCGAAGTCACCCGTGCAGGCGTCAATGGAGAAGCCGTCCCACACCAGTCCGAAGTCCCCCCGGGCCGTGGCAATCAATTCATCGGAGCGGACAAACCCCCGGTAGTCAAAGTATTCTTTTCCTTTGGCCTTGCCCAGTTCGAAGCCGTTGCCGTAGAGGTTGAAGCGGTAGGAATGAATGTAGGCTCCCACTTCGTAGAGAAAAGTGTTCTTGCGCGGGTTCAAGGCGCCGGCATAGAGCACCTCATACGGTTTTCGGGCGTCTGCGTGCGGGGCGGCTTTGGTCTGCGACAGGTAGTCGAAGATTTCGAGCGTGCCTATCGGGAGCCGGCATCCGTGGTCCGTCAGCCAATGTTTCATCCGTTCGTTGTGGGCGATGAGGTAGTCTGCGTGGCTCAGGCGGCGGATTTCCTGTGCTGTGGTCAGCTTCTTTCGTCGGAAACTGCCGAGGTCGTGTATCACGACGATGACTTTGGCGCCACGCAGATGGGCCATGCGGCATACCCATGTGAAGTATTTCTTCAGGGGATATTGCAGTACGAGCCGGTCCCCCTTTCTTAAGGAGAAGGGAACTTTCAGGATGCCGGCCAGTGTGGCCAGGAAAGCCAGGACGGTTCCCGGGTATCGCGTCTGTCGCAAGCCGATGTTCACGTAGCCGGTTTCGGCCATGATTTGCTCGATGTCGGTTTTGGCCTTGTTCCCCGCAGAGTTGAGGTCCTTGTAGTTGCGTGACAGGTAGCAGTTTCTCATGATGCTTTTAGTTGAATGTTGATATTTGGTTTTATGTTACAGGAGTTAAGAAGTTAAGCCGATAGTAAGTCAAAGAGCCGCATACGCAGAGGCATTGGCTTAACTCCTTGACTTCTTAATTTACTTGCTTAGCATGTTTTCTCCATAAGTCCAGTGCGGCGGCGATGGTGTCGTCCATGTCGGCATATGTATATTGGGCCAGCCGGCCTCCGAAGAGGACGTGTCCGCTCTGTT
Source organism: uncultured Mediterranea sp. (assembly GCA_939791845.1). Taxonomy (GTDB): domain Bacteria; phylum Bacteroidota; class Bacteroidia; order Bacteroidales; family Bacteroidaceae; genus Bacteroides. The sequence continues at coordinate 3,755 of CALNEX010000073.1, read as the reverse complement.
CGGCCAAGGCTCTGTAGCGGGCAGCCAATGCGTTGTTTTTCTCATCGTTCACAGGATAGTAGGGCTCCTTGCCGGGTGCGAAAGAGTCAGGATACTCGTAGGTGATGACTGTGAAGGGTTGGGTGCCTTGTTCGAAGTGCTTGTGCTCGATGATGCGTGTATAAGGCACGTCGCGCTCGCAATAGTTCACTACGGCATTGCCCTGGAAGTTGTCCGTATCGTCCAGTCGCTGGTGGTCGAAGCGCAGGCTGCGATATTCCAGATGGCCGAAGCGGTAGTCGAAGTAAGCGTCCATGCAGCCTGTGTACAGGATGTTCCGGGCCAGCCCGTCCAGCTCGTTGCGATGCTCCAGGTAATCGGTACCCGTGCGCACTTCGACGCCCTTCAGCAAGGCGTCCGTCAGTCGGTTGTAGCCACCGGTGGGGATGCCTTGGTAGGGGTCATCGAAATAATTGTTGTCGAACGTGAAGCGCAGTGGAATACGCTTGATGATGAAAGCTGGCAGTTCCGAGGCCGGACGTCCCCACTGTTTCTCGGTGTATCCCTTGATGAGGCGCTCGTAGATGTCTTTCCCGCAGAGTTTCAAGGCTTGTTCTTCCAGGTTACGTGGTTGTGCAAGGTGTGCGTATTCGTTACGTTGTTCCTCAATCTTGGCCCGGGCTTCCCGGGGAGTGCGGGTGCCCCAAAGTTGGTAAAACGTGTTCATGTTGAAGGGCAGGTTGTAGAGCCTGTCCTTGTATCTCGCCAAGGGGGAATTGGTGTAGCGGTTAAATTCCACCAGTTGGTTGACGTATTCCCAAACCTCCCGTTTGTCCGTGTGGAAGATGTGGGCGCCGTATTCGTGTACCTGTATGCCGTCAATGTCCCGGCAATGGAGGTTGCCGCCGGTCTGTAGTCGCTTGTCCACTACCAGGCAACGCTTTCCGGCCTTGTGGGCTTCATGGGCGAAGGTGGCGCCGAAGAGGCCCGCTCCCACGATGAGGTAGTCGTATGGTTTCTTGCTGTTCATGTGTCGATGTATTTGGTAAAGGTTCATTTCTGTTTCCGTCTCAGTAAGCGGTGTCGCAAGGCTCGTCGCCTTTCGAATTTCTCCAAGGCTTTCTGCACGAAGGCCGAACAGGCGGTCGCTTCCCATCCGCGCAGGGCGGCATATTGCCTCACGATATAATCCAGCAGGTCCCGGCGGTGTGTGACCCTCATCAGGTTGTGCAGGCATTCGTGGCGCGAGGGCGAGTCTTTGAATTGCGAGCGGTTGGTGTCAATGACCGTAAAATGCAGTTTGCCGTCGGCTTCTTTCCGGTAGAGGATGTTGCTCAAGTTGAGGTCCCCGTGTAAGATGCCTTTCCGGTGCATCTCTACGAAGAATGTTGCCAGTTCGTCGGCCAATGTGCGGTCATAGTCGGGCGTTTCCACCAGTTCCGGGAAGATGGGACGGTCCGTGCATTCGGGCGATATGAAGTAGCAGTCGGACAAGAGGCCGTGGCTTTTCAGCTCAATGTATGCGATGCCGTCGGGGGTATCGATGCCTCTTTCTTGCAGGATTTGGGCGTAGCGGTAGGCTCGTTCGGCTTTGCTGGGCTTGAAGAATGTGTAGGCGATGCGTTGTATAAGGTTGGGGCGCTTGTAGTGTTTCACCACCCAGTTGGTGTCCGGTCGGGGGAAACGTTTCACCGTGTTGCGTCCGCCGTGCAACACCTCGCCCTGCAGGGCAAAGTCGGCAGGGATTTGTGCGATTTCAGTGTTCAAGGCTGCATAGTGCGGATGGACGATGACTTTCATGCGTGGTTGTTTTTATTCAGGATGAGACTTATTTTGTATAGGATATCTTCGGCCGTGAGTCTGGCCAGGCAGGCATAGTCCCCCCGCAGGCAGGGCTTGTTGCCGAAGATGGAACATGGGCGGCAAGCTAATGTGTCGGTCTGTACAGCCCACTCGGTCCGCTGGTTCCACCCCATGAATCCGGCCAGGGGATGGGTGGCACCCCATACGGAAACGACAGGTGTGCCGGCCAGCGAGGCCAGGTGCATGTTGGCGGAGTCCATGGAAACCATCAGTTTCAGGTGGCTCATCAGGGCTAGTTCTTGTTCCAGTTTCAGCTTGCCGGCCACTACGGTTACAGGAGACAAGCCCCTCGCCCATTGTTCCAAGGTGGGGGCGTCGGCTTTCCCCCCGAAAAGGAAGAGGTGCGTGCCGGGCCGTCGGGCCAGGAGCCGGATGAGGCTTCGGGCCGTATTCTCGGGCAGTTGCTTGCCTCGGTGGGCGGCAAAGGGGGCGAAGCCTATCCAGTCTGTACCGTCCGGCTTGCCGGCTACGTCGGCAAAGAGGCGGGTTTCTCCCTGTCCGCCTTCGTAGATGGAGCGGAAGTGTACTTCTGCAGGCAGTCCCAATCTGCGGAATACGTCGGCGTAGCGTTGGAAGGAAGTGGGCAACTGTTTCCGTATCTTGTGTTCGGGGCGTACCAGGGCCTTTCTTCCTTTCCTGCCCTTGTCGATGTGGGCGGTCCGCAGGCCGCCGAGGCGGAATAGAAAACGCAACACCCGCGTGCGGAGCACGTCGTGCAGGTCGGCCACGGCCTCGTAGGCGTTTTCCTTTTTCAGTTCGCGATAGAGACGGAAGAGTCCTCCCAGGCCTTTGTAGGCGTCCAAGTCTACTCCACGGAAGCGTACGTTGGCCGGCATGCGGGCGAAGAGCGGTTGTACGAAAGGGCGGCTCAACACCGTGATTTCAGCTTGCGGCCAGGTGCGTGCCACTGCGTCGATGACAGGGACGGTCATGGCCACATCTCCCAGCGCTGAGAAGCGTATGACCAGCAACTTCATCTCTTGTTGGAAGCGTAGAGTACGGGGTTCAGTTCCGGATCGTTGTACATCTTCATTTGTTTGTACACCTTCATGTATTTACGTCCTGCCCGGATGTCGTCCAGCAGTTGGCCGATGGCCGTGGACAGGTCTTCTTGCTGCTCCAGCAGTACGTTTAGTTTTTGTTGACACTGGGCGCGGTGCTCGTCGGAGGTATCGGTACGTTCTGTTTCCTGCCGCATATGATGGATTTTCAATGCCAGGATGGAAAGACGGTCTATGGCCCAGGCTGGGCTTTCGGTGTTGATAGTGGCGTCTTTGGCCGGTTTGATGTCCTTGTATTGGTCCAGGAAATAGCTGTCTATCAGTTCCACCAGGTCCGTCCGGTCTTGATTGGACTTGTCAATGCGCCGTTTTATCTGGAGCGCCTCTACCGGGTCAATCTGTGGGGCACGGATGATGTCTTCCAGGTGCCATTGTACGGTGTCTATCCAATTCTTCAGGTAGAGGTAGTATTCGATGCTTTTCAGCGGATAGGGGTTGTTGATGGGGGTGTCTACGTCATCGTTCTTGTGGTAATCCGTAATGGACTGCACGAAAATTCGGTTGGCAAGTTCTGTAAAGTTCATGACAGGCTCAGTGTTTATAATTAGTTGAGAAGTTAATTAGTTGAGGAGTTAAGCCGATACCTCTCTGTCTATTTGAGGAGTTAAGAAATTAAGGAGTTAAGCCGATGCCTCTGTGTATATGGCCTTTTTTACTTACTATTGGCTTAACTTCTGACGGAGCGTTGTTCTCCCTCCCCTCCCCGAAAACGGGGAAGCCGGAGGGGGTCGGTGTGATAACTCCTTAACTTCTTAACTCCTATAATAGGATGGATACCTGCGGGAATCCGGTGCGGTTTATTTCACCTCCCACGTATCGTTGGTCATCAGCAGTTCCTCGAAGTTATGGTAG
>CALNEX010000072.1 GCA_939791845.1 uncultured Mediterranea sp. | reverse complement strand
AGAAGTCCATGCCGTGCTCGCGGCAATAGTCGATGATGCCCGCGTCTTCCGATGAACGGTAAATGAGGCTGTAGTGATTTTGCACCGCAGACACATGGAAGCCTTCCGCGGAGAGGATTTCTTCCGCACGTTTCAATTCAGCCAAGTTGTGGTTGGATACGCCCACGCTTTTTACCTTTCCTTTCTTCAATGCGGGAATCAGCCCGGGTGTCCAACGCTCCACATCAGCCGGATTGTGTATCCAATAAATATCCACATAATCCGTGTCAAACCGTTTCAGGCTGGCATCCAGCATTTCTTCCACGGCATTCGGCGAGTCGGATGCAATCTGAGGGGTGAACTTGGTGGAGATAAGCACTTGTTCACGCGGACATTGTTTTACGAAACCCGCCAGAATGTCTTCGGAAGCCCCCATGCCATACACGGTTGCCGTGTCCCAAAGGTTCAGTCCGTTGTTCATAGCCGCATCAAATACCGGCTTTAAATCTTCTGCGGAAAGGTTGTTTCCAAACACTTGGTCGCCTCCTGCGGCACCTGTGCCCCATGACCATGTGCCCAGGGCGATTTTAGGATAATTCTCATTGTTTGCCATAACGCTGTTCATTTAAAAAGTTTACGGCTGCAAAGTTAGGACGGTTATTTTTTAGCTTCGTTGCTTTGCAGCTCAATTTATGTTTGTGTAAGGTTCAATTCATTAATATGGAATAAAATGTCCGATGCTTTCTCTAGCGTATCAAGAGTTTCCCGGAAAACACTGAAGTATTTTTCCAGTAACTCTTAAGTCTGTCCGCAAAAACACTTAAGAGTTATGAGCAAAATACTTAAGTGTTTTTTGGAGGAATCATCAGAAGCCACATTTGTCTGATTATCAATCATCTGCACCAAGTAAAATCCTTACAAAAATAATTCTTGTAAGGAAATGATACGACTAACTGCATTGAATCTCAATGAACATGCAATTTTCAGCCATAAAACCCTCAAAACCGAGGTGACAGACATCACTGAGACCTCAATATTTCAGAAAACGCCCACCCAGGCAAGGACATTCATCGGCGAAGCACACCCCTGCCTTCCTGCACCTTATTATATAGTCAACCTTCGCAAGCTCAAGCTGCAATACAAAAGGACATATACTGCATCCGCAGTTCCATATATACTGAAACAGCCATAGAAGATATACTGCATGGGCAAAGTTGGTATATCTTCGAATTTTTATCCCCAAATATTTGGCCGTTTAATGGAAAATGCTTTCCTTTGCAACGAAAATAAAAATGTAATGATTACAAACCTGTAACCAATGGATGTTTTAGAACGATTGCAAAGCCAGCACATCAAGCCGTCCGTGCAACGGATAGCCATTATGGAGTACCTGATGGCGCATCGCACGCATCCCACGGTGGACGAGATTTACGTGGCCCTTTCGCCCTCCATGCCCACCCTATCCAAGACAACGGTGTACAACACCCTAAAACTCTTGGGAGACAACGGTGCCATTCAGACGCTGACCATAGACGGGCGAAACACATGCTATGATGCCGTGACCACGCCGCACGCGCACTTCTTCTGCAAGTGTTGCGGACGGATATACGACCTCACGCCCACGGAAAGCGACTCGCATCCGGGCGAAATGGAGCGCGATGGACACCAAATACAGGAAATTCACCATTATTATAAGGGAATCTGTAAACATTGCATGGAGGAAAAGCGTTTAGACATTATAAATAACTGATTTACTAACTAATTCATTAAAGGAGAAAAGAAAATGAAGAAATTCAGATGTACAGTATGCGGTTACATCCACGAAGGTGATGCCGCTCCCGAGAAGTGCCCCCTCTGCAAGGCTCCGGCCAGCAAGTTCGTTGAAGTGGAAGAGCAGACAGCCGACGGCCCCCTGGTATTTGCCGACGAGCACGTGATTGGCGTGGCCAAGGGTTGCGACGATGAAATGATCAAGGACCTGAACAACCATTTCATGGGCGAATGCACCGAAGTAGGCATGTACCTTGCCATGAGCCGCCAGGCCGACCGTGAGGGTTATCCCGAAATCGCCGAGGCTTACAAGCGTTATGCCTGGGAAGAGGCCGAGCACGCTGCCAAGTTCGCCGAACTGCTGGGCGACTGCGTTTGGGACACGAAGACCAACCTGGAGAAGCGCATGGCCGCCGAATGCGGCGCTTGTGAAGACAAGAAGCGCATCGCCACCCGCGCCAAGGCCCTGAACCTGGATGCCATTCACGACACGGTTCATGAAATGGCCAAGGACGAGGCTCGTCACGGCAAGGGCTTCGAAGGCCTCTACAACCGCTACTTCAAGAAGTAATCACACTCCGCACGGAGTGCCAAAGAAAAAGGATGCGCCACGTGCGTGTCCTTTTTTTGTGCCCGGACATTTCCATTTCCCGAAAAAATCCTCTCCTCCATGTCACGTTTCTCCCGTTCATTCGTCATCCTATTGTAAATGGAACTCAAGGAATTTAAAATATCCGTGTGGCCCCTCCGGGAGAAATTGCTGAACCAGGCACGACGCTTGACCGGAGAGGAAGAAGACGCCGAGGACATTGTCCAAGAAGTCCTGCTCAAACTATGGAGCAGACGGACGGAATTGGACAGGTGCGACAGCATCGAGGCATACGCCACCACCATGACGCGCAATGCCTGCATTGACCTGATGCGTACGCGCCACACGTCCGACACTTCATTGCCCGACACCTGCCCCGAGGACGGGCAGACACCGGAAAGCCTGCTGGAGGCCAAGGATGAGATGCGGTTGGTGGAAGCCATCATCGCCTCGCTCCCTCCCCTGCAACAAGCCATCTTGCGGATGAAGGACATCGAAGGATATGAGACCGAAGAGATTGCCGAAGTGACAGGATGCAATGCGGAAGCCATCCGCAGCAACCTCTCACGCGCCCGCAAACGGATGAGAGACATTTACCTGAAAACCATCGGAAACAGGAGGTAACAACATGGATAAAACAGAAGAACTCTTAGAAAAGTATTTTGACGGACGGACCACGTGCGCCGAAGAACACGACCTCCGCCAAGCATTCACCCAAGGCAACATCCCGGAGCACCTGGAGGTGTATCGCCCGCTCTTCGCCGGCCTGGACAAAGTCTCGACAAGGCAAGGACACGCCAAGGACTTGACGCCGCCTCGGCGAAAGATTGCCCCGCACTCCTCACGCTTCCGCCATTGGGCAGGGAGCATAGCCGCAGGGCTTGCCCTTTGCCTGGTGCTTGCCCGGCTGCTGACCGTCAACGAAGAATCGGAAAACTACGTCATCATTGACGGGAAACGATACACCGAACCAACCCTTGTACAAGCCAAGGCACGCGAAGCCCTGGACAATGTGAGTTATACGGACGAGGAGTTGAACCTCCTGCTTTTCCCTCTGCAACCCTAATCCATAAAGCTATGATACATAATTACGTAAAACTGATAGGAATTATCCTCTTGGGATGCCTCCCACCCACGCTTCGGGCACAAGAGGGGCTGGAAACAGAGCGGCTCTTCGACAAATACGGAGAAGAAAAAAATGTGACACGCGTGGAGCTGAACGGAGAAATACTCAAGTCCTACCGGATGGATACTTACAAAAGCCTGGTATTCGAGGACGTTACCCCCTTCATCCGGGAAATAGAGGCATGCCTGGCCAAAGAAGTGCAGGCCACCCACGTCAAGAAAAGGCAGGAAGTCACCCGAAGCGGTACCCTGCTGAGCGCCTACTATCAACTGACCGACGTGCAACGCCGGGGCAAAGTGCGAAAACGTTACCTCCTCTTCAAACGGGGAAAGGACACGATGGCCACCCTGATATACATAGAAGGGAGCCTGAATGAAACAGAACTGATGAATATGCTTTATAAAAAATAAAAACCAACCCTAAAAATCAAAGACAATGAACTCCAAGACCATTCTTGCGGGAGCGCTCCTGATGCTGATGAGCCTTCCCATCCTTGCCCAACAAGCAGAAACACCCCGTAAAGCAACCGTTGAAGCGCGGGGAGACTCCGTCGTCATCCGCAAAGGTGAAGGCGACCTGCGTATCCGAATCTATGAAGAGCAAACAGAAGAAGGGGAAGAAAAGCCCGAAGAGGTGGAAATCTACGAAGGCATCTTCCTGGAAGAAGTGGACGCCCGCTCGAATGCCTTCCTCGATGCCCTGCCCTTCATCCCCAAGAAGAAGAAAGAAAATGCCTACGAACCGCACAATTCGGGCCTGTTCGTCGGTTTCGCCCGAATGACGGACCACTTCATGGGCTTCGGAAGCAGCTACGACTTTCCCCAAGACTTGTCTTGCTCGTGGGAATTCGGTTTCAACTTCCTCTCCGCATACCACAACTTCAAGAAAAATCCGCATTGGGGATTGAACATCGGGGCCAGCTGGGGATACCGCTCCTTCCACATAGGAGGAAATGTAGCTTTGGTGAAGGAAGACGGACAAAGCGTCTTCTCCGCCGGCGATGCAGACACCAACTACGGGCAAAGCCGTCTGCGTCACTTCTTCTTCCGCATCCCCATCACCATAGAATGGCAGCAACGTTTATCCACACGCGGACGACTGGTTTTCTTCAACCTGGGGCCTGAAATAGAGATACGCCACGGCGTCAAGTCCTTCACCCACATCAACGGAGGCAAGAAGACACGCATAGGCAAGGGGATGTATGTCAACCCCGTAGGTGTCAGCCTGCTGGCCCAAGCGGGATATGGAAACCTGGGCTTCTACCTGCGCTACAACACCTACAGCTTTTTCCAAAAAGGAAAAGGCCCCGATGTGGAGCCTTTGTCATTTGGTATCGCCTGGTATTGGTGAGGATGCTTAAAAACGGTAGCCCAACGTGAGGAGCACCTTGCTGCGGGCATCCGTTTCTTTCATCGGCTGTATGCCTTCGGCCATGAAGGGATAGAAATCCGATTTGTAGGTATCATACTTGTAGGCCAAGTCGGCATAGAAAGAACCGGTATGATAGCCCAAGCCCAAAGTGACCGTATGCGCAGCCTTGAGGTTGGCAAAATCCGTGTCGGTCGTCAAGGAATTCACCGCCAAAGCCTTGTAGGCATCACCCTTGTAGGCCGAAGTGGTGTAGTTATAACCCGCACGCAACGAGAAGGAAGGGACAGGTTTCAACTCGGCACCTACACGGAGGGTATGCACGCCTTGCAGGCAAAGCCCGGCCTCGTTGTTCTCCCAATCCATCGCGCCGCCTCCGGCATAGCTGAAGTCCATGCCGGAGTAATCCGCATACTCATACTCGGCACCCAACGCCAAATATGAACCGACCGTATAGCCCAAGCTGGCATTGAACACCCACGGCGTCCGCAGATGGAAGTCATACCACATATCGCCATCCACATAGTTATAAGTATCAATGACCTGATCCGTATAATCAGAAGTGAGGATGGCCGAGGTGTTGTACGTCAGGTTATAAAACACAGGCGTATGCACCGCCAAGCCCACACGCAAAGGCGAATACTCGAACGGGCGGAGAATGACACCGAACTTCACGTCCACACCAGAGCCGCTAATGTTGTTGTGGCTCTCCAGCATATAACCACCGCCGGCTTCACCCTCACTATCCTCGTTATACAAGGAATATTTGGAGTAATCCACATCATAAATGCCAACGGTCAAACCTAAATAAACACGGTCGTTCACATTGAAGGACACATTGAGATCATACTCGTCCACCCCGCCACGCTCGTAAGAACGGAATTCACGAAGGTAGGGATACAGCCCTGCAATGTTGCCATAGAAGTCATAATCATCATAGGCAGGGGCATTGGGCCTGCCGTCCGTACCTGTGGGCGAAGTGGTCAACCCGCCATCGGCATCAAAATAAAGGGGATTGCCATGTTCGTCCTGGGCACGATAATCTGTCACCTGGTCAGTCAGTGTGGGACTAATCAGGTAGCCTTCCCAACCCAGGGCGGAGAGCCAGCCGATGTCGTTGTTGTTGAAGATGTTGCCGTTACCCCAATGTCCGGGCGTCAACCCATCGGCCTGTGCGGCAATGACATCCAGCTGCGTATAGCCGCCCAAGTCTCCCGCTGCACGGCGAGTGCGGTAGAAAGACTTCGCCTTGTGATAATTGAAGCCGAAATTCACATAGCGCAAGGGGGTCACGTTGCCAATCTTGGTGGAGATGACGGCACCGATATTGTCGAAATTCCAACGGCCCTTTTCGGCAGTCAAAGCAGTCCCCGCATTATTTATCTCAGTATCCGCCAAGGAATAGCCGAAAGTCATCATCGCATCATTGCTGCGGTAGATGCCTATGCCCGCAGGATTGGTGCCAATGACGGAGATGTCCCCGCCCAAGGCACCCATCGCCCCTCCCATACCCACAAAACGGGCCGTGCCGTTCAGCTCTTTTTGGGCGATGGTGGTGGCGTCATATACAGTTTGTGCGGCCGTGCCGACTCCAGTCAGGAGGGCGCAAGCCAGTATCAGGATTCTTGTTTTCATTACTAATTCCGTCTAAAAAAAGAAACATTAAATAATTGGTCCTCAACGTCGGCGACTTCCACCGCCCGAACGCGAACCGCCACCACTCCGCGCACCACCCGATGAACGGAACGAACCACCTCCACCTGTGGAGATGCTGGAGCGCGAAGAGTTGGAGCGTGAAGGCGTGCTGTAAGAACGGCTGCGCGACGAGTTGCTCCGAGTGTTCACGTCATACGTGCGACGCGTCGTGGTGCTGGAGCCTCGGTTGAAGGAACGGGTGGTCGAACCTGTGCCGTAAGAAGTACCTGTGCGGCGGGCGGTGCCGGTGCGATTGACCGACGAGTTGCCTGATGGACGGGTATAAGTCCCCGTGCGGCGGGTGGAGGAGTTGACGCCCGTGGAGCGCGTACCAGCCGACGTGTTGCGGCGGGAAGTTGCCGAACGGGTACCCACCACGCGGCGGGAAGTGCCCGAAGACGTCGTGCGACGCACGCTATTGCCCCGCAAGGAATTACCTCCATTGACCACGGAAGCTGGACGCCCGGGCACGGTGGCACCACGCGAACCATAAAGACGGCGGTTGGAGTATGTGCCCCAAGGCCGCGATGCCCCCCATCCAGGACCGGGATGCCATGGATGATGCCAGTGCGGATGATGCCACGCCCAACCGCCATAATACCAAGGGTCGTACCAACCGTGCCATCCCCAACTCCAGCCATAACAAGGATAGCCCCACCAGCCTACAGAGTTGAAGCGCCAATTCCACCACAGCCGGTTGGTAAAGGTGGGGAAGGCATAGGCATAAAGTCCGTCATAATACACATTCCAATCCCACGTGTTCAGGCCATAAACCACATCGAAATAGAGGGGGCTGCTGACAGGGATGGCATAGCGCGGATTGCGGAAGCGGATGATGCGCGTGGCATACTCGTAGTCGTCCTGCGAACCGTCGAAGCCGCCGACCCACTCGCCATCCAGGCCATCGTCCACCTGCTCATCGATATAAAGGGTGTCACCTTGCGCGGTGAAGTCATAGTCAGATGCATCATAGCGGCGGTTGTAGGCATCCACGTCCAGCGTCTGCCCTTTCGTATCGCGGACAACCACGGTGGTCGTGCCGACCGTGGCGCGAACGGTTTGCGGGGCATTGGACTTCACCACAACTTCATCGGCCTGGGTCACCACGACAGTCTTGCGCGTATCTTTCTTCTGCTCAACCTTTTCTTTCTTGGAAGGCACGTAATAAAGGTCGTCCACCACGCCCTGCGCCATCAGTCCCCAGGGGAGGCACAAGGCCACAAGCGATAAAAAAACAATCTTTTTCATATCCTTCTGTCTTTAGTGATTCAACAAATACCTACCTTTGCAGTAGTTTGAACAAAGATACTGATTATAATGTTCACCCCGCCAAGGGGCGTCCGTTATTTAACAAACAATCGCAGAAATTCATATAAACAACAAGAATCAGACAATTATGAAGTACTTGCAATTCACTTTCATCCCCACCCCGCGCTCGCAGACCGCCACAGACCTGCTGTGCGCCGTGCTGGCCGATGTTGGCTTCGAGACTTTCCAAGAGCAGGAAGACGGCTTGCTTGATGCCTACATCCCCGCCAACCTGTATGATGAAACCGCCCTGCGCACCGCGCTGGACGACTTTCCACTGCCCGACACCCGCCTGTCCTACACTTGGCAGGAGGCCGAAGACCGCGACTGGAATGAGGAGTGGGAGAAGAATTTCTTCCAACCCATTGTCATTGCCGGGCGGTGTGTGGTGCACAGCACTTTCCACCACGACGTGCCCGATGCAGAGTACGACATCGTCATCAATCCCCGCATGGCCTTCGGCACGGGGCATCACGAGACCACGGGGCTGGTGATGGCTGAATTGCTGGAGATGGATTTGCAGGGAAAAAACGTGCTGGACATGGGGTGCGGGACATCCATCCTGGCCATCTTGGCGAAGATGCGCGGCGCAAAGGAAGTCGAAGCGGTGGACATCGATGAGTGGTGCGTCAACAATTCATTGGAAAACATCGAGCTGAACGGCGTGGATGACATCAAGGTACGCCAAGGCGACGCATCGGCATTGGCAGGAATGGGGTCCTTCGACGTGGTGCTGGCCAACATCAACCGCAACATCCTCCTCAACGACATGCGCCACTACGTTGCCCGCATGACACCCGGTGCGACGCTGCTGATGAGCGGATTCTACGAGGAGGACGTACCCCTCATCCGCGCCGAGGGCGAACGGCTGGGACTGACATTCGTACACCAAAAGTCAGACAAGCGGTGGACGCTGGTGAAGATGGCAAAATAACCCATCCTCACCCCTCCTTGCTTCTCAACTCCCAAAACGCCACGGCGGATGCCGCCGCCACGTTGAGCGAATCCACCCCGTGCGCCATCGGGATGCGCACCACATAATCGGCCTCGGCAATGACCTCTTTCGGAAGCCCGTCTCCCTCCGTGCCCATCACGAGGGCTAGACGGGTTTCTTGTTTCAACACGGGGGCATCCAACGGAATGGATTGGTCAGTCAATGCCATGGCGGCAGTGCGGAAACCAAAATCGTGGAGACGGGTCAAAGGGCCGTCCAGCCACGTCCACGGCACAAGAAACACCGACCCCATTGACACACGCACCGCCCGCCGGTTCAACGGGTCGCAGGAGTTGCGCGTGAGCAATACGCCATCCATCCCCAAAGCCGCCGCCGAACGGAAGATGGTGGAAAAGCCACGCGACTTTGCCCCTTTTGGCCAAGCAGGATTGTCCCCTTTG
>CALNEX010000071.1 GCA_939791845.1 uncultured Mediterranea sp. | reverse complement strand
CCGCCAAGCGGGATGCCCGTGCGGCGATGCGCGGTGCCAACATTCCGCCTTGGCTGTGCCCCAGCAGGTAGATGCTGTCCGCATCCACCCCGGGCAAGGATTGCGCCAAAGCCACGGCGGCCACGGCATCGTCCGCGGTCTCCACGTCGAGGTCGAGCTGACGGCCTTCGGGGACGCTGTTGCCTTTATATACATAGGTGCGCTTGTCATAGCGGAGGGTGGCGATGCCCCGCCCGGCCAGTCCCCAAGCCAGGTCGCGGAAGGGATGGTTGGGGCCGATGGTCTCGTCGCGGTCTTGCGGGCCGGAGCCGTGTACCAGCACCACGCAGGGCACCCGGCGACCCTCCTCCACCGCACGGCGCGGCAAGGTCAGCGTGGCAGGCAGGCGGAAGCCGTCGCACACCACTGCCGTATCGTGCTCCACCACCGCCAAGCTATCGGGCGAGGCAACAGGGGCAGGCTTCGGGGCGGGTTTCACAAAGAGGCCGGCGATGCGCCCGTCTTCGTTGAAGGCCGCCTGGAAGCGGAGGGTATATTTCTCGAAGGTCAAGTCGCAAAAGCAGACGGCCAACCCCTCGGCCTCCACCTGGTGCCAATCGCCCGTGGATTGCAAGGGGCCGAACTGCATCACCAACTGCTGGTACATCCCGCCCAATGCCTCGGCGGGCAAGGCGGCCTGCATCTCGTCGCTCAACATCGCGCGGAGGCTTTCGCCCTGCCCCGACACGAAATAAAGGTAGGCACACTTGGCCAGCGGCAGGCGGTCGGCAGTCTGTGCCCGAAGCCCGAGGCAGAGCAGGCACAAGCAGAGGGTAAACGTCAGCTTCCTCATACGCATCAATGGTTCAGGGTTCCGGCATTCAACACGGGCTGGGCGGACTCGTCGGCGCAGAGCACCACGAGGAGGTTGCTCACCATCGCCGCCTTCTTGTCCTCGTCCAGGTCCACGACGTTGTCCTTCTTCAGCTTGTCCAAGGCCATGTGTACCATCGACACGGCGCCTTCCACAATCTTCTCGCGGGCGCCGATGATGGCCGATGCCTGCTGGCGGCGGAGCATGACGGCGGCAATCTCGGGCGCGTAGGCCAGGTAGTTGATGCGGGCCTCCACCACCTCCAGGCCGGCCATGACGAGGCGTTCGTTCAACTCCCGCTCCAGCTGTTCGTTGATTTCCTCGCCGCCCGAGCGGAGGGTCAGTTCGCCCGCCTCGCCCTCGTTGTCATCGTAGGCGTATTGGCCGGCCACTTGGCGCAGGGCGGCGTCGCTCTGGATTTTCACGAAGTTCTCGAAGGCGGTCATACGATTGGCCACGGCGTTGCCCACGCTGATGGTGGCCTCTTTGCTGCCCGGGGTCGAGGCGGCGGCGGAAGCCATCGTCTGCGCGTCAATCTCGAACATCGCCTTGTACGTGTCCCGCAGCTTCCACACCAGCACCAGGCCAATGAGGATGGGGTTGCCCACCTTGTCGTTCACCTTGATGGGCTCCACGTCGAGGTTGCGGGCGCGGAGGGAGAGCTTCTTCTTGTCATAAAAAGGATTGACCCAATAGAAGCCCGTCTCCTTGAACGTGCCCTTGTATTGGCCGAAGAACACCATCGCCCGCGCCTCGTTGGGCTCCAACTCCATATAGCCCGCGCAAAGGATGAGCCAGACAAGAATCAGCACGCCGCCCGTCACATAGAGGGGCACGCCGCCCAGCACGAAGCAGCCCACGATGGCCGCCGTGAACACAATCAGATGAAGGAACAGCATCAGAAAGCCGTTCATCTTGAAACCCTTGAAGATAAATTCCTTTGTATCCATAATCGAGTGTTTAGAGTAATATCATTTTGATAGCACAAAGATATGGCAAAGGACGGACATCCGCAAGGGGAAGAGGGGATAAATTTGCAGGGATATGTTGCACAACATACGGACAAGGGCAAGCCTTCCCGGCGGGAAGGGCAGTTCTTCCCGACACCAAGAGGATGCCTCGTCCGCACCTCGGACATAAAAAGATGGCACCCCTTTATAAAAAAGGTGGCACCTCTTTATGGAAAAGGTGGCACCTCTTTGTGAAAAAGGTGGCACCTTTTTATATTCAAGTCCCAAGGAAGGCTGTCCCTCCATACGCAGGAGACACGGTCAAGGTGGCTTGGAGGCCTACATTCGGCTGCGCTGCTCCTGTCCCGCTCCCGTACCTTTGTACTTGCTCTTGGCGGCATTGAACTTGTAGCGCAGGGTGAAGCGGATGCGTCGGCGCGACTCTTGGTCGACGGTCATCAGGCGGTTGCCGCTGTAGAGGGTCAGGGGCGCCTGGGTGGAGTTGAAGAGGTCGGTGGCCTGCAGCTGGAGGGTGAGGCGGTCGTCCAGGAAGCCCTTGTGGAGCGAGGCATCCATTCCCCAGGAGGGACGGAGGATGCGGAAGCTCTCCTGGTGGCCGCGCGTCGTGGCACTGAGGTCGATGTCCAGCCGGAAGCCGAGGGGCAGGCGGAAGTGGTTGTCCCACACGAAGGAAGCCACGGGGTTGCCGAAGTTCCTGCGCCCGTCGGGCGTGTCCACATAGAACCACTGCTTGGAGAGCATCGCCGTGAACTGGGGCGACCACGGGCCGACGGTGGGGGCCAGGGTGAGCGAGGCGTTGAGGTAGTCGGCATCGGTGGTGTTGACATACTGCAGGAGGCTGATGGCGGGGTTCTCGTCCGTGTACGTGCCGCCGTGGTAGAGGAAGCCGTCGCGCACGTGGCGGTAGCCCAGGTTCAGGTAGAGCCATTTCCAGGCGGCATTCAGCGAGAGGCGGTTCATCAGCGAGGGCTTCAGGGCGGGATTGCCGCTCTCGTAGGTATAGCGGTTTATGTAGGTGACGCTGTTGCGCAGCATCCAATAGCCGGGGCGGTTGATGCTGCCGGAGTAGGTCAGCTGCAACTGCACGTCGCCCACGGGCATAGAGAGGGACAGGGAGGGGAACACGTTGTCATACGTGCGGCTCTGTTCGTCCACGCGGCGGCCTTGCTCGTAGTAGTCGGACACCAGGTGCTCGTAGCGCACACCCACCCGGGCTTGCAGGTTGCCCAGGCTGTGCCCGTACTCCAGGAAGGCGGACCAGGCATTTTCCTTGATGTCGCTGTCATCGTCCTCCAGAATGCCCTCGGCGTTGGTGTAGCGGTTCAGGCGGCTGGTGTAGGTGTATTCGCCGCCCAATGAAAGATTGCCGCCCCACAGGGGATGCTCCGCCACGAGCTTGGCGGCATAGAGGCGGCTCTCCATCAGCGTGCGGTTGGTGACGGTCTGCTCCTGCGGGACGGATTCGCCGGCGGGCGTCACCTGCTCCACCATATCCTGCGGGGTCTTGGAGCCCGACCACAGGCCGTCGGCATTGAAGTCGAGGGTCCAGTCGCCCAGGCGGCCGTTGTAATAGAGATTGGCGGAGTGGGTGTAGCTGGTGCGGTCTTCCCAGCCGCTGCTCGTGCTGGTTTCGTGGAGTTCATTGTCCAGGTAGACGGACGTGGGCAGGGGCGGGATGTCCCAGTGGTTCTTGGGCGTGCGGTCATAGTCGTAGTAGGCGCCCAGGGAGTGGCGGTCGTTGAACTGATAGTTCAGCATCAAGGTGGCCTCCACGTTTTGCGAGTGGCTGCGGGTGTGGATATAACTCTCCTGCCGCCAAGTCTTGTCGAGGAAAGTCTCCTGCACCACTCCCTTGTTGTCCTCACCGTGGCTGTCCGAGGCGTAAATCATCGCACTCAGGTCGAAGCCGCCCTTGCGGTAGTTCATATTCAGTTGGTTCAGCACGCTCCAGCCGTAGCGGTAGTTGGTGCTGAAACGCTCGTTGACGCCGAAGCCCTCGCCCTGCGGCTTCTTGGTGTAGATGCGCACCACGGCCTGCACGGCGGCATCATACCTTGCACCGGGATTGCGCACCACCTCCACGCTCTTCACGTTGTCCGAGGACAATTGGTCCAGCTCCGAGGCGTTGCGCATCTTGCGCCCGTTGATGTAGACCTCGGCCTGCCCGCTGCCGAAGACGTTCACGCTGCCCTCTTCGGCGGAGAGGCCGGGGATTTTGTCCAGCAGGTCGTTGCCCGTGCCGACCTGCTCCAGGATGCTGCCTTGCACGGTGGTGACGATGGCATCGCCCTTCACCCGCATCTTGGGCAGGTCGGCCTTCACCACCACTTCGCCCAGCAGTTGCGCGTCGGGCTGCAGTTGCAGTGTGCCGAGGTCTTGCCCCGCACACCTTTTATATAATGTCCCATAACCGATGGAGGAAACACGGATAAGGCGGTTATCACATACGGCGTTCAGTCGAAACGTACCGTCATCCGCGCTGACGCTGCCCGTCACAAAGGAGGAGTCCGGCAGGGAGAGCAGCACGATGTTGGCGTACGGCAAGGGTTGTTGGTTCTCGTCCACAATCCGGCCCGTGAGGGCGGTTTGTGCAAAGGCGCCCGTCAGCAGGAAGAGGGCCGCCAGGAGGCAGAGGGTTCGTTTCATATCCATAGCTTTTCAGTTTGATTTTCTACCGCAAAGTTAGGGAGAAGACGAGCCTCAAACGCTCTATATCGGGAACTAAAAAGTCTATAGTAGGAGAGGAGGGGTTGCTGATAATCAGCGCGGTAGTGATTTCGGACTCTATATTGCGTGTTTCCGGAGTTATATCCGGCCTCAAAGGAGTTTTTCGGATTATTTAGGCGCGGATTACGCGGATTTCACGGATTAATCTTACCATTGAATCAGGAATGCCATTGTTCTTACCAATCATAAATATACATCCGTGAAATCCGCGTAATCCGCGCCTAAATATAAATCCCGTTTCCAGTCCCCCATATCACTCCCGCACAAACGCCACGATGTCCCCCTTCTCGTCCATTCCCAGCTTCTTGCGGATGGTGGTCTTTCGCTGGTAGATGGTGGGGATGCTCTGCCCGGTGAGGACGCTGATTTCCTTGGTTGTGAAGTCGGCGCGGAGCAGGCAGCAGAGTTGCTCCTCCTTGTCCGTCAGCAGGGAGCCGAAGCGGGCGTGCAGGTGGGAGTAGAAACCGTCGTACACACGGTCGATGACGGGATAGAGGTCGTCCCACACCAGCAGCCCCTCCACCGCCTCGTTCGGATGCGGCAGGGTGGAGACGCGGCGCAAGAGTTCTTGGTTCTGCGCCGTGGGCTGTCCGGCCACGAGGCGTATCAGCCCCAACTGCTGCAAGAGGATGCGGCGGAACAGGCGGTCGTCCCCCTCGGGCGCGGCAGGGGCGGACGGCGTGGCGGCGGTGGCTTCGGCCAACAGGCGGTCGAGGGTCTCGATGCGCTCCTCGGCCTCAATCAGGCGGTTGCGGCGGCGGCGGAAAAGCCAGACTCCCCCTCCCCCGGCGAGCAAGAGCAACAGCAACGCGCCCAGCAGCCAGAGCTGCATCCGCTGGCGGTCCACCAAGAGGCGCAGGTTGGCTTCGGACAATTCGTTGCGGGCGCGGTCCTTCTGGCGGACGGTGCTGCGATGGGCATAGAGGGCGTTGCCCACCGAGTCGTTGTAGCGCATCAGGTCGAGGTAGTCGAAGGTGCCCGTACGGGTATAGTCCAGCACGCCTTGCAGGTAGCCAACTTGGTTCTCGGCGGTAACAAATTTGTCACGGCGGCGGCGGAGATATTCCCGGCCTTTATCCAAATAGTATTGGGCCGAGTCCAGTTGCCCCAGCTTGAGGAAGCATTCGCTCATCGTGGTACAGGAAATGTCCAACACCTCCGGATTGTCCGTCAGGCGCATCAGACGGTGAAACAGGCCGATGGCCGCACGATAGTCGGGCGCGACGTAAACCAGCAACTGGGCGTGGTTGCGCAAGTAGTGGAGGGCGCGGGCGGAATCGCCGCGTTGCAGGGCCAAGGTGACGCTGCGGTTGGTGTGCCACGTGGCAGAATCTTCCTTCAGCAATCCCAACGTGATACCCAACGAGAAGTGATTGTCGGCCGTCTCCCGCAGGGACAAGGCACGGCGATAAGCATCGGCGGCACGGCGGTAATCCTTGTAGGCATAGACGTAGCACTCGCCCTTCTCCGCCAGGAAATCGCCTGCCCGTCGGCGGTCGCCCACCGACAGGGCACGGACATTGCCGCTGTCCAGCACGGCCTGTTCCTCATCGTGGCGGCCGTGGGCGTGCAGATAGGCGGCCTTCAGCAGGTAGGAAGTCAGGAGGCGGGCGGTGTCGCCTTGCGCCGTGAAATAGTCGAAGGCAGGGAGGACCAGGGAGTCCTCGGACAGGGAGGCATTGTCCTCATAATGCCGGCAAGCCGTCAGCCAGCCATAATGCAGCAACTCACGGCGGGGCAGCAGTTCGGGCCGCTCCACCCGGGCCAGCAGGGCGGCGGCACTGTCCATATCGGTCTGCCACAGGGCATCGGCACGGCGCACCAGGTCAAGGTCGTCCGCTCCGGGACGACAGGCGGCCACCAT
This sequence comes from uncultured Mediterranea sp., assembly GCA_939791845.1. Taxonomy (GTDB): domain Bacteria; phylum Bacteroidota; class Bacteroidia; order Bacteroidales; family Bacteroidaceae; genus Bacteroides. Next base: position 2,905 of record CALNEX010000071.1, on the reverse strand, counting down.
AAACAAGAAGAGCAAGAGAAGCCATTGTCTCATATCAAAAACTGCAAGCATATCATTCAATAACGGCGGCAAAAGTACGAAATCTCCTCCTATTTTCTTACTTTTGCAGGCGATAACTGTGCCCGCAAAACACCATTCCGGGCCGCAACGTCCCCGCCTTCGGGCGGAGGTACGGGTAAGCACGGACGCAGGCACGCCTAAGCATGGGCGGAGGTACGGGTAAGCACAGGCGCAGGCACGGGTAAACAACGTACTGGAATACAAGCATTTGCAAATCCAGCTCCATACAACAGGTTCAATAGGACAAATTTATGACAAAAGCAATTTTCTTTGACATAGACGGCACCTTGGTCAGCTTCGAGACGCACGGGATCCCCGCTTCCACCGTCGAGGCCATTGCCGCCGCACGGGCACACGGTGTGAAAGTATTCATCGCCACGGGTCGCCCCGAGATACTCATCAACAACCTGGACGCGCTGCAAAGCCGCGGGCTGATAGACGGCTACGTCACGATGAACGGCGGCTATTGCTTCGTGGGCAATGAAGTCATCTATAAGAGTGCCATCCCTGCCAACGAGGCCCGCGTGTTGCTGGACTACTGCACGGCGCGGCTCATCCCCTGCGTGGTGGTGGGCGAGCGGGACATCTGCGTCTGCCACTCCGACGACCGTGTGCGTAGCATCTTCTACGAATACCTGCACGCCGCCCCCATCCCCGAGGTGTCGCCCGACGAAGCCCTACGCAACCGCGCCGCTTTCCAGATGACGCCTTTCATCACCGAGAACCAAGAAGCGGAACTGCATCCGCACATCCCACACTGCGAGGTGGGACGCTGGCATCCCGCCTTTGCCGACGTTACCGCCTTGGGAAATACCAAACAACTGGGTATCGACCAAATATGCCGCCACTTCGGCATCGACGTGGCGGACACGATGGCCATCGGAGACGGGGGCAACGACATCCCCATGCTGCGCCACGCGGGCATCGGCATCGCCATGGGCAACGCCAACGACACGGTGAAGGCGGCGGCGGACTATGTAACGGACCCAGTGGACCGGGACGGCATCGCCAAGGCCCTGCAACACTTCGGCCTCGTATGACCTCCTTCCAGCCCGACACCAGCAACCGGGAGTTCCGCAAGGCGTTGGAGCTCATCAAATATACCCGCCAGTCGCTCTTCCTGACGGGCAAGGCGGGCACGGGCAAATCGACCTTCCTGCGCTACATCTGCGACAACGTCCGGAAGAAGCACGTGGTCCTGGCGCCCACGGGCATCGCCGCCATCAACGCCGGGGGCAGCACGTTGCACAGCTTCTTCCGCCTGCCCTTCCATCCGCTGCTGCCGGACGACCCCAACCTGAGCCTGCAACGCGGACGCATCCACCAGTTCCTGCGCTACACCAAGCAGCACCGCAAGCTGCTGGAGGAGCTGGAACTGGTCATCATCGACGAGATTTCGATGGTGCGGGCGGACCTCATCGACGCCGTGGACCGCATCCTGCGCGTCTATTCGCACAACCTGCGCCAACCCTTCGGCGGCAAGCAACTGCTGCTGGTGGGCGACGTCTACCAGCTGGAGCCGGTGGTGAAGGGCGATGAGCAGGAAATCCTGAACCGCTTCTACCCCAGCCCGTTCTTCTTCTCGGCACGGGTGTTCAGCCAGATTGACCTCGTGTCCATCGAGCTTCAGAAGGTGTACCGGCAGAGCGACCCGGCCTTCGTCAGCGTGCTGGACCACATCCGCAACGCCACCCTGAGCGACACCGACCTGCGGACGCTCAACGCCCGCTGTGGCACGCAAATAGAAGACTCGGAGGCAGACATGTACATCACCCTGGCCACGCGGCGCAACACGGTGGACTACATCAACGAGCGCAAGCTGGACGAACTGCCGGGCGAACCGGTGGTCTTCAAGGGCAAGGTGACGGGCGACTTCCCCGAAAGCAGCCTGCCCACCACGCTCGACCTCGAACTGAAGCCCGGCGCACAGGTCATCTTCGTCAAGAACGACCCGGAACGCCGCTGGGTGAACGGCACCATCGGCGTGGTCAGCGGTTTCGACGAGGGCGAGGACGCGCTCTACATCATCACCGACGACGGGCACGAGTGCGACGTCCGTCCGGAGTCGTGGAGCAACATCCGCTACAAATACAATGAGGAAAAGAAGGAAATCGAAGAAGAGGTGCTGGGCACATTCACCCAGTTCCCCGTGCGGCTGGCGTGGGCCATCACCATCCACAAGAGCCAGGGGCTGACCTTCAGCCGCGCCGTGGTGGACCTGACGGGCGGGGCCTTCGCGGGCGGGCAGACCTACGTGGCCCTGAGCCGCTGCACTTCCTTGGAAGGCCTGCAACTGCGCCAGCCCATCCGGCGGAGCGATGTCTTCGTGCGCCCGGAAATCACGCAGTTCGCCCGCCGCTTCAACAACCCGCAGGCCATCGACCGCGCCCTGAAGGAGGCAGAGGCGGACATCCGTTATGCCGCGGCGTCCCGCGCATTCGACAAGGGGGATTTCGACACCTTCCTGGCGGAGTTCTTCCGTGCCATCCACTCACGCTACGACATCGAGCGGCCCGCCGCCCAACGCCTCATCCGCCGCAAGCTGAACGTCATCAACCGCCTGCGCAAGGACAACATGCGTCTCCGGCAAGAGGCCGTGGAGAAAGAGAAAAGCCTGGTGAAATATGCCCGCGAGTACATTCAGATGGGCGACGAATGCCTCCGCGTAGGGATGAAGGAAGCGGCGATGCGGAATTATGAGAAGGCCGTGGCGTTGTGCCCGAAGTTCAAGGAGGCTTGGACGAAGATCAGGAAGTTGGAGAAGGAGATGAGGAAAGAAGATTAACCCGCCAGCCCGTTCTTCCTCAACAATTCCTCTATCTCCTTCCGGCTGATAGAAGCGCGT
>CALNEX010000070.1 GCA_939791845.1 uncultured Mediterranea sp. | reverse complement strand
AAGCCATGGACGAGCACGAGTTTGCCCGCCACATCGGCGAACTGGCCGCCAAGAACAAACTCTACACCACGTACATCGGACAAGGCTGGTATGACACCATCACCCCGGCCGTCATCCAGCGCAACATCTTCGAGAACCCCGTGTGGTACACCTCCTACACACCCTACCAGACCGAAGTGTCGCAAGGCCGCCTGGAAGCCCTGATGAATTTCCAAACCGTCATCTGCGACCTCACGGGCATGCCCCTGGCCAACTGCTCGTTGCTGGACGAGGGAACCGCCGCCGCCGAGGCCGTCACCATGATGCACGCCCTGCGCCCCCGCGACATGCAGAAAGCCGGCGCCAACACCGTCTTCGTGGACGAAAGCATTTTCCCCCAGACCTTGGCCGTGATGCGCACCCGTGCCATCCCCCAAGGCATCACGCTCCGTATGGGCAAATACCAAGAACTGGAATTCACGCCGGATCTCTTCGCCTGCGTCCTCCAATATCCCAATGCCAAGGGTAGCATCGAGGACTACCGCGACTTCGTGGAGAAAGCTCACGCAGCGCATTGCAAGGTGGCCATGGCCGCCGACATCCTGAGCCTGGCCTTGCTGACCCCGCCGGGAGAATGGGGCGCGGACATCGTCTTCGGTTCCTCCCAACGCCTGGGTACACCGCTGTTCTACGGAGGCCCGTCGGCTGCCTACTTCGCCACGCGGGATGAGTACAAGCGCAACATGCCGGGCCGCATCATCGGCTGGAGCAAGGACAAGTACGGGCACCTCTGCTACCGCATGGCCCTCCAGACCCGCGAACAGCACATCAAGCGTGAGAAGGCCACTTCGAACATCTGCACCGCCCAAGCCCTACTGGCCACGATGGCGGGCATGTATGCCGTGTGGCACGGGCCGGAAGGCATCCGCGACATCGCACAGAGAATCCATCGCACGGCGGCTTTCCTCTCTGACACATTGGAAGGCTGGGGCTACAAACAACTGAACACCGCTTTCTTCGACACCTTGCGCATCGCCTTGCCTGAAGAAGTTTCGCAAGAAGCCGTGCGTGCCATTGCCTTGGAGCATCAAGTCAACCTGTTATACCTGCCCAACGGCATCGTCGGACTCAGCATTGATGAGACGACCGACCGTCAAGCCTTGGAGGCGTTGCTCGCAATCTTTGGCAAAGCCATCGGTTCCGCCAAAGATTGTCCCGACACCCTGCCCGATGCCTGCCGCATCCCCGAAGCCCTGCGCCGCACCACTCCCTACCTGACTCACGAGGTCTTCCACCTCTATCACACCGAGACAGAGATGATGCGCTACATCAAACGCTTGGATCGCAAGGACATCTCCCTGGCCCACTCGATGATTTCGCTCGGCTCATGCACCATGAAGCTCAATGCTGCTGCCGAGATGCTGCCGCTTAGCCTTGCAGGATTCTCCGGCATGCACCCCTTGGTGCCCGACTACCAAGCTGAAGGTTACAAAGAACTCATCCGCAACCTGGGAGAAGAACTGAAGACCATCACCGGCTTCGCGGGCATCAGCTTCCAGCCCAACTCCGGAGCGGCGGGCGAATATGCCGGCCTGCGTACCATCCGGGCATATCTGGAAAGCATCGGGCAGGGACACCGCCACAAGGTACTCATCCCCGCCAGCGCCCATGGCACCAACCCCGCCAGCGCCGTACAGGCCGGATTCACCCCCGTCACCTGCGCCTGTGACGACCGTGGCAATGTGGACATGGAAGACCTGCGCCGCAAAGCCGAAGAAAACCGCGACGACCTGGCCGCACTGATGACTACTTACCCCTCCACCCACGGCATCTTCGAGGCGGACATCGTGGAGATCTGCCAAATTATCCATGCCTGCGGTGCACAGGTTTATATGGATGGTGCCAACATGAATGCCCAGGTGGGCCTGACCAATCCCGGCACCATCGGCGCGGATGTCTGTCACCTGAACCTGCACAAGACCTTTGCCTCGCCCCACGGTGGCGGCGGTCCCGGCGTAGGTCCCATCTGCGTGGCTGCACACCTCGCACCCTTCCTGCCCGGACATGGATTGTTCGGCAACGATGCCAACGAGGTGGCTTCCGCACCTTGGGGCAGTGCAGGCATCCTGCCCATTACCTACGGCTACATCCGCATGATGGGTGCCGAGGGACTGACCCGCGCCACCAAGATAGCCATCCTCAACGCCAACTACCTGGCCGCCTGCTTTGCCGACACCTACGGCGTGGTCTACCGCGGCATCACCGGCCATGTGGGGCACGAGATGATCCTGGAGTGTCGCAACGTACAGGCCGAGACGGGCATCACGGAGAATGACATCGCCAAGCGCCTGATGGATTACGGCTACCACGCCCCCACCCTCTCCTTCCCCGTACACGGCACACTGATGATAGAACCGACCGAGAGCGAAAGCCTTGCCGAACTGGACAACTTCGTGGCCGCCATGCAAGGTATCTGGCAGGAAATACAGGAAGTGAAGGAAGGCCGCGCCGACGCCAAGGACAACGTCCTGCTCAACGCCCCGCACCCCGAATATGAGGCCGTGGCCAACGAATGGGACCACACCTACACCCGCCAGAAGGCCGTCTATCCTCTGCCCTCAGTGCGTGAGAACAAGTTCTGGGTCAATGTGGCAAGGGTAGACAACACCCTGGGCGACCGCAAGCTGGTGGCCACCCGCAACGGTTCCTTGGAGTAACCCAGGGACATCATACAGGAGGCGCGGATTGCGCGGATTCCACGGAGGTCCTTCTGCAAGACCTGCCCGTGTCATCCGCGGAATCCGCGCCTCGTCATTTCTGCCGGGCACGCCTCAGCGTATCCAGGTGACCGTACCTTCCTTTACCTTCTTCTCCTTGACAGGGGCATCCGTCGGCTCATAGCCCAGGGCGGCACAGCCATACACCTTGTGATGCACGGGTACGCCCAGCTCGGTCAGCAACGCACGCACATCGGGGTCATCGCAGGTTTGCCCCACCTGGTTGATCCAGCAAGAGCCGATGCCCAGCGACGTGGCAGCCAGGAAGATATTCTCCAAAGCACAGGCACAATCCATGCCTGCCCACCATTGCGTCGGTTCGTTGGAGACGATGACCAGTGTGGGAGCATGATAATAACAGCAATACGTCTTGCTATGCCCCCGCTCCTGCAAGCGGGGTTCGGGACTCTTGGCAAAAGCAGCCTTGACGGCTTCGTTCAGCCTGTGCAACACTTCCGCATGCTGGATGGCGGTGAAATGCCAGGTCTCCAGGTGCATGCCGTTGGGGGCATACGTGGCGGCTTCGAGGATACGGGCCAGGTCTGCTTCGCTCACCTGGCTGTCAAGGTAGGTCCGCACGCTGTGGCGGGCTTTGATGGTTTCCAATACTGTATTCATTGCATATAATATAATAGGTGTAATCAGTCTGAGATGCGCAGGGTCTCCACCTTCTCCAAGTGTTGGAGCAGGCGGGGCATCAGGGAGCGGCGGATGCGGAGTGTCATGGAGCAGTCCGTGTCATAGCCTTGCGACACGATGGACGGGCCTTCCTCCTTGACAATGCGCATGACATCGTTCATCATGGGATACTCAAAGAAGAAGGTCACCTCCTCATCCACGGTCTTCTCCACCACCGTGGCGGCGGCGATGGCCTGGGCGGCGGCGGCGCGGTAGGCAGTGATGAGCCCGCTGGTCCCCAGCTTGATGCCGCCGAAGTAGCGCACCACGATGATGAGGATGTCCGTTAGGTTGTGGCTGTTAATCTGCCCCAGGATGGGCTTGCCTGCAGTTCCGCTGGGCTCTCCGTTGTCGTTGGAGCGGAAGTCCTTCCGCTCGGGACCGAGCATGTAGGCATAGCAGACATGCCTTGCGTCATAGTACTTCTTCTGACAGGTGTCCAGCAGGGCCTTCACCTCGTCCACGGTGTGCACGGGCAGGGCCATGGCGATGAACTTGCTCCGCTTCTCAGTGTAGATACCCTCCGAGGGAGCGGCGATGGTTAGGTAAGTATCTGATGTCATCATGCGACAAAGGTACGATTATTCCATCAAATAATCGTACCTTTATCCATTTAAATGAAGAGGACTTGCGTTTTTATCCGTAGGTGCCCTCCTCGCCTTCCTCCTCGCCAGTGCTGCCGCCGGGTGTCTCCGGGTCCGTGACTGTGCCCGTGCCGTCCAGCATGGAGACAGACTTGATGTTTGTCCACACCAGGTCTTCACTGATAAGGGCGCGGGTCACGGTGCGTCCTTTGCGGGTGGACTCGGGCACGAAGCGCACGCGCGTCCCGGTGATTTGGTTGGCATTCACCTCCTTTTCAGTCTCCACGCCCTGTCCGTTGGAGACGCACGTGTAGTAGAAGGTGCCCAGCCCATCCACATGCACCGTGCGGCCGGAGTTCATAAACGAGCCAATCACCATGCCCAAGGCCTCTATGGCAGCCTTTGCATCAGGAGGGCTCACGGTAGTCATAAGGGATATCTGCTTGCACAGTTCATCCATCTCCACGGGTGCACCCACAGTCACCGCCTGAGGGTGCCACTTCTTCGACATTTTCTTGTAAATACCTTTAAAAATAGGCATAAGATAAAAAGTTAAAGTTAAACATCTCCTAACTGCCTCAGTATGAAAGCGTTGACACTTAGCACAAGTGTCGCTGACACTTAGCACAAGTATCGCTGACACTTAGCACAAGTGTCGGGGATACTTAGCACAGGTGTCAGCGGTGTGCCTTGGAAGCCTACGCGACCATGCTGTGGCTGTAAGGAATTATCTATAATTCTCTGTTTCATATACATTATTTATTATGGTATCTCTGAAAGATGTTCATCCATGCAATGAATAAAACTGAATCATCTTGCTATGATGGCTCAAAGGTAACAATAATATTTGATTATACAAGAAAAACAGATAATAAATATGAAACAAATCATATACTACTTGTAAAATTCTTGCTTTTTATGGGTTTTTCCCTAACTTTGTGGCGTATAAAATAACAAAAACAAATGAAAGCAATCCTCTATTTCCTCCCCACTCTCTGCCTCGGCGCATGTATACCGAAAGCCGCAGAAACGCCCTCCAATGAGTTGACCCTGCTGGTAGGCACCTACACGAATGGCTCCAGCAAGGGCATCTACACCTTCCGATTTGACCAGCAGACGGGCGAAAGTCTGCTGATGGACTCCGTGGCCCTTCCTAACCCGTCATTCCTCACCGTGGACGATGACGGGCAGCATGTCTATGCCGTCAGCGAGATGAACGATAGTACGGCGGCCATCAACACGCTGGAACTCAATAAAGAGGACGGAAGCCTGTACCTACTTGGCAGACAGCCCACACATGGGGCAGACCCTTGCCACGTGGCTGTCAATAAGGATATCCTGCTGACCGCCAATTACAGTGGGGGTAGCTTGTCCGTCTTCCCGCTCCGCGAGGACGGTACGGCAGGCCCTGCGGACACGCTCTTCATGGGCATGGCCACGGGGCCGGATGCCTTGCGCCAAGCCGAGCCGCACGTCCACTGCGCGGTGTTCTCGCCGGACGGGAAGTATATCTATGCCACCGACTTCAGTGCGGACCGTATCCTGGCATTTGCAGTGATGCACAATGGATTGACTGCAAAGATGGACACCCTGGGCGTGACCGTGAGGCCCGGCACCGGCCCCAGGCACCTAACCTTTGCCCCGGATGGGAAACATGCGTATGTTATCGGCGAACTGTCCGGTGAGGTCACCGCCTTTGCATACGACGACGGGCGGCTGACCCCCCTGCAAACCATTGCCGCGGACACTACTGGAGCGCGCGGCAGTGCGGACATCCACATCAGTCCGGACGGGAAACATCTCTATGCAAGTAATAGGCTGAAGGAGGACGGCATAGCCATCTTTGCCATAGACCCGCAGGACGGCACGCTGACCAAAGCCGGATACCAGCGCACGGGTCTGCACCCGCGCCACTTTAACCTTACTCCCAATGGCAAATACCTGCTGGCCGCCTGCAAAGATAGCAACATCATCCAAGTCTATGAGCGCGATGCAAAGAGTGGATTGCTTACCAATATAGGCAAGGATATCCGGCTGGACCAGCCCGTCTGCATCGTGTTCGTTAATAAACACTAAACAAAACCCTTAGTAAAGAGGAAGTTGATTAACTTTGTCCCAACTAACAACGGACCCAAAAGACAAGGCTTATGAAAAGGAATCTGATAATTACGGCCGCTCTGCTGGCAAGTGTCACAGCCATAGCGCAGACCGAGGTCACCGTGGGCGTGATGCGTGGCAAGGACTATGGCGTCACCTACATGCTGCCCAAGACAGAGATTGAAATAACGCTGGAAATCACCCGGCATGGCTACACCCCCGGCCCCTTCTGCCAATATGCAGACAGATACCTGCAGGAGAAGGAAGTTTCCACCCGGGCGGAAGAACATTGGACGTTGGACAACATCCGCATGCAGGCAGTGGGTGTGCCAGACAAGGATCGCGTCTACTTCGTCAAGCTGAAGGACAAGACCATTGCCCCGCTGATGGAACTGACAGAGGATGGTGTGGTGCGCTCCATCAACCTGCCGTTCAGCGGAAGCCGTCCCCGGCAGCCCGAAGTGCCTGCCGACAGGCCTGAGAATCCCTTGCCGGACCCCAACCGGTTCTTGACCGAAGAGATTCTGCTGGCCAACTCCACCGCCAAGAAAGCCGAGCTGGTGGCCAAGGAAATCTATTATATACGTGAAAGCCGGAATGACCTGCTGCGCGGCGAGGCGGACAACACGCCGACAGACGGCATGCAGCTCAAGCTGATGCTGGATAACCTGGAGTTGCAGGAACTGGCCTTGACGGAGATGTTTACCGGGCATAGGACCCGGAAGACTGAAACTGTCCGCCTCAGCATTACTCCCGCAGAGATGAAGGACAAGGTGGCGTTCCGCTTCTCGCAGAAATTGGGTCTGCTGGACAAGGATGACCTGGCAGGCGAGGCTTACTGCCTCAGCATCGTCGATCTGCAGACTCCCCCCCTGCCGGCAGCAGAGGAAGACAAAGACAAGAAAAAAGACGAGCTGGAAGGCGTGGCTTATAACCTGCCTGGACGAGCCCGCATCACCCTGACACAAGGCAACAAGACCTTGCTGGAGACAGAGATGCCTGTCACACAGTTCGGCACGGTGGAGTACCTGGCCCCCGTGCTGTTCAACAAGAACTCTACTACGACTGTCCTGTTCGACACTAACACCGGGGGAGTGCTGAAGGTGGACAGGGAACAAGAGTAAGCCCACCAGCAGCCAAGAGGCACTGGGGAAACGCAAAGAGGGATTTTGGAAAACCAAAATCCCTCTTAAGCTCTATGAGTATGGGTCACTTCTTTGTGCCCAACAGACGGATGAAGCCATCTTTCTGCAACTGCATCAAGTAGGCCGTGACTCGCGGGGCATAATCCCCTTCCTCCTTGAAATGTCCGGCCAGCAAAGCGATGATGTCCGCCACACGGTGCTGGCCGTCTATCAAGTTCCACACAGCCGTGCCGTGCTCCTCCAAGTGGACCCGGATGAAAGGAGACCTCCCCTTGGGGAGAAAGAAACGACGTATCCACGCCCGCTTAAAACGGGGATAGGCCAGCACGACACTTCCCTCCTCCCACTCCGTCACGATGTGCTCGCTCCGCACAGGGATCGTCTCCAACAGATTGAACTTTGCCGTATCCTTCATTGAACTTTGCCAGACGGACTCCATTAGTGGATATTGGGTTCTTCCAACTGATAGCCATACTTCTTGTCCGCCCGCTTCAGCAGGAGGGCAACCAGCATCGACAGGCAGGCAATGCCCGTGAAGATGCACATGGGAATGGTATAGTCGTAGATATTTGCCCCCTTGTCATCCTGTCCGACGATACAATAAACATCCAGCACCTTGCCTATCAGCGTGGGGATGCCCCACAAGCCGATGTTCTGGATAAAGAATATCAGCGCATAGGCCGTGCCCAACTGGCTTACGGGGAATATCTTGGCCACGGCGGGCCACATGGCAGACGGAACCAACGAAAAGGCAATGCCCAGGACAATCATCAGCACAATGGCCACCAACCAATAACTGATGGCCGGGATGGCATACAGGAAATGCACGCCTATCAGCATGGCCGACCCCAACAGCATGATGGAGGCTGCCTTGCCGCGCTTGTCAATGTAACCGCCGAAGATGGGGGTCAGGAACAACGCACCCAAAGCAGGAAGTCCGGCAAAAGTGCCGGCCAGGTTTTCATTGATGCCATACTTGAGGATCATGAACTCGGAAGCGAACTTCTGGAAAGGGAACACGCAAGAGTAAAACAGCACGCACAGCAACGCTATCAGCCAGAAGCCCGGATTGACCAGGATGTTCTTCACATCCCTGAAAGAGAATTTCTCGGCAGGATCCGATTCTCCGGCCACGGCAGCCTCGGCTTCCAGTTGCTTGTCGAGCTTGCGATCCATCACTGCAAAGATGAAGAAAGCTATCAAGCCGCCCAGCAGCAAAACCAATCCCAAGAGCACCGGCGTTGTGATGCTGAAAGCCCTCGCCAGCGGGATGGCCACCGCATAGCCGGCCTGCGAGCCGATGCGCGCCAAGGCCACCTGCACGCCCATGGCCGTGGCCAACTCCTTGCCGTGGAACCATTTGGCGATAATCTTTGTCACCGTGATGCCTGCCACCTCGGCACCCACACCGAAGATGGAGTAGCCGGCAAAGGCCACGAACACGCCCGTCTTGTAGCCGAACATCTCCTGGCAACCGAACAGTTCTGCACCGGGAGCGGCAAGGCCGGTCATGGCATAATACTCCAACGCCGTGCCCGCCACCATCAGAATGGTGGCCAGGCGGCCTGTGAAGCGGATACCGAAGCGGTCCAATATCAGTCCGCCCCAAATCAGCATCAAGAAGAATACATTCAGGAAACTGTAACCTCCGGTATAGAAACCGAAATCACTGCTGGACCATCCCAAGTCCGATTCCAGCATGGACTTCAGCGGTGCTACCACATCGTTCACATAATAGGCCGCCATCATGGTGAAAGCCACGATTGCCAACGCTCCCCAGCGGGTGGCCTTGGAATCGTTCAGCTTCTGCTTCAATTGTTCTGTCATTATCGTTTGGTTTTATAAGTTTGCAACTACAAAAAGAGGGTTGATGTCTTCTGCCGACACCAACCCTCCTTTATTTATTTCATCGATGAAAGCACTTTCCCTTAGTTTGCGGCATTCGTGTCTGCCGGTGCAGTCTCGGCGGCGGGCATCTCTGCCTGCGGTGCATTCGTGCCGATCGGCATGTTATAAGGATTCGTGCTCTCCTCCTGCTGGGCTTGTTCCAGGATGATGTCTCCCTGGGCTGCCCCCGTAGGCAACACATAAGCCGAAGCAATACTGATTACTACCATAAAAGCAGCCAATCCCCAAGTGGTCTTCTCCAGGAAATCGGTCGTCTTGCGCACGCCCATGATTTGGTTGGAGGAAGAGAAGCTGGAAGCCAAGCCACCTCCCTTGGAGTTTTGAATCAACACGATGAAGCACATCAACACGGCTGCAATCAACATTAAGATAACTAATAATACGTACATTTTTTGTT
>CALNEX010000069.1 GCA_939791845.1 uncultured Mediterranea sp. | reverse complement strand
AAAGGTGGGCAAATCCTGCTTGGCCAAAAGGGGCAAAGTCGCGTGGCTTTTCCAGATGGCACCGATGTTGGTCGTGTCCACCACCCCGTCGATGACCACGATGCGGCGGGCATTTCCGCAAACGTCCTCAAGCCTTCGCTCCGCAGGACGGCGCAAGGCGCAAAGCACGCCGCGGGTCAAGGTATAGCCGGTCAGTCGGGCAAGCAATGCACGCTCGCCCGTGTAGAGGGGAATGTCTCCACAGCGGGCAATGATGTCCGCCGCATCACCCGTGATGTGTTTGCGCTCGCAAAGAAGGGCAACGGGCGTATGACCTGCATCCAGCGCCACGCGGATGACTTTGGGGCTCTCAGCAATGAAAATGCCCTTATCGGGCTCCAGCCGGTTGCGCAGCTGGGCCTCGGTAAGGGCACTGAAAATCTTCACGCCAGGATCGGCGAGGGAAGTAACTTCTATGAGCGGCATACGTCTGCTTCAATCCAGTTTATGTATTACCAATCCCGAGCGGAGTTTCGGCTCGAACCACGTGGTTTTGGGCGGCATGATGTTGCCCGTGTCAGCAATGTCCATCAACTGCTTCATGCTGACGGGATAGAGTGCCAAGGCCATGGCCATCTCTCCCGAATCCACGCGATGCTTCAATTCCTCCAATCCGCGGATGCCTCCCACGAAGTCGATGCGCTTGTCCGAACGGAGGTCCTTGATGCCCAACAACTCATCCAGAATATGGTGCGAGGAGATGGTGACATCCAGCACTCCGATGGGATCGTTGTCGTCATACGTGTCCGGATAGGCAGTCAGGGAGTACCAATGTCCGTCCAGATAGAGCGAAAAGTTATGCAGGGCATTCGGACGATAGGGCGCGCCCGTGCCTTTCTCTTCCACGTTGAAGTGCCGCTTCAGGGCTTCGAGGAATTTGGGGGGCGTCATGCCGTTCAGGTCGCGCACCACGCGGTTGTAGTCGATGATGGTCAACTGTCCGGCGGGAAAACATACGGCCATGAAGTAATTGTACTCCTCGTCGCCACGATGATGCGGGTTTTGTTGGGCCTTCTCCGCACCGACCAAGGCAGCGGCCGCACTGCGGTGATGCCCGTCGGCAATGTAGAGGGCGGGCATCTTGGCAAACTCCTGCGTGATGGTTTCGATGTCCTTCTCCTCATCTATCACCCAAAAAGTGTGGCCGAAGCCGTCGCCCGGCGCAATGAAGTCGTACACCGGTTTCTGAGCCGTGTAGCGGGCGATGACGGCATTGAGCACATCGTTGTCCGGATAGGCAAAGAACACCGGCTCGATGTTGGCGTTGCAGACGCGGACATGCTTCATGCGGTCCTCCTCCTTGTCGCGGCGCGTCAGTTCGTGTTTCTTGATGACGCCGTTCAGGTAGTCGGGGACATACGCGCCCACCACAAGGCCGTATTGCGTCTTGCCGTTCATCGTCTGGGCGTAGATGTAATAATGTGCTTCCTTGTCCTGCACCAGCCAACCGCGGTCTTGCCACAATTGGAAGTTCTCGGCAGCCTTCTGATACACGCGTTCATCGTGTTCGTCCGTGCCGACTGGGAAATCAATCTCCGGGCGGATGATGTGGTAGAGCGACATTTCGTTGCCCTCCGCCTCACGGCGTGCCTCGTCAGAGTTGAGCACGTCATAGGGGCGCGAAGCCACCTTTTCCACCAAACTTTGTGGAGGCCTAAGTCCCTTAAAGGGTTTGATAGTTGCCATACGCCATTCCCTTTTATCTGTTCACACGGAAGCGTTCGCAGCCATTCTTCAGGAAACCCACGATTTGCTTGGCGGCGGCGATGCCGGCATTGATGTTGGCCTCGGCCGTTTGGGCACCCATCTTCTTCGGCGTGGAGAAGTAGCGCCCTGCGGCTTTCTCCTGAAACTCGGCGTTGCGGACGGGCATGATGTCGGTCATATACTTCAGGTCGGTACGCTCGGACAAGAGTTGGAGCAAGCCTTCCTCATCAATGACTTCCTTGCGGGCGGTGTTCACCAGGATGCCGCCTTTGGGCATACGCCCCACGAGGTCATGCCCGATGCTGCCTTTCGTCTCAGGCGTGGCGGGGATGTGCAGGGAAACAATGTTGCACGTGGCGTAGAGGTCTTCGGCTTTCTCCACAGGCGTGATGCCGTCTTGCTTCATGGCTTCCACGGCGGCGGGGAAGGCGTCATAGGCATAGATGTCCATGCCGAAGCCCTTGGCGATGCGGGCGACGTTGCGGCCCACGTTTCCGTAGGCGTGGATACCCAGCTTCTTGCCTTTCAGCTCCGAGCCGGACGTGCCGTTATACAGGTTGCGGGCGGCCATCACCATCAAGCCGAAAGCCAATTCGGCCACGGCGTTGGAGTTCTGTCCGGGCGTGTTCATCACGCAGACATGATGGGCGGTGGCAGAAGCGAGGTCCACATTGTCATAACCTGCGCCTGCACGGACAACAATCTTCAGTTGCTTGGCGGCGTCAAGGACTTCGGCGTCCACCACATCGCTGCGGATGATGAGGGCATCGGCATCGGCCACTGCCTCCAGCAGCTTGGCTTTTTCGCCATATTTCTCCAGCAGGGCGAGTTCATACCCTGCTGCTTCTATCTCTTTGCGGATGCCGTCCACGGCTACCTTTGCGAACGGCTTATCGGTTGCGACTAATACTTTCATGGGGAGAAAAATTAAATGATAAATTAGTAGTGGTTTTAGGCGCGGATTACGCGGATTTCACGGATTAAGTTTTATCATAGAATTATGAATGTCAATGGTTTCACAAATAATATATCCGTGAAATCCGCGTAATCCGCGCCTAAACTAAATTCCTATTTACCGCACTTAATGCTTGCGCTCGAACTCCTGCATGCAGTCCACGAGTGCCTGCACACTGCTGAGCGGCAAGGCATTGTAGCACGATGCGCGGAAGCCGCCCACAGAGCGGTGTCCCTTGATGCCCACCATGCCACGTTCGGTGGCGAAGGCCAGGAATTCAGCTTCCAACTCCTTGTATTCAGGCGCCATCACGAAGCAGATGTTCATGCGCGAACGGTCTTCCTGCGCGGCAGTTCCTTGGAAGAGCTTGTTGCGGTCGATTTCGCCATAGAGCAACGATGCACGCTCTTCGGCGCGACGCTGCATTTCGGGGATGCCCCCCTGCGCCTTGATCCAGCGGAGGGTCTGCAAGGCGGCATAGATGGGCACCACGGGCGGTGTGTTGAACATCGAGCCTGCATCCACGTGCGTCTTGTAGTTCAGCATCGTGGGGATGGGTCGGCTGACCTTGCCCAAGGCATCATCCTTCACAATGACAAAGGTCACGCCGGAGGGAGCCAGGTTCTTCTGCGCGCCGCCATAGATACAGATGTACTTGGAGACATCCACGGGGCGGGAAAAGATATCAGAAGACATATCGCCCACCAAAGGCACGTTGACATCGGGGTCGGCCTTCAGCTCGGTGCCGAAGATGGTGTTGTTGGTCGTGATATGGAAGTAGTCCGCATCGGCGGGCACGGTATAATCTTTAGGAATGAAGGTGTAGTTGGCATCGGCTGATGAAGCTACCTCGACCACCTCGCCGAAACCTTTGGCTTCCTTGATGGCTTTCTTCGCCCAAGTGCCTGTGTTGAGGTAAGCGGCCTTGTGCTCCAGGAAGTTGTAGGGTACCATACAGAACTCCAAACTTGCTCCGCCGCCCAAGAAGAGGACGCTGTATCCGTCGGGAATCTGTAGCAACTCCTTGAACAAGGCGCGTGCTTCGTCCACCACGGGTTGGAAGTCCTTGGCACGGTGGCTGATTTCCATCAGGGAAAGGCCTGAGCCGTTGTAGTCAAGGATGGCTTGTGCTGTCTTCTCAATCACCTCGCGGGGCAATATGGAGGGTCCCGCATTAAAGTTATGTTTCTGCATAGGTAAAATGGTTTTAGTTCAACATTTCTTTCGTTGGTTGTTGTCTTACGACAGGGCGAAGTTACGGAATTATTTCGTCAAACCAAATCTTTCCTGCTATTTTTTCAGCAATACCCCCATTTTTCCTTTCGTTTTATTGGCAGATAGGTGATTTTTATTCCAAATTGTTATATGCAAATGACAATCGGCGGACGCAACGAACAATCTGCAACCTACAACCGCCGCCAACAGACGAACCGTTACATTTGCAGCATAAAAACTGCATATTCATTACTTTGCTTCCTCGATGAGCGTCCGCATCCCCTTGATTTTCTCTCCCTGCACCAGCCGCAACACTTGGCGGAGACGGTCGGCGCGTACGGCAGCGAGGGAAAAACGGGGAAGCACATCCACACGCCCCAGGTCATCGCGCCCCAAACCTCCCTGCTTGCAGAGGAAACCCACCACATCGCCCTTGCTCAAGCGGTCGCGTTTCCCCTTACCTATATATAGAGTAGCCCATGCGGGACGAGGTATGGGGACAGGCTTCTCCGGCAGCGCAAAGACAGGGACCTCTCCCTCCACATAACCGGGCAGCTTCTCTTCCGGCCCAAGGATGACATAGGCAGTGCCCGTGGCCGTCCAGCGGGCGGTGCGTCCGTTGCGGTGGGTGAAGGCATCGGCTTGAGGCGGCAGATGATAATGGATGACGGCACCCACCCCTTCGATGTCCAACCCGCGGGCGGCAAGATCGGTGCAGACAAGGGTCACGGACGTGCCGTTGCGAAATTTGTAGAGGGCGCGCTCGCGGTCGTCCTGCTCCATGCCGCCGTGGAAGGCGGCGCAAGGATAACGTTTCTCCTTCAGGAAGCGGGCAATGCGCTCCACGCTCTCACGGTGGTTGACGAAGACGAGCGAGGGAGTGTCGCCCAACACACAAAGCAGCCGGAGAAGCGTTTCAAGTTTGTCCTTGGCGGACGATGCCACTTGGCGGAGGGCCAGCCGCTCTTCATTTGTCCCCGTGCCCAGGAAATCCAGACGGCAGACGCCCGCACCGCTCTCTGCCAAGGGCAGGAAGGCGGGGATTTCCTCCGCATCCGTGGCGGAAAGGAGCACACGGCGACGCACGGCAGGCAGGGCAGAGATGAGTTCCTCCAGCTCGTCGCGGAAGCCCAGTTCAAGGCACTTGTCGAACTCGTCGATGACAAGGGTGTGCACACGGCGCGGGTCGAAATTCAGCTTGCGCAAGTGGTCGCACAAGCGTCCGGGCGTGGCTATGAGCAAGGCAGGATGCACTTCGCGCAGTCGCCGGTGCTCGTCCATCGTGGGGCGTCCGCCGTGCAGGCAGAGGGCAGGCGGCAGGGAGCCGAGCGAACGGTAGACCTCGGCGGTCTGCTGCGCCAATTCGCGCGTGGGGGTGACGATGACGGCTTGCACATCGGCGCAATCCGCAGTGAGTTCCCCCGCCAAAGGCAGCAAATAGGCCAAAGTCTTGCCCGTGCCCGTAGGTGAGAGAAGGACAAGGTCGCTACCGTCCGCCCAAGCCCGGTGGGCGGCCTGCTGCATCGGGGTGAGAGCGGAAAGTCCGAGGCGTGCGAGTGTCTGTTGGATGTCCATATATAATAAGGTGTAAATGAACTAACGCATTTTAGCTTCTATCCCTCATAAACCGCCACCTTCATCACCCCGTCCGCCTTGCTCTCGAAGAGCCGGTAGGCCTCCTCAATCCGGCTCAGCGGATAGCGGTGCGTGATGAGCGGCGTGGTGTCAATCCGTCCTTCGGCTATCAGGCGGAGAATCTCGGCGCAGTCGCATCCGTCCACGCCGCCGGTCTTGAAAGTGAGGTTCTTGCCATACATGTCGGGCAACGGAAGCACTTGCGGACGGTCGTAGAGGGCCACCACGGTGACCGTGGCGTTGGGCCTTGCACACTCCCACGCCAGGTGGAAGGTGTCATCGGCACCCGCCACTTCCAGCACCACATCGGCTCCCCCGTGGTCGGAGTGCGCACGGACAAACTCTGCACAAGTCTCCGGATCCGTCAGAAGCACATCGGGATAGTGGGCCTGCACAAAGGCACGACGCCCGGCAGACTTCTCGCACACGATGATACGCTTGGGGTGTTTCAGCATCACACACAACAGAGTGCAGATACCCGTAGGCCCGGCACCAATGATGAGCACGGTATCCTCCGGCGTAATGTCCGATATGCGGGCCGCCCAGAAACCGGTGGCCAAGACATCGCCCACGAAAAGCGCCTGCTCGTCCGTCACCCCGTCGGGGATACGGTCAAGCCCTTGGTTGGCATGGGGCACACGGACATACTCCGCCTGCCCACCGTCTATGCGGCAGCCCAAAGCCCAGCCTCCGTCAGGGTCGGTGCAGTTATTCACATAGCCGTGCTTGCAGAAGAAGCATTCGCCGCAGAAGGTCTCCACGTTCACGGTGACGCGGTCGCCCGGACGGACACGGGTGACGGCACTCCCCACTTGCTCCACCACGCCCACCATCTCGTGGCCCACGGTGATGCCGGGCACGGCGCGGGGCACGCTGCCATGCTTGATGTGCAGGTCGCTGGTGCAGATGCTGCCCAGGGTGACGCGGACAATGGCATCGTGCGCATCCTGCAGGATGGGCTTCGGCTTGTCCAAGAGGCGGAACTCGCCTTGACGGATATAGGTATATGCCAGCATACGTGAATGATAATTTATCGGTGGATTTTTGGCGCGGATTACGCGGATTTCACGGATATTTTTTATTCTAAATCGCTGGATTCCATTGACTATATTAATAATAAATCCGTGAAATCCGCATAATCCACGCCTAAACTAAATACCAATTTTACTATCTGTAATCTGTAACAACTGTAACGTCACGTCAACGACCCGCCTTGTAATTGTACAATCCCGTCTCCAGGAAGTCCACATACTTGGCGATGTCCTCGTCGTAGGAATAGGACTTGTTCAGCGGATTGCCCTCGTTGTCAATCAATACGTAGAAAGGCTGGGCGTTGGCACCGAACTTGACGCGCTGCAAGTAGCTCCACTTGTCGCCCACGGTGCGCAGGGTGCGCTCCTTGCCGTTCTCCATCACCTTGATGGGTTCGGGCAGGGACGTCTTGTCGTCCACATAAAGCGTGATGAGCACAAAGTCGTCATTGATGAGCGAGCTCACCTTGGGGTCTGTCCACACGGCCAGCTCCATCTTGCGGCAATTGACGCATCCGTAGCCGGTGAAGTCCAGCATCACGGGCTTGCCCTGCTGGCGGGCATAAGCCATGCCGGTGTCATAATCCGTGAACTTGGCATGCACCTCGTCGGCATAGAGGTTGAAGTCCTGCGTCTGGAGGGGCGGCGCAAAGGCGCTGACGGCCTTCAGCGGGGCGCCCCACAGGCCGGGCACCATATAGACGGCAAAGGCCAACGAAGCCAGGGCCAGGAAGAAACGGGGCACGCTGACCTTGGTGTCGTCGTCATCGTGCGGGAACTTGAGCTTGCCCAGCAGGTAGAAGCCCAGCAGGCCGAAGAGCACGATCCACAAGGCGAGGAACGTCTCGCGGTCCAGTATGTGCCAGCCATAAGCCAGGTCGGCCACCGAGAGGAATTTCAGCGCAAAAGCCAGTTCGATGAAGCCCAGCACCACCTTGATGACGTTCATCCAGCCGCCCGACCGGGGCATGGACTTCAACCACGAGGGGAAGAGGGCGAAGAGCGTGAAAGGCAAGGCCAAGGCCAAGGCGAAGCCGAACATGCCGATGGCAGGCCCCACGATGCTGCCCGTAGTAGACACCTCCACCAACAAGAAGCCGATGATGGGACCCGTGCAGGAGAAGCTGACCAGCGACAACGTAAAGGCCATCAGGAAGATGCTGATGAGGCCCGTGGTCTGCTCGGCCTTGCTGTCCACCGCATTGCTCCACTTCGAAGGGAGCGTAATCTCGAACGCGCCGAAGAACGAGGCCGCAAAGACCACCAGCAGGAGGCAGAAGAAGATGTTGAACACGGCGTTGGTGGACAAGGCATTCAGCGCGCTGGCGCCGAACAAGGCCGTGATGACCAGTCCCAAAGCCACGTAGATGACGATGATGGCCGCCCCGTAGGTGCAGGCATCGCGGATGCCCTTCTTCTTGTCCTTCGTGCGCTTCAGGAAGAAGCTGACCGTCATCGGGATGATGGGCCACACGCACGGGGTGAACAAGGCCAGCAGGCCGCCCAGGAAGCCCATGCCGAAGACGTAGAGCCACGAGAGGTCGCGCTGCGCGACGGATTCGCCGAAAGCGTTCAGCTCATCGATGACGGGCTTCCAATAATCCGGCTGGCCGGACACGGCGCTTGCAGGCACATTGGCGGCCTCACCGCCAAGCTTTGTGTCCGCCTCCGCCAAGGATTGTGCGGGAGCACCCGCGCCTTCGCCCTGGAAACTGAAGGACACCTGCGTGGGAGGCAGGCAATTCTCGTCGTTACAGGCTCCGTACTCCAAGTAGCCTTCCACGGCGTAGGCGCCGCCCGTCAGCTTGAGTTCCTGGACAAACTGCGCCGTTTTCTCAAAGTAACGCACCTGCATCTCGAACATCTGGTCGAAACCGGACACCTCCTTGCCCACGGGCTTCAACTTACCCACCGGCTCGGCACCTTGAATCTTGTCCACATTGAAAGTGGCGGAGATGGGTCCCCCGTCGCCCAGGTCCGTCGAATAGACATGCCACCCGGGGTCGATGGTGCCCGTAAACACTATTTCCACTTTCTCGTCCGACACCTTCTTCAACTCGGTCTTGAAGGTGACGGGCTCCAGAATCTGCGCCCGGGTCACCAAGGTCACCAAGAGCAGACAAAAAAAGAATACGGATTTCTTCATGCTCATTTCCATGTTTTCTCGTCCGACATCAGATTTCATAATCCACGCAAGCACGGCTCTCGCGCACCTCGGCCAGCAAGGCGCCTGCGGCCACGTGGTCGGGATGCACGGCATACGCCTTCACGTCTTCCAGCGTGTCAAACTCACTGTACAGGGCGATGCTCCACGTCTCGCCGGGATTGATATTGAGGCCCACCTCCACCTGGCGGATGAAGGGAATGCGGGCGGGCAGTGCCTCGATGGCCTGCTTGAAGGCGTGCATGGCTTCCAGCTTCTTCTCCGCCGGAGCCTCCTCCTTCAATTTGAACAATACGATGTGTTTTACCATATTTCTTTCTTTTTTTAATTGATTTATCACTATATTTGTCCCGCCGGAGCGGCTTCCTTATTTTAGCCGCAAAAATATTGATTTTGTTTCATATAACCAAAAAACAAATGCTGATAATAGGAATAGCAGGCGGCACAGGTTCGGGCAAGACCACCGTCGTGCGCAAGATTGTCGAAAGCCTGCCCGCGGGCGAGGTGGTCCTCCTCCCCCAGGACTCGTACTACAAGGACAGCAGCCACGTGCCCGCCGCCGAGCGGCAAAGCATCAACTTCGACCACCCCGACGCCTTCGACTGGCCCCTGTTGCGCAACCAGGTGGCCGCCCTGCGCCACGGGGAGAGCATCGAGCAGCCCACGTATGACTATATCACCAGCTCGCGCCAGGCGGCAACCGTCCACATCGAGCCGCGCGAGGTGGTCATCATCGAGGGCATCATGGCACTGTATGACCCCGACCTGCGCGCCATGATGGACCTCAAGGTGTTCGTGGACACCGACCCGGACGAACGCCTCATCCGCGTCATCCAGCGCGACATGCTGG